>JAFTGE010000068.1 GCA_017458085.1 Oscillospiraceae bacterium
GGCGGAGATGGGGCAGATGATGGTGTCGCCGCCCCACTCCTCGCTGACCAGATCGTACTCGGTCAGCTGCTGCTTGATGCGCTCGGGGTTGGCGCCGACGGTGTCCATCTTGTTAATGGCAACGACCACAGGGATATTGGCCGCCTTGGCGTGGTTGATGGACTCCACGGTCTGCGGCATGATGCCGTCGTCCGCCGCGACCACCAGGATGGCGATATCGGTGACCATGGCGCCGCGGGCGCGCATGGAAGTGAAGGCCTCATGGCCAGGGGTATCGAGGAAGGTGATGGGGCTGCCGTTGATCTCAACGGTGTAGGCGCCGGTGTGCTGGGTGATGCCGCCGGCCTCGCCGGAGACGACGTTGGCATGGCGGATATAGTCCAGCAGAGAGGTCTTGCCGTGGTCGACGTGGCCCATGACCACAACGACCGGAGCGCGGGGCTGGAGATCCTCCGGCTTATCCTCATGGTCGTCAATGAGGCGCTCTTCGACAGTGACGATGACCTCCTTCTCGACCTTGCAGCCGAGCTCCATGGCGACCAGCGCCGCGGTGTCGTAGTCGATGACCTCGGACACGGAGGCAAATACGCCCATCTTGAACAGCTGCTTGATGACCTCGGAGGCGGTCTTCTTCATCCGGGAGGCAAGCTCACCCACGCTGATTTCGTCGGGAATCTCAACCTTGACGGGCTGCTTCTTGGCGATCTCCAGGTGCAGCCGGTTCATCTTATCCCGCTCCTCCTGACGGCGCTTGGCCGAGGAGGCCTGGGCGGTATTCGGGCGCTGCTGCTTGTTCTTGCCGCCGATCTTTTCCTTGTTGTTGCGGCGCATGTTGTTGGTATTGGCCTTGTTGCCGGCCATATCGTCATAGCGCTCGTTATACTTTTCGATATTGACGGCGGCGCCGCCGCGGGTATCGACCACGCGTTTTTCGGCAACCTGGCGCGGGGTATGGGGCTTATTCTCCTTGGGCTTGGCCGGGGCAGCAGGCTGGGCAGCGGACTGCGGGCGTGCAGGCTGCGCCGGGGCAGCGGCGGATTTCGCGGCAGGCGCGGCCTGCTTTTCCTGGGGCTTGGCCTCCGTTTCCTTCTGGCTCGGGGCAGGCGCCTTCGTTTCCTTGGCCTTGACAGGCGCAGGGGTGTTGAAGATATCCTGCAGGCTCTCGGCCTGGTTATGCTGCGTCATATACTCGAAAATCACATCCAGCTCGTTGGTCTCCAAGACCTGCATATGGTTCTTCGGCGGCGCGATATAATCGGTGAGAATCTGTGAGATCACCTTGGACGTGACATTGAAATCCTTGGCCACCTCGTGGATTCTGTACTTAATCATACTCATACTTCCGTCCTCCTCTTGTCATTCCTCTTCAAGCCCTTGCGGGCGGCAGTCTCCTTCCGGCGTCGCGTTGCCTTATCACTGCGCCGCTCGATCTCACGCGCAGTCTCGGCATAGCGCTCCGGGTCAGCGCTCGCCAGCTCCTTCATCAGGGCGTTGGCAAAACCCAGATCCGTTACCGCCGCCATCGCACAGCCGCTGACGCCCAGGGCGTCGGCCAGTTCATCACGACTGTAACGCAGCGGCACACACAGCGCCTTTCGGCCCTCAAGCGCGCGTTCCGCACGGCGGCGGGCGTTGTCAGACACGTCCGCGCTCAACAGCAAAAGCCGCGCCTTGCCCGCGTGCACCGCGTCGGTGCTGCGGTCCTCGCCGATCTGGATGGCGTTGGCCCGGCGCATAAGCCCCAACAGGCCCAGTACCTTATCCTCCATCGCCACGCTCCATTTCCTGCTCCAGCCGCTCATAGATTTCCGGTGGAATCTGAGCGGAGAATGCACGCTCCATCGCCCGGGCCTTGATCGCCTTTTTCAGGCACTGCGGATCGGGGCATACGTAGGCGCCGCGGCCGGAGGCCTTCCCCTTAAAGTCCAGGGAAATCACACCTTCCGGCGAGCGCACCACGCGGATCAGCTCCCGCTTGGGCTTCATCTCGCGGCAGCCCAGGCATTGCCGCATCGGTTTTTTCTTTTCCATAGCCGCCGCCTCCTTTTTATGAATTCTTCATATGCGCATCTGTCTTCGGTCCCGTCAGCCCGCGAAACAGCGGCGACGTCAGGCCAGTATAGACCAGATAGACCACAAAACAGAGCAGATAAATGCCAATCTGACACAGCACGATGTGACCGAACAGCACATAGGGCCGCGCCCACATGAACCGCTCCCTGCCGCACAGAGGGAAGAAAAGCCCCTGCGCGAGGTAAACGGTGAACGACGCGCCGGCAAGCACATTGACGGGTCTGACATAACCGATGTCGAGCTCACGGAAGAAGCAGAGCAGCGAGGCGCCCTGCAGCAGGACAAAGGGACTGCAATAAGAGATCGCCAGATACGCGCCGCCGAAGACCTGACTCAAAAGCATGACAACAGCGGTCGACCCGAAAAAGGTCAGCAGCGGCCGCGGAATGGATATGTCCCGGCGGCTGATCTCCGCCCCCAGCAGATAGCACAGGATGAAGTTCACAACCGTGTGGCCGGAAACATCTCCGGCCAGGCTGACAGGGCTTGCCTGATTCAGACCGGTGTCCAGAATGACGCTCAGCACATCCATGCCGTAGGCATAGACAGAAAAGATACCGAGGGAGAGCAACACAAGCCGCTTTCTCCCCTCTGCCCCGAGGCTGTTGAGCAGGGTATTCAAAAACGGACTGATGAAATAGACCGCCAGATAGAGCACGACAAAATAGTTTGTCGGCAGGAGATTTGCCAAGATCTCGCCCCGGGATGGCCATATCCCCGCACTGACGGCATGAATAACGCTCGCCGCCTGCTGAAAGATCATCAGCTGGAAATACAGTTGGAAGGCTTTTTTGCCGTTGACCTTCTCCTTCTTCCAGGAGAAAAATCCCGACAGCATCAGGAACACATCGACAGGCCAGGCCCACAGGCATTCATCCAGGTCCAGCACCAGCAGATTGATTTCTTTACCCAGCCCGGAGAACATGGCCGCATCGTTATAATGCAGCGCAATAACGCCCATGGCCGCGAGAATCCGCAGCAGTTCCATATTCGATTGTCGCTCCACGCGCGGGTTCTTCTCGGTTCTCGCCATGCCAGCCACCATTCAGTGCCGAGGGCTCAGCCCTCGGACTCGGGCTTGATGTCGATCTTATAGCCGGTGAGCTTCGCGGCCAGGCGGGCATTCTGCCCCTCCTTGCCGATGGCACGGGACAGCTGTGAATCGGGAACGATGACACGGCAGCTCTTGCCGTCCTCCAGCATGGTGACGCTGACGACCTCAGAAGGAGACAGGGCCGCAGCGATGTACTCCTCGGGAATCTCACTGTATTTTACGATGTCGATCTTCTCGCAGCCGAGCTCGATGACGATGCAGGCGACACGGCCTCCGCGGGGACCGACACAGGA
>JAFTGE010000069.1 GCA_017458085.1 Oscillospiraceae bacterium
CTCGCTTCGGTGTGGATACCGAGCTCAAGCCCGCCCGCGTTGCCTACCGTGAGAAGATCAAGGGCCGCGTGGAGGCCCACGGCCGCCACAAGAAGCAGTCCGGCGGCTCCGGTCAGTTCGGTGACGTCTGGGTCCGCTTCGAGCCCCAGGACGAGCAGGACGATATGATCTTCGCCGAGGAGGTCTTCGGCGGCTCCGTGCCCAAAAACTTCTTCCCCTCCGTCGAAAAGGGCCTGCGCAACGCGGTGCAGAAGGGCGTTCTCGCCGGCTACCCGCTGGTCGGCCTCAAGGCCACCCTGTACGACGGCTCCTACCACCCCGTCGACTCCAACGATATGGCCTTCCAGACCGCTGCCCGCCTGGCCTACCAGGACGGCATCCCCAAGGCCAAGCCCACCATCCTCGAGCCCATCGGCCAGCTGTTTGTCACCATTCCCGATGAGTTCCAGGGCGCCATCATTGGCGACATCAACTCCAAGCGCCGCGGCACCATGATGGGCTCCATGCCCGCCGAGGACGGCATGACCACCATCGAGGCCGAGGTTCCCATGGCCGAGATGAGCTCTTACACCATCGACCTGCGCTCCATGACCCAGGGCGCCGGCTCCTTCACCTGCAAGTTTGTCCGTTACGAGGAAGCCCCCGGCAACGTCCAGCAGAAGGTCATCGAGGAAGCCAAGGCTCTGGCCGAGCAGGAGTAATACTGTTTTACAAACCATCGATATGGGCGGCCTCCCGGCCGCCCATATCTGTAACAGGGAAAGAGAAACGCTATGAAAAACGGACTTTCCGGAATGAAAAATTTGCTCTGGGCCGCGGGAATTTTGATCACGCTCATCGCGCTGCTGGTTGGCCTTGTGTTCTCCATGTCCTCCCGCTTCACCGGCGAGCGCGACAGCGGCACACTGATCCTCGGCGCGGAAAACAAGGTCAGAGGCAAGAGCGCTGCCGAGAGCACCGCCGCGGATGCCGCCGTTTCCGGCACGCTCAAGGAACTGCCCAGCACCCAGAAGAACGGGCTTGAGGCCGTGTTCGGCATGACCTGGCTCTGTGACCGCACGGTTTCGGGCCTGAAGGATTACAGCAACACCTACGCCGCCGATGCCGGAGCGCAGATCTGGATGCCGTCGGGTACGGGCCTGCTGACCGCGGTGGACGCGGCCGACACGCCGATCGTTTTCGTCGACGGCTCGCAGATCACGCCGGCCAACGCCGCCATGGTCTCCCGGCCGAACAAGGTGGTCATCTATCTCGGCGGCGACGATCTGTTCAACGAGACGCGGGAGAGCTTTATCGAGGGCTATACCCTGCTGATCAACAGCATCCGCAACTCCAGTCCCGACACCACCGTGATCTGCTGCTCCATTGCCTCCGTCGGCTCCAACTATCAGCGCTCCGATGAGCTGACGCCCCAGCTGATCGCCCAGGCAAACAGCTGGATCCGCCAGGTCTGCATCGACACCGGGGCATATTTCGCCGATCTCGCCTCCGTCCTCAATAACGACGACGGCTACATGCGCGACGAGTTCTTCGCCGCCGACGGCCGCGGCCTCAATGCCGCGGGGATCTCCCAGATCGTGGATTACTTCCGCTTCCATGGAATCTGATCCTGGCTGCCGATAAAAAATGACCGTATTCGATCCGATTCACTTTTTTACATTAAATTGAAAAACCTATTGACAAGAGGGGAAATTGGGTCTATAATGCACACAATCTGAAGGAAAGGAACGGAGTCTTGATGCGCAACGCTTTCATCAACAGCATGATGATGGGCAAGATGTACATGTGCGGCATGTGCATGATGATGTGCGCGCAAAAACAGGACTCACCTTGTTCCATCCACTGAAAGCTATTGATTGCTTAGCAGGCCCGGAAAACAATGTGAGTTTTCCGGGCCTGTTTTTTGTACTGGAAAGGAACTTTGTACATATGATCGAGCTAAAGGATCTGAGCAAGACCTATATCTCCGCCTCCGGCAATGTGGAAGCTCTCCGCGATATTAACCTTACCATCAACGACGGAGAAATCTTCGGCATCATCGGCCTGTCCGGTGCCGGCAAAAGCACCCTGGTCCGATGTATTAATCTGCTGGAGCGCCCCACCGCGGGGCAGGTCATCATCGACGGGAAGGATCTCACCGCCATGAACCGGCCGGAGCTGCTGCAAATGCGGCGGAGCATCTCGATGATCTTCCAGGGCTTCAACCTCCTGGAGCAGCGCAGCGTCCTGCGCAACGTAACCTTCCCGCTGGAAGTCGCCGGTGTGAAGAAGGCCGCAGCCAGGGCCAAGGCCCAGGAGCTGTTGAAGGTGGTCGGGCTGGAGGATAAGGCCGCGGCTTATCCGGCCCAACTCTCCGGCGGTCAGAAGCAGCGCGTGGCCATCGCCCGCGCCCTCGCCACCGATCCGCGCTATCTCCTCTGCGACGAGGCGACCAGCGCCCTCGACCCCACCACCACCCAGTCGATTCTGGCGCTGCTCAAGGAGATTAACCGTACCATGGGCGTGACCATCGTCGTCATCACCCACGAGATGCGTGTCATTGATCAGATCTGCGACCGTGTCGCGGTGATCGACCGCAGCAGGATCGCCGAGATCGGCGCGGTGAGCCAGGTCTTCACCAATCCCCAGTCCGCGATCGCCCGGGAGCTGATCCTTCCCGGCACCGCTTCCGCGCAGGAGTTTACCCCCGGCGGGCAGCGGCTGCGGCTGGCTTTCAACGGCGATACCACGCGCGCGCCGGTGGTGGCAAGCCTGATCATGGAATGTCAGGTCCCGCTGAATATCGTTTCCGCCGATATTCGCGAGATCGATGATAAAGTTTACGGGCAGATGCTCATTGAGCTGCCAAACGACAGCGCGCAGACTGACCGGGCCCTCGCCTGGCTCAACGAGCGGGGCATCGCCTATTCAAAGGAGGTGTGATGGGATGTTTACCGATATGTTCGTAAAGCTGTGGGACAACCACCTGTTCCTGTGGGGCATTTGGCAAACGGTGTATATGACTGTGATCTCCACGGTCTTCGCCTATGTGCTGGGTCTGCCGCTGGGCATTGTCCTGAGTGTGACCGACAAGGATGGCATCCGCCCTATGCGCGCGGTCAACCGTGTGCTGGGTATCATCATTAACGCTTTCCGCAGCGTTCCCTTCATCATCCTGATGGTCGCGCTGCTGCCGGTGGCGAAGCT
Source organism: Oscillospiraceae bacterium (assembly GCA_017458085.1). Lineage (GTDB taxonomy): Bacteria > Bacillota > Clostridia > Oscillospirales > Oscillospiraceae > Limivicinus. The sequence goes on from JAFTGE010000069.1 coordinate 3,187, forward strand.
GATCGTCGGCACCTCCATCGGCAACAAAGCCGTCATCGTCACCCTGGTCGTCGGCGCCGCCCCCTTTGTCGCCCGTATGGTGGAGTCCTCCATCAAAGAGGTCGACAAGGGCGTCATCGAAGCCGCCGAAGCTATGGGCACCCCCTCCTTCAAGATCATCACCAAGGTGCTGATCCCCGAGGCCAAGCCCTCTCTGATCACCGGCGCGGTGATCTCCATGGTCACCATTCTCGGCTATTCCGCCATGGCCGCCACGCTGGGCGGCACCGGCCTCGGCCAGGTCGCCATCGTCTACGGCCACCAGCGCTTCAATCAGGACGTCATCTGGTTTGCCGCGCTTCTGTGTATCCTGATCGTACAGGTCATTCAGGAAGTCGGTATGCGTATCGTCCACAAATCCGATAAACGAATCACCAATTGATTTATTGTTTCTTAGGAGGAAATCAAAATGAAAAAGCTATTGTCCATTCTTCTGATCCTTGCACTTACCGTCTCCGTTCTGGTCGGCTGCGGCTCCAGCGCCGGCAGCACCGCTGCCGCTCCCGCCGCTACCGAAGCTCCCGCTGCCGCCGAGCCCGCGGCTGAACCTGCCGCCGAGCCCGTTGTGATCACGGTCGGCGCCTCCGCCTCTCCCCACGCGGAGATCCTTGAGCAGGTCAAGCCGATTCTGGCCGCGCAGGGCTACGAGCTGAACATCGTTGTCTTTGACGACTACGTCCTGCCCAACACCGCCCTTGAGGACGGCGAGCTCGACGCCAACTACTTCCAGCATACCCCC
>JAFTGE010000070.1 GCA_017458085.1 Oscillospiraceae bacterium
AAAGAGAGCAGCCGGCCGGTGCGAGGCTGCGGCAGGGGCGGATCGAATTACCCTCCCGAGCCGCTTCCCCAACGCTCGCCATTAAGGAAGCCGGGCGCGCCCGCTACAGCGCATACGAGGGATGCATCGCATCCGAATCCGGGGTGGTACCACGAACTGCTCGTCCCCTCTTCCGCACGCGCGGGGGAGGGGCTTTTTCGTTCCCGGAAGAGCAAGACATCACCGAAGACGAAAGAGAGGATGAGAAACATGCAAATCTACGAGGAACTGCAGGCGCGCGGGCTCATCGCGCAGGTGACGGATGAGAAGGAGATCCGCGAGCTCATCAACAACGGCGGTGCGCGCTTCTACATCGGTTTCGACCCGACGGCCGATTCCCTGCACGTGGGCCACTTTATGGCGCTTTGCCTGATGAAGCGCCTGCAGATGGCGGGCAACAAGCCGATCGTCCTGCTGGGCGGCGGTACGGGCATGGTGGGCGACCCCAGCGGCCGCACCGACATGCGCCCCATGATGACCCCGGATATCATCCGGCACAACTGCGAGTGCTTCAAGAAGCAGATGGAGCGCTTCATCGAGTTCGGCGAGGACAAGGCCGTCATCGTGAACAACGGCGACTGGCTTCTGGACCTCAAGTACGTCGATCTGCTGCGTGAGGTGGGCGCACATTTCTCCGTCAACAACATGCTGCGCGCCGAGTGCTATAAGCAGCGCATGGAGCGCGGCCTCAGCTTCTTCGAGTTCAACTACATGATCATGCAGGCTTACGATTTCCTGCACCTGCACGAGACGCTGGGCTGCAACATGCAGTTCGGCGGCGACGACCAGTGGAGCAATATGCTGGCCGGAACGGAGCTCATCCGCCGCAAGCTGGGCGACGACGCCTATGCGATGACCATCACCCTGCTGATGAACAGCGAGGGCAAGAAGATGGGCAAGACGGCCAAAGGCGCCGTGTGGCTCGACCCCGCAAAGACCAGCCCCTTCGAGTTCTATCAGTACTGGCGCAACGTGGACGACGCGGACGTGATGAAGTGCATCCGCATGCTGACCTTCGTGCCGCTTGAGACCATCGCGGAGATGGACAAGTGGGAGGACAGCCGCATCAACGAGAAGAAGGATATCCTGGCCTGGGAGCTCACCGCGCTGGTGCACGGCAAGGAGGAAGCCGACAAGGCGAAGGAAGCCAGCCGCGCCCTGTTCTCGGGCGAGGGCGACGACAGCAGCATGCCCACCACGACGCTCTCCGCTGCGGACGTGCCCGCCGAGGGCCTTTCCGTCATCGATCTCATGATCGCCTGCGGCCTGGGCAAGAGCAAGGGAGAGATCCGCCGGCTCATCCAGCAGGGCGGCGTCACGGTGGACGGCGCCAAGGTGGAGTCGATCGACGAGATCGTGAGCTGCGAGCGGCTCGCGGGCGGCGTCAAGATCCGCAAGGGCAAAAAGGTCTTCCACCGCGCGGTGATCGGCTGACGCATCACAGGTATACAAAACTGAGCCCCGCCGGAAGGCGGGGCTCAGCTGATATGAAGCAGGATCAGGACAGCAGCAGGCGGTCGCCGTCCAGCTCCTTGCCTGCGGCCTTTTCAAACAGGCCCATCAGGTCGGCGCGGGTCAGCTTCTGCTTCTGCTCGCCGGAAACGTCCACCACGATCCGGCCTTCGTTCATCATGATGAGGCGGTTGCCGATAGCGATCGCGTCCTTCATGTTGTGGGTGACCATCATGGCGGTGAGGTGCTGTTCGGAGACGATCTTCTCCGTGATCTCCAGCACTTTGGCGGCCGTCTTGGGATCCAGGGCGGCGGTATGCTCGTCCAGCAGCAGCAGCTTGGGGGTGCGCAGCGTCGCCATCAGCAGCGTCAGCGCCTGGCGCTGGCCGCCGGAGAGCAGGCCGACCTTGCTGGCCATGCGGTCCTCCAGGCCGAGGCCCAGGGTGTGCAGCTGCTCGCGGTACATCTGCCGCTCCAGATTGGTGATGCCCCAGCGCAGGCCGCGCGGGCGGCCGCGGCGCAGGGCGAGCGCCATGTTCTCTTCGATGTTCATGGTGGCGGCGGTGCCGGTCATGGGGTCCTGGAAGACGCGGCCGAGGTAGGCGGCGCGCTTGTACTCCGGAAGGTTCGTGACGTTGACACCGCCGATCTCGATGGTGCCCCGGTCCACGGGGAAGACGCCGGCCACGGCGTTCAGCATCGTGGATTTGCCTGCGCCGTTGCCGCCGATGACGGTGACGAAATCCCCCTCGTTCAGGTGGAGATCGACGTCCAGCAGCGCCTTCTTTTCGGTGATGGTGCCGGGGTTGAAGGTCTTAGCGATATGGGAGATCTTAAGCATGGTTCTCCCCCTTTCCGGTGCGCTTTCCGGCGAGCTTGCCCCGCCAGAAGGGCACGGCCAGGAAGATGGACACCACGAGCGCGGTGAGCAGCTTGAGGTCGTTGGCGTTGAGGCCCAGCCAGAGGACGACCTGGATGACCAGGTAGTAGACGATGGCGCCGATGGACACCGCCGTGAGCTTGAGGCCGAAGTTGATGAACACCTTGCCGAAGAAGACCTCGCCGATGATGACGGCCGCCAGGCCGATGACGATGGCGCCGCGGCCGGAGTTGACATCCGCGAAGCCCTGATACTGGGCGAGCAGCGCGCCGGAGAGCGCGACCAGGCCGTTGGAGAGCATGAGCCCCAGCAGCACGTTGCGGCTGGTGTTGATGCCCTGGGCGCGGGCCATGCGCTGGTTGGCGCCGGTGGCGCGCAGCGAGCAGCCGAGCTCCGTACCGAAGAACCAGTACAGCGTGAGGATGAGCGCCGCCGTAAAGAGGATCAGCACGAAGATCGGGTTGCCCAGCGTCAGCGACCGCACGTTGCGCAGGCTGACGAGCAGCGTGTACTTGTTGGGGTTGACGGCGACGTTTGCCTTGCCGCCCATGATGCGCAGGTTGATGGAGTAGAGCCCCAGCTGCGTCAGGATGCCGGACAGGATGGCAGGGATGCCCATAAAGGTATGGAAGAGGCCCGTGACGAGCCCGGCCGCCATGCCGACGATGAAGGCGACAAGGATGGCGAGCCAGACGTTACAGCCGCTCATGATGAGCACGGCGGCGATCGCGCCGCCCGTGGCCATGCTGCCGTCCACCGTCAGGTCCGCGACGTCCAGGATGCGGTAGGTGATGTACACGCCGATGGCCATAAGGCCCCAGATCAGCCCCTGCGCGGCTGCGCCGGGCAGGGCGTTAAACAGTTTCAGTAAATCCACTCGGTCGTTCCCCCAGTCAGTCCCCGTTGCGGGGCGTTATACAGCAATGAAACCAAGGAGGGTGTACCCCTCCTTGGTTAAAGGACGGTTTGCGGAAATCTGTCAGTCGCAGGGCACGTAGTCATCCGGGATGGTGATGCCCAGCTCGGCGGCGTTGGCCGCGTTGTACTTCTTGGTGAACTGCGGAGCGGCCTGGATGGGCATCGTGGAGACGTCCGCGCCGTTCAGCAGGATCTCGGCGGCCATCTCACCGGTGGCGGTGCCGATGTCGTAGTAGCTGATGGTCAGGGTGCCGATGCCGCAGCCCTGGACGATGCCTTCCTCGCCGGCGACGACGGGGAGCTTGCCCGGGAGGACGACGCCCGCGATGGTCTCGGTGACGCTGGCGGCTGTGTTGTCGGTGGGGATGTAGAGCACATCCACGTCGCCGACGGCGCTCTGGGTCACGCTGGCAACGTCATTGGAATCGGCAAAGGCGAAGTCCTTGGTCTCGATGCCCTTGGCTTCCAGCAGGCCGCGGATGGTGTTGACCTGGTAGAGGGAGTTCGGCTCCGCGGAGCAGTAGAGCAGGCCGACCTTCTTGGTCTCCGGGAAGAGCTCAACGATCATGTCCGCCTGGCCGTCCAGCGGCGCCAGGTCGGTGGTGCCGGAGACGTTGATGCCGGTGACGCCGGTGAAGGTCGCCGCGTCCATATCCAGCGCGGTGGCGTAATCGGTGATGGAGGTGGCGAGGATCGGGATGTCGCCCGTGGCCGCGACGGCAGCCTGCAGGGCCGGGGTGGCGTTGGCCATGATGAGGTCCACGCCGGCGGAGACGAAGCCGTTCACGATGGTGGCGCAGGTGGCGGAGTCGCCGGAGGCGTTCTGCTCGTCAAAGACGACGTCGGGGATCTTCGCGGACAGCGCGTCCTTGAAGCCCTGGGTGGCGAGATCCAGCGCGGGGTGCTGCACCAGCTGGCAGATGCCGACGGTAGTGGCGCCGGCGCAGGCGGCGACGCTCAGCATCATCAGAGCGACGGCGATGGCAAGAAGCTTTTTCATTCTCAGTACCTCCGTTATTTGATGGCCTTTGGCCTGATACGAATTGCCGCCATTATAGTGCGCTTTACAATATTTGTCAACCCCTGTTTTTCTCTAAAACCTTTGATTCAAAAGCTTTGTATTATCTGCATTTCTTGAATGAACCGGCAAAAGGTTGACAAAAAGTCTTTAAAATTTCTTTGGCTTTGTCAACCGGGATCAGGGCACAAAGAAAGCCGCGGGGTTCCCCGCGGCTGAAGTGTCGGATTTTTGAAATCAGACGACACCCTGGGCTTCCTTGGCATTTGCGACCTTGAGGAAGACTGCGATGTTGGCGCCGGCCACGTAGTTGCCGGGCATGCCGTATTCCTTCGCGGCGGCGTCGATGTTCTTGAAGATGTTGACCATGATGCCTTCCAGCTTGGCGTCGACCTCCTCAAAGGTCCAGGAGAGACGCATGGAGTTCTGGCTCATCTCCAGTGCGCTGGTGGCCACGCCGCCGGCGTTGGCTGCCTTGCCGGGCACGAAGAGGACGCCGTTCTGCTGCAGGTACTCGGTCGCGTCCGCTGTCGTCGGCATGTTCGCGCCTTCGCATACGGCGATGCAGCCGTTTGCGGCGAGCGCCTTGGCATCGTCCAGCAGCAGCTCGTTCTGCGTGGCGCAGGGCAGGGCGACGTCGCACTTGACGCTCCACACGCCCCGGCCCTCGTGATACTGCGCGGAGGGACGGGCGGCCGCGTACTCGGTGAGCCGGGCGCGGCGGACTTCCTTCACGTCTTTGAGGAGCGCGACGTCGATGCCTTCCGGATCGTAGATCCAGCCGGTGGAATCGGAAACGGTGACGACCTTGGCGCTCAGCTGCTGCGCCTTTTCGACGGCGTAGATGGCGACGTTGCCCGCGCCGGAGACGGCGACGGTCTTGCCCGAGAGATCATGGCCGTTGGCCTTGAGGAGCTCGCGCGTCATGTAGAGCAGGCCGTAGCCGGTCGCCTGCGTGCGGGCCAGGCTGCCGCCGTAGGAGAGGCCCTTGCCCGTCAGCACGCCCTCATAGAGGCCGGTGATGCGCTTGTACTGGCCGTAGAGGAAGCCGATCTCTCGGGCGCCCGTGCCGATGTCGCCGGCGGGGACGTCCACGTCCGCGCCCACGTGGCGGTAGAGCTCCGTCATAAAGCTCTGGCAGAAGGCCATGACCTCGCGGTCGCTCTTGCCCTTGGGATCGAAGTCGCTGCCGCCCTTGCCGCCGCCGATGGGCGTGCCGGTCAGGCTGTTCTTAAAGACCTGCTCGAAGCCCAGGAACTTGATGATGCTGAGGTTGACGGACGGATGCAGGCGCAGGCCGCCCTTGTAGGGGCCGATGGCGCTGTTGAACTGGACGCGGTAGCCGTTGTTCACCTGGACCTGGCCCTTGTCGTCCACCCACGGGACGCGGAAGAGGATGGCGCGCTCCGGCGTGGTGATGCGCTCCAGCAGCGCTTCCTTGCGGTACTTCTCCTCATTGCGCTCGATGACAGGGCGAAGGGAATCCAGCACCTCGCGCACAGCCTGATGGAATTCCGGCTGGGCAGGGTTTTGCGCTACGACGCGCTCGTAAACCTCGTCGACATAAGACATGGCGTAAACCTCCTCAAATGGGTTTTGTGTGATTTTGCAATCGATGCGCCCCATTATATGCAGTTTTGCTTCTGATTGCAAGAGAAAATTTCATTTTTTAAAATATTTTGGATTCATTATAATCAGATTTGAAATTTTAAAGCATCCGCCGTCCTTTTTGAAGCTGCTGCCGCGGTTGACATCGCGGCCTGCTTGGGCTATAAATAATATGGTAGGTTATGCAGTTCACAGAGGGCCGATGCCCGCTGATAACGATAAAGGGTTGAGGGGTGGAACCTTGAAGAGTGTACACAGCTCCCGACTGGAGCACTGGCAGAAAATCGCGATCGCAATGACGCTGTACGACGGCATCGCCGTCAATATTTCCTATTTTATGGCGCTGCTGCTCCGCCATGAGATGAACTTCGCACTGATCGACGCCGAATACATCGAAACCTGGATCTCCTTCACGCCGCTGTACACGGTGTTCTGCATCGGCCTCTTCTGGGCGATGCGCCTCTACCAGAGCATGTGGCGCTTTGCCAGCTATTACGAGCTGGCGATGACGACGATCGCCTGCGGCATCACGTCGGCTTTCCACATCACCATGATCGCGCTGTTCTATGAGCGAATGCCCATTTCCTACTATGTCATGGGCACGTTCTTCCAGTACATCCTGGTGCTGGGCATCCGCTTTGCCTACCGTTTCTGGCTGATGCGGCGTCTCCCCGCCAAGAAGGCCAGCGACCGGGGGGCGCCCCGCCTCATGCTGGTGGGCGCGGGCAACGCGGGACAGATGATCCTGCGGGATCTGCACAAGGCCAAGGAGATCAACGGACACGTCCTGTGCATCATCGACGACAACCCCAACAAGTGGAACCGGTACATTGACGGCGTGCCCATCGTCGGCGGGCGCGACGCCATCCCGGACATGGTGAAGAAGTACGGCATCAACAAGATCTACGTCGCTGTGCCCAGCGCCAGCGAGGCGGAGCGGCGCAAGATCCTCAAGATCTGCCAGGAGACGGGGTGCGAGCTGAAAAACCTGCCCGGCATCTACCAGATCGTGAACGGCGACATCAGCATCTCCGCGATGAAGGACGTGGCGATCGAGGACCTACTGGGGCGGGATCCCATCACCAGCGACCTCAGCCGCGTGTTCGATTTCCTCAACGACAAGGTCATCCTGGTGACGGGCGGCGGCGGGAGCATCGGCTCCGAGCTCTGCCGGCAG
>JAFTGE010000071.1 GCA_017458085.1 Oscillospiraceae bacterium
AAAAGCGAGCCTTTAAACTCCCGCCAAAGCGCCTTGCCGCTGAAGGGATGGCGCTCATACTTGCGGCGGATGGCGAAGTAGTACACCATGACCATCAGCAAAACCGCCATAATGACCGCCGGGACAACGCCGCCCATGAAGAGCTTGGACACGCTGACACTGGCCACGCTGCCATAGATGATCAGCGGGATGGAGGGCGGGAAGATGGGGCCGATAACGGAGGAGGCCGCGGTCACAGCGCCGGCGAACTCCTCGTCATAGCCGTTGGTCTTCATGGCTTCCATCTCGATGGCGCCGAGGCCGCCGGCGTCCGCGACCGCGGAGCCGGACATACCGGCGAAGATAACGCTGGCGATGACGTTGGCATGGCCCAGGCCGCCGGGGATCCAGCCGACCAGCTCGCGGGCGGTGCCGAAGATCTTCTTGGTGATGCTGCCGGCGTTCATGATGTTGCCGGCAAAGATGAACAGAGGAATGGCGATCAGCAGGAAGGAGTCAATGCCGCTGACCATCTTCTGGCCGATGACGACCATGGGATAGCCCAGGGAGAGGCAGCCGAGCACCGCGGAGGCGCCGATCGAAATGCTGATGGGCACGCCGATGATCAGCAATACAATAAAGCCAACCAGAAATACGGTCATTTCTTATCCTCCTCTCTCTGCTTTTTGAATATCACACGCAGCACCCAGTCGACGACCTCCCACAGCGCCTTGGCCGCAATGAAGCAGCCGGCAACGGCCATGGGGAAATACTGCAAGGAATAGGGCACCTTCGCGGCGAAGGTGGAGAAGAAACGGGTGCTGACATAGGGGTACTGCGCATTGTAGGCCACGACCATAATGACGCCAAGGCCGAGGCTGACGATCTTGTTGAGCAGGTACAGAATCTCATACACCGGCCCCTTGGTGCGCGTGATCAGGAAGTCCAGACGCATCAGGCCGTTGGTGTTGTACAGGGGGATGATGCCCATAAAGGCCATCCACAGGAAGGAAATGCCGCAGATTTCGACCGTCGGCCGGAAGGAGCTGTTGAAAATGTTGCGGCGGATCAGCTCGGAAACAATAAAGAATACCATCACCAGCACGGCAAGCATACTGATGGCGGCGGCGATCTTTGCGATCACATCGGTGATCTTCTTGTAAAGATTCATTAACACACCCCTTTAGCAACAGTTGCATAGGTCATATGACCTATGCAACTGGCATGGTGATCATTTTGCGATATTCCGGTTTTTCTGTTTACAGCTCAGAACACGATCAGTTGACAGCAGCCAGGATGGTGTTGAGCAGGTCACGGTTGAACCAGGACTCGTTCTCGTAACGGTCGTAGTAAGCGGGGATGTCCAGCTTATCCTTGAAGGACTGCACATCGGGGGTAGCGTCGAACTCAACGCCGGCTTCCTTCAGGGTCGCCTCGCCGGCAGCGTTGTCGGCCTTGATGCGGTCGAAGCCGTAACGGCCGGCCTCATAGGCGCACTCCTTGAGCAGAGCCTGCTGATCGGCGTCCAGCTTGCTCCAGGAAACGCTGTTCATGGCAAGGGTGGTGCCCATCCACATGTAGTTGATGTAGGAGAAGTACTTGATGTCGTCGTAGGTGGCGTTGGCAACCAGGTGGTAGGTGGCATTGTCCTGCGCCTCGGCGGTGCCGTTGGACAGAGCCAGGGCCAGCTCAGGCAGAGCCAGGGCCACGGGGGTGGCGCCCAGAGCTTCCCACACGTCCAGGTACAGCTGGCTGGTCGGTACGCGGATCTTCAGACCCTCGACGTCAGCGGCGGTGTGGATGGGACGGTTGGTGGTGGAGATGTGACGCAGGCCGTTATCGCCCTCGCCCAGGTAAACCAGGCCGAACTCAGGGAAGTTGGCGAAGATCTCCTCGCCGACAGGGCCGTTCATGATGTCGCAGGCCTGGTCGGAGTCAGAGAACAGGAAGGGCAGGTCAAGGACCTTGGCGGGCTCATAGAACGCGGTGAAGCCGGAGGTGCCGGCGCAGATCACGTCGATGGTGCCCATACGGGTGGACTCGATGGCCTCGGCGTCGTTGCCGAGGGTGCCGGCCTCGTGAACATCGATCACGATGGCGCCGTTGGACTTCTCAGCGACCAGGTCGGAGAAGTACTTGACGGTGTCCCAGGGGACGCCGGCGCCGGGGCAGTAGCCAACCAGCTTGACGGGCTCGACAGCGGGCTCGGCAGCGGGAGCGGCCTCAGCAGGGGCAGCCTCAGCAGGGGCAGCCTCAGCAGGGGCAGCGGGAGCGGCAGTGGCGGCGGGAGCGTTGCTGGAGCCGCAAGCGGCCAGAGCAAAGACCATCGCCAGAGCGAGCAGCATTGCGATAAACTTTTTCATTCTGTTTCCTCCTATTATATTTTGCAATCTGCAAGGTATCGGCCAGGCTTTTCCCGCACAAAGCCCATCATGCTTTTTGAAAAAAAGCATGCAGCAGGGCCCTGCTGCGGCTTCCACCCGATGACCCCTCTACTTTTTACAGAGAAGTCGGCCAAAACCATTTATAATTATAAACGCTTTTTGAAACGCGTCAACCATCAATGTTGCCTAAAAAAATGAAAGCTTTTTTAGGTATATTCACAAGGTGGTTTCCCGAAACGTTCTCCCCTTATCATGCAAAATCACCACCGGCCCGCGCCGGTGGTGATTTCTCTATATGTATTCAGTTACATCGGATAGGTCGGCTCAGAATAGCTGTAGACGTTCCGGCCCAGCAGCCGCTCATAAAACAGCGTACGCGACATGTAGACATACGGCACCGCCCACACCCGCACCGCGTAACTGATCAGCGGAATCAGACTCAGCAGATACCAGCCGATAAAGCTCAGATCCAGATGGAACAGTTCCCTCTTGTGGCCGTTCATCATGGCCTTGGATTCCCGGATGCATTGCAGGGGCGACTTGGTCGGATCGTCGATCAAAATGTACTGCGCCTGGCTGTAGCGGTAGGCGGCCACGATCCCCGGCACCACCAGCAGCAGGCTCCACAGCCCGATCAGGAGCCCTTTGACCAGATCCAGCAGGATGATCTTCCAGAAAAAGCCAAAGCCGTCCAGCAGGTTCCCGTAGCCGGCAGCCTTCCCCCGGGCGCTGTTGAGCAGGAAGATCAGGAAGCCGACCGTCACGATGCTTACCGCCAGGCTCAGCAGCAGGTCGATCCCATAGGCCCCGGTCGGCGGCGCCATGCCCTCCAGGTAGCGCATGGCATACTCATAGTTGCCCTGCGAGACATAGTTGATGTAGTTCATGGCCTCGGTCTGGCTGATGTTCACGCTCATCACATTTGAGCGCAGGAACTCCAGCGCAATGCACAGCAGCAGATAAACCAGCCCTACGGTAATTACGCGGGGCCGGGTGGTGAGCATAAGCTCCTGTGCCCGGCGCTTCAGGGCCGGACGATCCAACGGCGGCATGGGCGTCCCTCCTTGTTAAAATGCTCATGTTCAATATAGCATTTTACGCCGAAGCTGTAAAGAAAATAGTTGTTAATATGAAAAAAACTCCTTGACAAGTCGGGACACCAATGCTATTATAATCAAGCGTTCCAGAGATGCGCGAGTGGTGGAATTGGCAGACTCGCTAGATTCAGGTTCTAGTGCTCACTCCGGGCGTGCGGGTTCAAGTCCCGCCTCGCGCACCAGCGAAGCCCCTTGAAAACACTGTGTTTTCAAGGGGCTTTTGCTATTCGCAAGGCAAGTTCCCCTTTAATTTTCCCCTTTATGCACTTTCGGTGGTGCCTTTCGGCATCACTTTTTCTATATACGAGTTCATATGCGCAGCACTTTCTCGCCTCATGCAATCGGTAACATGTCCATAGGTCTGCAAGGTAAAGGCAGCAGTATGGTGGCCGAGATTACCCTGCACCGTTTTGATGTCATCTCCTGCGTGGAGGCTGGCAACGGCATAGCTATGGCGCAGGTCATGTACACGTTTATCGCTACAGCCGATTGCCTTGACCCTGCGTTTGAAGTTGCAATAGACAGTCTGAGGGCAGAGATTCCTCCCATCCTCTCGGGTGAAGATGAGATCCCACGGATTATCCCAGAGTTTTCCCGCCGC
>JAFTGE010000072.1 GCA_017458085.1 Oscillospiraceae bacterium
GGACACAGCAAAACCCCAAGGAGGCAAAATACCATGATGTTTAACCGTTCCGCCAAAAAGAAAATGAGCTTCGAGCGCTTTTTGAGCTATGAATACGCCGGAGACTATATCAACCAGACGACGCCCTATGCCGAGCAGATCGAACAGGCCGCGCGGGCGATCCGGGAGGCAGACTATGTTCTGCTTGGCGCGGGTGCGGGCATGAGCACCGCTGCCGGGGCCGAGTATGGCGGTAAGTTCTTTGAGGAAAACTTCGCCGAGTTCCAGAAGATCTACGGCAAGGGGCCCTATATGCAGGACATGTATTCCGCTGGCTTTTACCCCTTCCCCGATCAGGAAAGCAAGTGGGGGCTTTGGTCCCACCTCGCGCTGCTGGCGGGAGCCGATCTGGACGTGACGACGCTGCACAGGACGCTGTTGGACGCGCTGAAAGGGAAAAAGATCTTTCTGCTGAGCACCAACGCCGACCACCAGTTTGAAAAGGCCGGACTCTCGGTCGAACAGATCTTCGCCACCCAGGGCAGCTACAAGCTGATCCAGTGCGCGCGGGGCTGCCATCCGAAAGCCTACGATGCGGTGGAGCTGTTCCGACAGATGGAGCGGGAGCGAAAAGACGGAAGAATTCCTACGGAGCTGGTGCCGAAGTGCCCGGTCTGCGGCGGCCCGATGGCCATGAACCTGCGTGTGGACGGCCACTTCGTGCAGGACAAAGCCTGGCACACGGCGGAGGATCGCTTCAGCCATTTTTTGCCCGAATGCGTGGACGGCAAGACCGTGCTGCTGGAGCTGGGCGTGGGCTTCAACACGCCCACCATCATCCGCTTCCCCTTTGAGAAGCTGGCACGGGAGCATGAGAACATCACGCTCGTCCGCCTGAGCCGCAGCAAGGCCATGGTGCCTGCCAGCCTCGTCGAGCGCGCTATCGGCATCAACGCTGACATGGCGAAAAGCATCATAGATATTGCCGAAAAGCTTAACAACGGGGAGGCGAGCGAGGCATGATCATCCAGACCGGTATGCGCACGGACATCCCGGCCTTCTACAGCAAGTGGTTTCTGAACCGGCTGAAAGAGGGCCATGTCCTGGTGCGCAATCCCTACGATCCCCAATCCGTTACCCGTTACCGGCTGGACCCGGAGGTTGTGGATCTGATCGCCTTCTGCTCCAAGAACCCGGCCCCGATGCATCCTCACATGGACGCACTGAGGGACTACGGCCAGTATTGGTTCGTGACCATCACGCCCTATGGACGGGATATCGAGCCGAACGTGCCCGACAAGGAGAAGGTCATGGAGGACTTCAAACGCCTCGCGGACAGCGTGGGCGTGGACTCCATGGGCTGGCGCTACGATCCCATTCTGATCACAGACCGCTATTCCGTCGAGCGGCACATTGCGGATTTCGAGCACATGGCGAAGACGCTCTCCGGCTATACGGAGAGCTGCGTGATCTCCTTCATCGACCTGTATCAGAAGGTGAAGCGGAACTTCCCGGAAGCACGGGAGGTGCGCAAGGAAGACCGCATTGCCATCGGCAAGGCCTTCGCCGAGATCGGCAAAACCTACGGCATGACCATCCGGGCCTGTGCAGAGGGCACGGAGCTTGCGCCCTACGGCGTCAACTGCGAGGGCTGCATGACGGTCAGCACTTTTGAAACGGCACTCCATGCGAAACTGAAGGTGCCGAAGCGCAAAAACCAGCGGGGCGGCCAGTGCGCCTGCGTGCTGGGGACGGACATCGGTGCCTATGACACCTGTGGCCACCTCTGCCGCTACTGCTATGCCAATACGGACGCAAATCAGGTACGGCGCAATCTGCGCGCTCACGACCCCGCTTCACCCTTCCTGCTGGGCGGGCCGATGCCGGGAGATCAGATTCACGAGGCCAGACAGGAGAGCTGGCGTATAAACCAGCTCAGCATGGAGCTGTAAGGAGGCAAAGATGAAAATGATCGCTGTTTTATTGGCTCTCGCGCTGCTGCTCCCGGTGCTGACCGCCTGCGGCAAGGCAGAAGAGCCTTCTCAAAGCATCCCGGTCAGTGAGAATGAATCGGATACACTTGCCTTTTTTATGAGCCTGGACTATTCCGATGGCATGAGCGTGGTCAAGGCCATCTTTGCCCGCTGGCCGCTTCAGTACGGCACGACGCTGGGCTTGAACGGCGCACCTCAAATCCGCCCCATCGAATTCAAGTTTGAGGAAGACGGCGTCCTGTACTTTGACACCGTGACCTTTTACCGCAGCTATCAGGAAATGAAGGAGTATCCCTACATTCAGCTGTGCATCTGCGACCAAGAGACGATGACCTATCTGCGTCTGGGCGGGAAGGTCAACTTCACGGACGATCCGGAGATCATTGACCGCTGCTTTGCGGAAAGCCCCGTTCTGACCAGCCAGTTTGGGAATAACCGGGATGTGGTCATCGGCTATTATCTGACGGAGGTCTGGGCGGAGTTTTCCTCCTTCTCTCCGGAACTTGCCAACAAAACCTACACACTACCAAACAAATATGACAAGGTTGAGAATTGAGTGCCGAATCGGCCATAGTTACAAAAAGGTGCGTACTTGCGCGATTTTAACGGCGCAAATATACTGACATCAGTGAATCCAAATATTAAAAAATGCGAAAGGGAAATACCATGAAACTTGATTTTACCGGAAAAACAGCCGTCATCTTTGGTGCCAGCCGCGGTATCGGAGAAGCCATTGCCACAGAGATCGCGCGCGCGGGAGCAATAGTTTATCTGGCAGCCAGAAGCGAGAAAAGCGGCCTGGGTGTGAAAGAAAAGCTCGAGACCGAGGGCCTTCGCGCAGAAGCCTGCGTGGCGGATGTCAGCAAGTATGAGGATGTGGATGCGGTTCTCTGCCGCGCGATCCGGGAGACTGGTCGTCTGGATATTGTCGTTAACAACGCGGGCATCGTCTGCCTGAGTTCTTTCCTGGATGCAACGCAGGAAGAGATCCATGATCTGATTAACATTAATCTGATGGGAGCCAATAACGGCTGTCAGGCTGCTATCAAACACATGATTGAGCTTGAAATCAGCGGAAAGATCGTGAACACCGCGTCCTTTGCCGGTCGCCATGCGCTGCAAGCGGGATTCTCCCACTACGGTATGACTAAAGCGGGCGTCATTTATTTGACGCAGGCCGCGGCCTATGCCGGTGCGCCATATAACATCAACGTGAATGCGGTTTGTCCCGGTATCATCCGCTCCAAAATGTGGGAGACCATTCTGGACAGCTATGTGGACAACGGCCTTGACCGTGAGACCTCCTGGAAGGATAGCCTGAAGACCTTTATCCCCCTTGCACGAGGAGACCAAAAGGCAGAAGACATTGCTTATACTGTCGCTTTTCTGTGCTCGGAATATGCCGACCATATCACCGGGCAGTCCATCAATGTTGATGGCGGAGCTGCAATGAACTGACTGTCAACAATGACGGGAGTGATCAAGACGGAAGAGCTGTTTACCTTTGAACTGGATATGGGCTCCGAAACAGAGCGCCCGACCGGGCAGCAGTTGGAGGATATGTTGTACAACTGTCTGGACTTCTGCCTTCTCTACCGGAAGCAGGCCCATTTCTTCCTGGCCGGGCCGGACGACGCCGGGCACCCGGAACTCTGGCGAGTGCTGGAGATCCTGCGGGAGGAGGGCGCGACGTTTTCTCTACTCACAGAGCCGGAGAGGGGCGAATATGAGTCTCTTCGCAGCGGTGATTTGAGAGGTAAGATCCGGATCAGAGCGGACGGAGAGGCGTCGTGCGAGCTGGGAGCGCTGGGAAACGTGCTCTATGACCGCCTTGGCGACCTTTGGGAAGTCAAGCATATGCAGGGAGGAAAAACCGCATGAAAAACATTGCCAACTTCCAGGTAGATAAAGAAAAATGCATCGGCTGCGGGCTCTGTACCAAGGTCTGCCCCGGGCAACTGCTGTATCTGGATGAGGATCGCAAGGCCGCCACTGTGGAAGTAGATACCCTGGGATGGAATGGCTGCTGGCGGTGCGAGCACTGTCTGGCCGTCTGTCCCAAGGGCGCGATCCAGATCCTCGGCAAAAAGCCGGATGACAGTCTGCCGCCCGCGGACCCGGCCCAAGCCGCGCCCATGCTGGACGCTGTGCTGGCCAATCGCCATCCCTGCCGGCGTTATCTGGACAAAAATGTGCCGAAGGAGATCCTCTACGACATGATCTCCCGGCTGGGGAATATCCCCAACGGCGGCAACCACATGTTGCTGGAATACACGGTGATCGATGACAAGGAGCAGGTCAAACGCTTCCGGAAGCTGGTCTATGACCGGATGGAGGAGCTGGCCGCCCAGGGTGTCTATCCCGCGGAGTTCGGCGAAAAGGTCTACCGGGATATGAAACGATGGACGAGCCTTGTGCGCCCGGACATGCTTTTCTGCGGCGCACCACAGCTGGTGATCCCGCACGGACCCCGGGGGCGGGGTGAGTGCGAGCTGGATCTGGTAGTGGCCTGCACACAGTTGGATTTGCAGTGCGCCGCCCGGGGGCTTGGCTCCTCAATCATCTCCTTCCCCATGGGGGTTCTGGCCACGATGCCGGAGATCCGCGCCCTGCTGCAGATCCCCGAGAACCACTACGCCCCGCTGATCGTCGGCGTGGGCTATCCGGAAATCCGATACCGCCGCGGCTCTCAGCGGAGAGTCGACCCTGCGAAGATCCATACATTAACTTTTGAATGATGTTGGAACGTTCTTTTGCCATTGACCTTTTCCCTGGCCTGCTCTGCGACCAAATGCAGAACGGACGCTGCTGGATCTACGCCTCCCTGGCGCCCTTCCGACAAAAGCTGGGGATTCCGTTTTCCACCAACTACATCTATTTCTTCGATCAACTGCGAAAAAGCGAGGCTTTTCTGCGAAGTATTGAAGAGAGTAAAGATCGTCCGCTGAATGACCCGGAGCTCTCTACCCCGCTGCGGGAACCCACTTCTACTGTCGGCCAATGGTGCTATTTTGCCTCCCTTGTGGAAGCGCACGGGCTTGTGCCTCTGGACGTTATGCCGGACACTGCCGCAACAGAGAACAGCATTCTCCTGACCTGGGCGCTGAATACCCGGCTGCGCCTGGGAGCCTGGGAACTGCGCAGCGGAGAAGCGGACAAGGCTCAGATCCTCCAGGAGATCGAAGAAATCCTGCGGGACTATCTGGGTACGCCGCCTCAACGCTTTCAAGTTCAAGACAGGGAAACCACGCCGCGAGACTTTTTTCGTGACTGCGGTATCGACCTGACAGAATATGTAACGCTGATCCACCACCCCAGCTCCCGATGGCCGAGTCCATGCGCCTATCACGAAGAGAAAAACGCAGACAAGCGCGATCCCTTCCTGACGCTCCTGAGTGTGGACATGGAGACAATCAAGTCCCTTGCCATACGACAGCTACGGAATGGCGAGCAGGTGGTGATTGGTGCGGACGTCCGGCAGGAGGGCAACA
>JAFTGE010000073.1 GCA_017458085.1 Oscillospiraceae bacterium
CGCGGCACCATTGACTTTGCCGGTCTGCAGGCCACAAACAGCGAATACGCCGCGTGGGTCTACAGCGAGGGTACGCCCATCAACTATCCCGTCATGTATCCCAGGAATGACTCCGAGGGCAACTACTACTACATCGACCACATGCCCAACGGCAGCTACAGCGCCAGCGGCACGCTCTTTATGGATTTCCGCAACAAGGACGACTTCTCCGATCAGAACACCTGCATCTACGGTCACAACATGAAGAACGGCTCCATGTTCGCTTCCCTGCATAACTACGGTGAGAGCGGCTACTATGAGGCGCATCCCGTTATCTACCTCAGTACACCGACGGCCAACTACCGCATCGACCTGATTGCCGGCTTCGTGACCGAGCCCACCTCCTTCGCCTACGCCCGGAACTTTGACGGCGCGGCGCAGTTTCAGGCGCAGGTCTCTCTGTACAGAGAGCTGTCCGATTTCAAGTCCGACGTTGTGGTCGCGGACGACGACAAGCTTGTCACCCTCTCCACCTGCACCTACGAGGTGGACGACGGCCGCTATGTAGTTGTCGGCAAGCTGATCGAGCTGGACGCCTGATTACCCGTTGTATTACGCGCGGGACCACCATGATGGCAGTAAGAATACCTCATACCGCAAAAGGTATGAGGTATTCTTTTTGGGAATAGAAAGCATCTCATCTCTTATACTCTGTATCTCCGATCTGAACGGAGCCATTTTTCATAATCAGCTTTCATCCTCCGTCATCGCACTTTTTTATAAATCAAAGTACTCCGCATATTTCGATTGCAAACACCGATTCATTGTAATATCAGGCTCCGTTCAAAGGCAGTGAAGCAGCCAAGGAAAAGCAGGGCAATTTATATCATTTCTTCCAGCCACCGGATGTATTTGTCATACTCCAGCACAGTCCCCATATGACCGTTCTCAACGTACTCCACTTTTGCATCCGGAAACAGATTTTTGAGGGATTCCTGCTCCGCCGGTGTAAAGAAATCTTTCTCCGGGAAGACAAGAAGCACTTTATCCTTCAGGAAAGCAAAATCATCTCTGGTACAGGGCTCTATCTTTAGCGCATACGGCATCAGCCCGGTAATATGAATATCTTTTTCCCGTGTATACCCGTCAGATATATAATCGAACATCTCACGGAGATACGTCCGGTTTTCCGCTGTTTCCTGAGATGCATAGTTTTTAAGGCTCATCTTTGTGAGCTTGCCTTTTAATCTCTCATAATTGCAGTGCTTCATATACCACAGCAAAATCGGCATGGCCATGTACTTTTTACGTGAGGCTTTTATCATCTTCTCATCAAGTCCTGCTGTGGAGAAAAGCCCCAGGCCCGTGACCATCTCCGGATGCTCACGCGCGAACATCTGCGCCATCAGGCCGCCGAAGCTTGCCCCGACAAAAAAGGCTTTCCCGATTTCGAGCCGTGATAACAGGGCATACAATGCTTTGAGGTTCTCATCACAGGTTTTAAGTTCCTGCGGGTAGTCGAAAATCAAGGTCCGATATTCTCCTGACATCTTCTCGACATACTTGAACCACATCTCAGAGCAATTCATACCGCCGTTTAAAAAGACAACGCACGGCTTTTCTTCATCACCGGACAGCACATAACGATATGTGGCGCCGCCGATGGTCGTTTTCTGATAGGGAAATTTCTCCAAGAATTCAGCCATCTCTTCTTTATAGCTCATTTATACATCCTCCCTGACATAGCGATAGATTGTCTCAAATATCAGATCCACATTTTCCTGAAGAGAGTCCTCAAAAAAAGTCTCTCGGTTTTGATAGCTGGCATATATGGATTTGATAAAATTCACAACAACACCGAGATCGAAATCCTTCCTGATTCCGGTTATTACGGGCAGCAATTCCCGGATTTTCTCCATATCTCTGCTTTGCTCAAAATAGGAGCCGTCCGTAATATGCGTTTTCAGCCATACCCAATCACCAAGATTTAAAGTGAGCAGAAAATTATTCTCCGGCCTGAAGTAATCCCGATACCAATTCAGAAATTCCTCCACAGAAACTGCTCCGGTATTTGCGATCAAATCCTTCAGCTTCGCCATCGACCTTGTTTCCATCTCAGCGATCAGCGCTTTGGCAAAGCTCTCTTTGGAATCAAAGAAAAGGTAAAATGAACCGGCCGCGATCCCGGCCGCACCGGCGACCTTAGCGATCGACATCCTTTTAAAGCCGATCGTGCTGCTGAGATGAAAGCCTGCCTCAATCAGCTTTCCTCGTATCTCTTCACGCTGCTCCTGTGTAAATGCTACAGCCATATTTTCTCCTTCTGTTATGAATATTATTTTCTAATTATTCATATGAATATTATCATATAGATATTCATATGTCAACAGCCCGCCTTCCCTTTCCCATACGTTTGCTTAAAGAAAAGTGCCTGCCGGATAATCCAACAGGCACTTCTCTTGCGCTGGCAATGCAGCCCTTTATACTAGAATCTGATAAAAAGCTTTAAAAGCTTTTTATAGCGCTTCATGCGCGTCAGATTCTGTATGAGACGTGGTGACGCGACTTTGGAGCGGCACCGCCATGCGTAGCATGGCATCTCTGATTAAATACTTTAATCAGAGATTAGTATTATCTTCGCAAATTGTGATTTAAACTGTTTTTCGCTAAAACGGTCCGTTTCAGCGAAAAGGCATTGCGCCAAGGCGTGCTGTCGGTTTTGTACCGGATGGCACAAAACATATCTCATGCCCACAGCGCTGTAAAACGGCCTTAGGCCGTTTTACAGGTGTCTATCTTAATCGTTATACCAATAGCCCTTTTCATCCGTCTTTTTCGGATGTTCTTTCGCTTCTGCTGATTGATCGCCGACGATCCAATAATCGCAGACGTCGCTGTTGGCGCAGGTGTGCTTACGGATCAGCGCGGCATTGATATACTCCATCGCCGGGTAGTCGCTGTTGCAGAAAGCGGGCATGATATCCAGATACCCGTGCGATTTTGCAAATTCCGCAATCGGGCATCTGTCGAACCGGTAGCGAACCCCATCCTTGCTGTAAGGCTCAACCTTCATGATATAGCCGCCTTCTCTGCCTTCGTCCGTCTTGGCGGTCATGGCAAACGCAAGGCAAAGAATCCTTCGGAGCAACGGCCTGTTTGCGTTTACGATACCGGCCATTTTCTTGAACTCCGGCAGAAAAACCTCGCAGTTCATCTCATAGAGTTCATCCATGCCCGGTTCATGATTCAGCACCTCATAATAGGCAAACAGGGAGATACAGTCATAGGTGCCGCCCGGACCGTTGTGCCGACTCTTCTTTCCGCCGTAATCCGGCAGGTCTTTCAGAAATGCCTCGTATTGAACAAGAATGCGCTTCCAGTATTCATCTGCCTCCGCTTGGGAAAACTTCGCCAACAGGTGTTTCCTCATAACGGCTTCCATTTCCTTCGATATAGGAAGATGATTATTCATATCGGCCTTCGTGTTTTTGTTCATGATCCTCCCCCGCAGATCCCGTTTTTTCAAGATGCTTTCAAGATGATTATACCATAGACACGGCGTGGCTATGGTATAATCGTCATGTTTTTCGGCTGCCGCGTAAGCGGCGAGAAAAACGACTTGAATTCAGTATAATAACCGCGTTGCGGTTATTATAGCACAAGTGCAACTCCGTATCAATCTGTCAGAAACTCCGTTTCACGATGAAACGCAGCCAGCTCCGGGAAAAAAAGAAAACGGTTGACAAATCGAATTGTTCGGATATAATGACTACATAGATTAATTCAGTCATTAAGGACGGATCAACTATGCCAAAGATTTTCTCGGAAGAAGACAGAGACCTGCTGCGGCAAAAACTGCTGGACGCGGGCCTTGCGATGTTGGAGAAAAAACCATACAAAAATATTTCTGTCGAAGAAATCGCCCGAGAGGTCGGCATCGCAAAGGGAACGTTTTACAATTTCTATCACTCCAAGGAAGCCTTTTTCTATGCGCTCATGCAGGCGATCAAAGAGCGAAACCGCGCGTCCCTGCGGGCATTGCCGGAAAACGCGTCCATCTCCGAGATCGCGGATTGCCTGATCAACCGCTATCTAAACACAAAGACGGTCTATGATTATTTTACGCCGGAGGAAATGAAGCAGATTGTCCGGAGACTGCCGGACGGAGACAAGGCAAACGACAGCGCTGATTTTGCCGCGGAACTGTGCGCGCATATCGGCGGCTGCAAGGGCCAACCGCATGTGATCGTGGACATGTGCAACATTCTGGGACTGGCAGGCGCAAACCGCGCGATCATGGACCCCGACGGATTTGAAAAAGCGATCCGTACATTTTGTACTGCTTTGGCGTCATACATCGTGAAAGGAGAATGATCATGGATTTTGCATCGATCGATATGAAGAAGGAATTTGCCTATTATAATGAGGTCGCGCCAAAGCAGACGGCGACCATCTTGGGCGCTGACTTTACCTACCGTTATTATAAAAATCCCAATCCGGCGGTGAATGCCACGATGGTCATGCTTGCCGGCGGGACAGGGCTGGGGGACGCGTTCTCCATGCTGGCCAGGACCTTTATGGAGCGTTATTCTCTGCTGAGTTTTAACTATCCCATCGCCTATGATGACAACGAGAAGACAGCGGACGCGATCGCGGAACTGATCCGCCGCGTTCAGGCGGAAAACGTATATCTATGGGGACAATCCTACGGCGGTGTCCTGGCACAGATCATTGCCAAGCGCCACCCGGACGTAGTGCGCGGCCTGATCCTCACCTCGACAGCATCCATGTCTAACAATTTGCGTTTTGCAGGCATGCAGTGCCTGGTGAACATGGTCAACGAGGAAAAGGAGCAGAAGAACATCAGCACCTATAAGAAGCTGCCGATGAAGCTGCTCCCGCCGCTGATGAACATGGCGTTTAAAAAACATTTAAAGGATAATCCGGGCGCTCAGGCGGGCATCAAGGAGCTCTTAAAACAGGTTGGCCCGGATATGACCAAGGACTATTTCTGCCACATGGCGCACCTGCTGGGCGACCTGCGAAACCATTTGGGCACGCACCAGAAGGAGGACTTCGCGTTTTTGAAAGGGCGCGTATTGATTATCGAGCCGGACGATGACAAGACCTTTACCGAGGATATTAAGGAAGAACTGATCCGGATGATGCCTGAGCCCAGGGTGGTGCGTGAACTTCCGGGCGGACACTTGGCCATGCTGTTTGATCTGGAAGGCTTTGTGAAGATCATGAATGATTTCATGGACACGCAATAACTGTAACGAGCACGATTCTGACAGAGACGGGCATCCTGTTTATCACGACAGCGCAATAGAAAAGACCACCCACCGGGTGGTCTTTTCGCGGTATAGACTTGCTTACTTCTTGCACCAGGCGACGATATCGTCGATGTCCCAGCTGGCGGGCTCGCCCTCGCCGGTGGTCACCATCTGGTACAGGGCCTTCTCCTGCGCGTCCAGCTCTGTCTTCTTTTTCAGATCGCCCAGGACCTTCTTGTTCACAACGGTCATGATTGCGCGGAAGGGACCGGACAGCTTGGACATATGCAGGCCGCCCTGCTTACAGAACACGGCCACACTGTCGGGGATCTTGTTGGCCTTGCGGGTGCTCGCGGCGGTGTCAGCGCGCACAGGGCTGATGCCGACCTGGACGACGGCGGCCACGGGCAGCGTTTTCATGGCCTTGCCAAGGCCGCTGATTTTTCCGGCGGTGAGCCAGCTGATATACATAGCCTTCTTATCGGGCAGAACGACCGCCTCGCCAAAGGGCTTGGCCGGTACGTTCAGCGCTTCGGACAGAAGCTCGGCATAACGCTTGCAGGAGCCGGTCTCGGAATTATAAACGATGACGTCTATCATGATATGCTCCCTCCTTTTTTATATTACTATACTCGTAATCCGTCACAATTACAAGGGGGAAATCAACGATCTTTCAACACGACCTCGCCCGCGGTGCCGCCGCGGTAGACGCCGTCTTCCAGGGCGGCGCTGCCGTTGACATATACGTGCACGATGCCGCCGGGCTTGCGGTCGGGCACGGATTCGTCCACGCGCATGCCGTCAAGGTCGATAACGGTGAGGTCGGCTTTGAAGCCCTCCTTGATATAGCCGCGGTCTTTGATGCCGAAGCGGTCGACGGTGGCGCCGGTCATCTTGCGCACGATCTTCTCGGCGGGGATGCCATAGCGCCTGGCCAGCACAAAGAACTGCGGGAAGGTCTGGAAGGCGGCGATGTTTTGCAGACCCTTTTCCTCGACCCAGGCGTCGGTCATGAAGACGGACAGCTCGTCCTCCATCAGGCGGCGCACGATCTCATCGTTGTAGTACTTGCCGAGGTAGATGCTGCCGGCGCGGTTGGAGAGGTCGACCAGCTTGAGATACATATCCAGCTCGCTCATGCCCTCCTCGGCGGCGGCCTGGGGGATGGTCTTGCCCTCGTACTCGGGGTGCTCGTCGGAGATGTAGGCGATGACCATGTCGTCCCAGTCAATGCCCAGCACCTTGCGGTACATGAGGATGGTCAGCTGGAGCTTGAAGCGATTGAGGGGCTTTTTCGCCTCCTCTTTGGAGAGCGCCGCGTACCAGGCGGGGAAAACCACCGTGATGACGGATGCGCCATAGTGGAAGGCGTAATTATCGTAGGCAATGTTGTAGCCCTGCTTGCGGCTGCGGTAGAAGGTGGCAAGCATCTTGTCCAGCAGCTTCCAGCTGCGCGCGCCGGTGAAGATCAGATGGCTGTACTCCATCTGGCAGCCGGACTGCTCCATGATGTCCACGGCCTCGTCCAGACCGAGCTCCAGGTGGGACTTTTTCGTCAGCAGCGGATAGTCGGCGCTGACGATGGAGCAGGCGCGGGGATGGATGGTGATGATGCCGCCGTATTTGGCAACCTCCTTGGCGAAGGCAATCTGCTCATCCTTCTGCGCGTAGCGGCTGGGTTCATACATAAAGCCGAAGGAGCCGCCGAAAGCGCCGCCCTCCATGGCCTCGCGCACATGAGCCAGCTCCTGCTCGATCTGCTCGGGGGTAAAGGGCGTGGGATCATAGCCGGCGATGCCCGCGCGCACGGAGCCGTGGCCGATCAGGGGGACGAGGTTGACATAGAGCTTCCCCTTGGCGCGCTCTTTGAAGGCGGAAAAGCTGCTGGGCGCCACGGCGTCAAACAGGCCGCCGCCGATCTTGTCCTTATAAGGGGTGTCGGCCTCCACACCGAAGGGTGAGAAGCTGCAGTTGCCGGTGATCTGGGTGGTAATGCCCTGTTCGATGAAGGGCTTGTAGAACTTTTCCGCATCGTCGCGGTCATAGAAGAAATCATTATGAGAGTGGGCGTCGATGAGGCCGGGACAAATGTGCAGGCCGCGAATGTCCACCACCTTGTCCGCCGCCTCGTTGATCTCGCCGCCGACGCGGAGGATGCGGTCGTCCTCAATCAGCACGTCGCCCGCATAGGGCGCGGCGCCGGTGCCGTCGATGATCATGCCGTTTTTGAAAAGCGTTTTCATATGGCTGCCTCCCGTTTGTTCTTTTTTCGATGACATTCTAGCACAGACGGACCGACCCTGCAACGGAAATGTTCAAGTTTTTTAAGTATATTTCCCGGTGAATGACGATTGCGGCAGCGCCCTGCATATGGTACAATCGGAAAGAAAAGGAGAACGCCATGATTCCGATTGATCTGATTACAGGGTTTCTCGGCGCAGGGAAGACCACCTTCCTGCTGCGCTATGCCAAATATCTGGTGGGCCGGGGGCTGAAGGTCGGCATTCTGGCCTATGACCGCGGGGCGGTGAACGTGGATATGCCGCTGCTGCAGGAGCTGCGCGCGCTCGGCTGCGGGCTGGAAATGCTCGCCGGGGCCTGTGACGCCGACTGCCATCGCCGCCGTTTCCGCACCAAGCTCATCGCCATGGGCATGAGCGGTTATGACCGGGTGCTCATCGAGCCGTCGGGCGTGTTCGATATGGACGAGTTTTTCGATACCCTCAACGAGGCGCCGTTGGATCGCTGGTACGAGGCGGGCGGCGTCATCGCCGTTGTAGATGCAAAGCTTGAGGAGAACACCGCGCCGGAGGAGGATTTCTTCCTGGCCTCCCAGGCGGCGGGGGCCGGCTGCGTGGTGCTCAGCCGCGTGCAGCTGGCGTCTCCCGCGGAGATTGAGAGGACCGTTGCCCATCTCCATCGGGCGGAAGAAGCGATCCACAGCCGGCTTACGCCGGCGGCAAGCATCCTCGTTAAGGACTGGGACACGCTGACAGAGGCGGACTTTGAGAAACTGACGCGCTGCGGCTATTATCCGGCGGACTATGTAAAGACCACGGCGGAGGCGGCGTTTCAGTCGCTGTCCTTCCTGAACCTGACGCTCAATCGCGCGCAGCTGGACGAAAAGGTCGATCGGCTTTTGACCGAGAGACGTTTCGGGAAGGTGCTGCGCGTCAAGGGCTTTTTCCCGGCCGACGGGCGGTGGTATCAGTTTAACGCCACAGCCAGGGACCGGCTGGTTGAACAGGTCGATTCGACCCGGGCCGCGCTCATCGTGATCGGCTGCGGCCTGGACGAGGATGCGATCAATCTGCTGCTGACAGGGAAGCTGCCGGAGCATCATATCCTATGAACTGTACGAAGGGAGAGACGCCATGACGGTGTTTGTGCTGCTTTTGGAGCTGGTGGGAACGGCGGCCTTCGCGGTGTCCGGCGCAATGCTGGGAATGAAGAAAAATATGGATGTCTTCGGGGTATGCGTGATGGGCGTTACCACGGCCTGCGGGGGCGGCGTGCTGCGCGATCTGCTGCTGGGCGCGCTGCCGCCGGTGATGTTTCAGAAGCCCGTTTACGCGCTGACGGCCATTGTGGTGTCGGTGCTGATCTTCCTGCCCTGGGTGCGGCGCGGCCTGATACGACGGGAGCATGTGTACGAGACGGTCATGCGCTTTGCCGACGCCGCGGGACTGGGCGTGTTCACGGCGGTGGGCGTCGCCGCCGCCTTTCATCAGGGCTATGGCGACAGCACCTTCTTCGCCGTCTTCCTCGGCGTGATCACCGGGGTGGGCGGCGGCGTGATGCGTGACATGATGGCCGGGTCCGCGCCCTATATTTTTGTCAAGCACATCTATGCCTGCGCCTCCATCGCGGGGGCGCTGCTTTGCGCGCTGCTGTGGCGCGCGGCGGGAGAGACGGCGGCCATGCTGATCTGCTGTGCGAGCGTGCTGCTGATCCGGCTGCTGGCCGCGCACTACCATTGGAGCCTGCCCAAGGCCCGATTGGATGAGACAGAGAAGCTGTGACAAACTGCTGAGAGGTGACAACCATGATTGCAAACAATATCAGCCGCGCCCCGGACGGCGCCCTCCGCTTTGCCGGGCAGTCCGTACCGGCCCTGGCCGCGCAGTACGGTACGCCGCTGTATTTAATGGATGAGGACCGCATTCGCTCAAACTGCCGGATGTACCGGGATGCCTTCCGCGCCTGTTACGGAGACGGGGCCCTGCCGCTTTATGCGGGCAAGGCCTGCGCCTTCAAGCAGATGTACCGCATCATGGCCGAGGAGGGCATGGGTGTGGACGCTGTCTCCGTCGGGGAGATTCACACGGCCCTGGAAGCGGGCTTTCCGGCGGAGCGCATCTATTTCCACGGTGACGGCAAAACCGATGCGGATATTCGCTTTGCGCTGGACCATGGCGTGGGCTGGTTCATTGTGGATAACCCCGGCGAACTGGAGCAGCTCAACGCCGAGGCCGGACGCCGCGGCATCCGGCAGAAGATCCTGCTGCGCATCACGCCGGGTATCGACCCGCATACCTATCGCGCCATCAGCACCGGCATGGTGGATGTGAAGTTCGGCGTCGCCATCGAGACCGGCCAGGCCAGGGAATTTGTGCGCGCGGCCATGGGTATGGAGCATCTGGAGACGGCGGGCCTGCACTGTCATGTAGGCTCCAGCGTGTTTGACGAGGATGTCTTCCAGCGCACCGTCGATATCATGGTGTGCTTTATGAAGGAGCTGCGCGACGCCCTCGGCTTTGTCACGCGTGTTTTGAACGTTGGCGGCGGCTACGGCGTGCGCTATGTGGACAGCGATCCGCAGACGGATATTCCCGCGCGGATCCGGGAGGTGGCCGCCCATCTCCGGCAGAAAACCGCCGAGGCGGGGCTGCCCCTGCCGTACTTCCTCATGGAGCCGGGGCGCAGCATCGTGGCCGACGCGGGCATGACGGTCTACACGGTTTCCACCGTCAAGCACATTCCCGGCTACAAGAGCTACGCGGTGGTGGACGGCGGCATGACCGACAATCCCCGCTACTGTCTCTACGGCGCCAAGTACACCGTGCTCCACGCCGAGCGGGACGGGCATTTGCGCGCCATCTTCGACCTGGTGGGCCGGGCCTGCGAGAGCGGGGACGTGATCCAGCCCGCCGTCAGCCTCCCGGCAGACACCGCCCGCGGGGACCGGATCGCAGTGTGCACCACGGGGGCGTATAACTACGCCATGGCCTCCAACTATAACCGCCTGCCGAGACCGGCGGTGGTCATGCTCCGCGGCAAAGAGAGCTATATCGCCGTGCGGCGCGAGACGGTGGAGGACCTGTGCGCGTTGGATGTCTGATTAGCGCGAAACAACTTTAAATAACAAGTGTTATAACAGATTGTTATCATTGACTAATCCGGCAGGGTGGGAATATAATCCAGTCGAGGGCTGGGCAAAAGCCTGCCCTGTCGGAAAATATAGGAAAAAGATTGACCGGGTAAATGACCCGGACTGGTTCAGGAGGATATTGCTATGAGTTCAACCGGAAAAATCGCACTGTTTGTCGGCGGCACGCTGTTCGGCTCCGCGGGCTTTAAAATCCTTGGCAGCAGAGACGCACGGAAGGCTTACACCCATGTGACCGCGGCAGTGCTGCGCTGCAAGGACACGGTGATGAAGGACGTGGAGAATGTGCAGGAGGCCTGCTCTGACATTCTGGCCGACGCCAAGGCCATCAACGAGGCCCGGGCCAAGGAGAACGAGGCCGTTTACATCGAGAACGCCGCAGCCGTCACCGAGTGAGATGAGGTTTCAGGTTCTGCACGAGGCGCGGGGACAGCTGCGCCTGCGTGCTGTGCAGCCGCGCATGACCATGGAGCAGGCAGACCTGCTGGATGCCTATATCCGCGCTCTTGACGGCGTGGAGACGGTCACCGTCCATGAGCGGACAATGGGCGTCATCATCGGATACCGCGGCGAGCGGGATGCGCTGGTTCGGGCGCTGGCTCTGTTTAATTACGAGAAGGCGCGCACCGAAGTTCAGGTTTACAATCAGACGGGCCGCGCGCTCAGCCGGGAGTACAAGGAAAAGATCGTCTTCCATGTGCTGCGCCACTATGGACGGCGGCTGTTCCTGCCCGCCCCGGCGCGCCATGCGCTGTCCGTGCTGCGGGCGCTGCCGCGCTTTGCTACGGCGGCGAAGGATCTGCTGCATGGGCGGCTGACCGTGGAGGTGCTCGACGGTGTCGCCATCGGGGTATCCATGCTCACCGGAGACTTCAACACCGCGGGATCTGTGCAGTTCCTGCTCAAGCTGGGCGACTACCTGGACGAATGGACCCACAAGAAGTCCGTGGATGACCTGGCGCGGAGCATGTCGCTCAACGTCGAGAAGGTATGGCTCCAGGCGGAAAACGGGACGCAGGTCCTTGTACCGCTGGAGCAGGTCGTGCCCGGCGACTGCGTGGTGGTACATACCGGCCACGTGATCCCGTTGGACGGGGTGCTTTCCGAGGGCGAGGTCATGCTCAACCAGGCGTCGCTGACCGGGGAGTCCGTGCCCGTGGCCAAGCGTCCGGGCGACGCGGTCTATGCCGGCTCCGTGGTGGAGGAGGGCAATTGCCTGCTCTGCGTCACCGGCGCCGTCGGCGGCAGCCGCTATGACCGCATCGTTCAGATGATCGAGGACTCCGAACGGCTCAAGTCCGGGGTCGAGACGCGCGCGGCTTCTCTGGCCGATAAGCTGGTGCCCTGGTGCCTGGGCGGAAGCGCCCTGACCTATCTGCTCAGTCGGAATCTGACCCGCGCGGTCTCGGTGCTGATGGTCGATTTCTCCTGTGCGCTCAAGCTTGCCATGCCGTTGAGCGTGCTGTCCGCCATGCGCGAGGCCAGCCGCTACAACATCACGGTCAAGGGCGGCAAATACCTGGAAAAGGTAAGTCAGGCGACCACCGTCATTTTTGATAAGACCGGCACGCTGACCCATGCCTGTCCCACAGTGGTCGACGTCGTGGGCTTTAACGATAAAAAACCCAGCGAGATGCTGCGCGTGGCCGCCTGTATGGAGGAGCACTTCCCCCACTCCGTGGCAAACGCCGTTGTCCGTGCGGCCCAGGAACGCGGCCTCGAGCATCGGGAGATGCACAGTGAGGTCGAGTACGTGGTTGCCCACGGCATCGCGACGCGGCTGGGCTCCCGCCGGGCGGTGATCGGCAGCTACCACTTCGTCTTCGAGGATGAGAAAACCATCGTCCGCGAGGAGGATCGGGCACGCTTTGACAGTCTGCCCCGTCAGTATTCCCACCTGTACCTGGCCATTGGCGGGGTGCTTTGCGCGGTCATCTGTATCTTTGACCCCCTGCGCCCGGAGGCGCGGGAGATCATACGGGCGCTGCATGAGGTCGGGATCGAAAAGACGGTCATGCTCACCGGCGACAGCGAGCATACCGCCGCCGCGGTAGCCGAGGAACTGGGGGTGGATGAATACCATGCCGAGGTGCTGCCGGAGGATAAGGCGGGCTTCATCCAGAACGAGCAGGCGCAAGGGAGAACCGT
Source organism: Oscillospiraceae bacterium (assembly GCA_017458085.1). Classification (GTDB taxonomy): domain Bacteria; phylum Bacillota; class Clostridia; order Oscillospirales; family Oscillospiraceae; genus Limivicinus. Next base: position 12,793 of record JAFTGE010000073.1, read on the forward strand.
CATCATGATCGGCGATGGCATCAACGACGCACCGGCTCTGTCGCTGGCCGATGTCGGCGTTGCCATCGGCAGCGGCGCAAACATCGCCCGCGAGGTGGCGGACATCACCATCGCCGCCGAGGATCTGCGGGAGCTGGTGTATCTCAAGCGCCTGTCCGATCATCTGATGCGGCGCATCCACCGCAACTATCGCTTTGTCATGGGCTTCAACGGCTCGCTGATCGCGCTGGGAGCGCTGGGAATTCTGCCGCCGGCGACCTCGGCCCTGCTGCACAACAGCTCCACGCTGCTGCTGAGTATGGACTGCATGACCGATCTCATGCGCGAGAGCGCAGAAGGGGCTTGACAAGCCGGACGGCATTCGTTATAATACATCCACAACAAATAAATATTCACCTTCTCCCACCACCGGGTGGGAGACACATAAGGGGTTCGGAACCTGACCGTAGGTACGGCGTGCGTGCACGTTATAAGGCCGGGTGTCCGGGCCCCTGATTTTTAGGAGGAGACAGAAAAATGAAGATTAAGCCCTTTGCCGTGGAACAGTGGATGAACGATTATGAGGTGGGCGCCCGCTATAATATTGCGGAAACCTGCGTGGACTCCGTCTCGGCCGACGAGCTGTTCGCGCTCACCGGCGCGGACAGGGAGGCTTTCCTTCAGCAGATTTGCAGCCGCCGCATGACCTATGGCGATATCGTCGGCGCGCCCGCGCTGCGGAAAGGGATCTGCAAGCTGTATAAAACCCTGACGCCGGACGAGGTCATCACGACCCACGGCGCCGCCGGCGCCAACCACCACGTGTTCTACTCCCTGGTCGAGCCGGGTGAGCGGGTCATCAGCATCCAGCCGAGCTACCAGCAGATGACCTCCATTCCGGAGGGCTTCGGCGCCGATGTGCAGATTCTGCACCTGACGAAGGAGAACGGCTATCTGCCCGATCTGGACGAGCTGCGCCGACTGGCCGTGCCCGGCACCAAGCTCATCTGCGTCAACAACCCCAACAACCCCACAGGCTCCTTGATGGATCAGGCGCTGCTGGAGCAGATCGTCGCCATCGCCCGCGAGGTGGGCGCCTACGTCCTCTGCGACGAGGTCTATCGCCACCTGACCCAGGAGGACGTGTGGAGTGTGTCCATCGTCGACCTTTACGAAAAGGGCATTTCCACCGGCAGCATGTCCAAGGTCTTCTCCCTGGCGGGGCTGCGCCTGGGCTGGATCGCCAGCCATGACCGCGCCTTTATCGACGCCTGCCTGACCCACCGCGATTATAACCTCATCAGCTGCGGATTGTTTGACGAGGCCCTGGCCACTGTGGCGCTGGATCACTGCGAGGCGCTGCTGAAGCGCAACTGCGGGATCGTGCGCGAAAACCTTGCGATCCTGGATGCCTGGGTACAGTCCGAGCCGCGTCTGTCCTATGTCAAGCCCCAGGCCGGAACCACCGCGCTGGTTTACTATGACTATGATCTGGACTCTTACACCTTCTGCAAGCGGATGTGGCATGAGACCGGCGCCTTCGTCACGCCCGGCGACTGCTTTGAACAGCCGAAGAGCATGCGCATCGGTTACGCCAACGACAAGCAGACCCTGACCGAGGGGCTGGCTGCGCTCAGCGCCTTCCTGCGGATCCTGGAAGCGGAGGAGAACGCATGAAAGCTCTCAGTCGCCGCGTCTGCTCCTTTACCGATTCCGTCATCCGCCGCATGACCCGGATCAGCGATGCCTACGGAGCGATCAATCTCTCCCAGGGCTTCCCGGATTTTGACCCGCCCAGGCCGCTGTTGGACGCGCTGGCCAAGGTCGCCTATGACGGGCCGCATCAGTATTCCGTCACCTACGGCGCGCAGAATCTGCGCGAGGCAATCGCCGGAAAGCACGCGCGCACCGTGGGTTATGCCGTCGACCCGGACACCCAGGTGCTGGTGACCTGCGGTGGAACCGAGGCTATGATGTGCGCCATGATGACCGTCTGCGATCCCGGAGACAAGGTGCTGGTGTTCTCCCCCTTCTATGAAAACTACGGCGCCGACGCCATCCTCTCCGGCGCCGAACCGATCTATGTCCCGCTGGTGCCGCCTGCGTATGACTTCGACCTCGGCCTGATCGAGCAGGGCTTTCGAGATGGGGCCAAGGCCATGGTGATCTGCAACCCCTCCAATCCCTGCGGCAAGGTCTTTACCCGTAAGGAGCTTTCCGATATCGCGGCCCTGGCCATTCAATATGACGCCTACATTATCACCGATGAGGTGTACGAGCATATGGTCTATGCTCCGGCGGAGCACATCTGTATGGCAGCTCTGCCCGGCATGGCCGAGCGTACCATCGTCTGCAACTCCCTGTCCAAGACCTTTTCCATCACAGGCTGGCGGCTGGGGTACGTGGTCGGCCCGGCGGACGTGGTGGAAATGGCCAAAAAGGTGCACGATTTTCTGACTGTCGGCGCGCCTGCGCCATTGCAGGAGGCGGCAACCGTCGGCCTCAACTTCGCAGAGGATTATTATCGGGAGCTCAATGCGCTCTATACGAAAAAGAGGAAGCGCTTCCTCGACGGCCTTGACCGGATCGGGCTCAAGCATAATATCCCCGAGGGCACCTACTTCGTTATGGTGGATATCAGCGACTTTCTGGCGCTGCCGCAGTTTGCCGGGTGGACGGACCTGGCGTTCTGTGAGTGGATGATCCGGGAGATCGGTGTGGCCGCGGTGCCGGGCTCCAGCTTTTTCCGTGAGCCGGTGAACCACCTGATCCGGCTGCACTTTGCACGCTCGGAGGCGACCATTGACGAAGCGATCGACCGTCTCGGAAAGCTGGCCGCGCTGTTGGACACACCGTGAACCGAACGCAGAGGAGACTGTTCTAGCGGTCTCCTCTGCAAAATCGACGTTGACTTGCGGCCCTTGTCGTGCTAAAATTTCCACAGTCTCACATATCCGGAGGGTTACCGAAGTGGTCATAACGGGGCGGTCTTGAAAACCGTTAGAGTGAAAGCTCACGCGGGTTCGAATCCTGCACCCTCCGCCACGTTAGAACAAGGCCATATGGTCATGCGACACCGCATCGACCGATGACCTTGTTCTTCCTTTTCCGCCGCAAACCCGCTGCGCTGGGCTTTGCGGCGGTATGAGATGCGGGCATTTTGGTGTAAAGGTTATCCAAAATCAAGCCCGGAAAAGCTCAAAAAAAGCATTTCCGGGCATTTTTTAATAAAAATCGAAAAGGTAAAAACTCTGCTGTTTTAAATGCTTCATGGTTTGCAGAGTGAAAGGATGGGCATGGTCGTGAGACGAAGAAAAGTATTGTTTGTTATGATTTGTGCACTTGCCCTAATCGTCACAGCAATCGGCCTTGTTCGCAACTACACGCAAAAACAGCAAGCGAAAATATCTGAATTGTCTTTTGCGGATTGCCTGAATTACACGCTGCAAGGGGAACGCGATGGAATCATTACCGTCGGCGTGATTCATGATGGGCAATGCGGTTTTACCGTGTATGGAACAGACGGACAAGTGCTTGATTCCGTTGCGCATACCTACGAGATCGGTTCCCTGACAAAAACGCTGACGGCATCAATGGTGTATCGGGCTGTTCAGGAAGGAAGACTGTCTTTGGACGTCTCCCTTGATCACTGTTTGCCATTGCCTGAAAAAGCGCACTATCCGACAATTCGCGATCTGTTGACCCACACGTCGGGCTATCATGAATACTACTTTGAATCAGAAATGATCGGCAATTTCATCAGCGGACGCAATTCATTTTTCGGTATCGGAGATGACAAAGTCTTAAACCGTATCGGGAAAATTACCCTCAAAGACGAAGCTCACGGATTTAGGTACTCTAATTTCGGATACTCTGTCCTGGGCATGATTTTGGAAAATGTCTACGGCAAGGAATACACTCCCCTAATGAATGATTATCTGCTTGAGATGGGCTTTCAGAACAGCTGCATTTCCGATGGTTCAGGCGATTTGAATAACTACTGGGATTGGAACGCCGGCGACACCTACATGGCGGCTGGAGCGGTGCTTTCAAATATTGACGATATGCTGGCATATGCGCAGATGCTGTTAACTGGGGAGAATGGTTTTGATGAATGCACTGAGGCGCTGAAAAGCCTTGACGCCACACCCGCGCAGTATGAAGCGTTGAACATCCGCATGGACGGGATCGGTTATGGGTGGATCATAGACAACAAAAACGGTGTGATATGGCATAATGGAGGAACGGAGAATTATAATTCTTATTTGGGCGTGAACAGAGAAGCCGGAACCGCTGTTGTGGTCCTGTCTAATCTTTCCCCGAGCAAGAAGATTCCCGCTACCGTAATGGGGATAAAACTCCTAATGGAAATCAGCGCAAAATAAAACACAACATGGCGCAGCGATAAACAATGCGGCTGCTGGTGGGGCTTGCATATGACGTGGGTATGAATAACCGCGCGGACTATTGTAAGCCGTGGTTCCGGCAAAAGACCTTTGAGCCAAAGCTGTATGAGACGCTGCGGGTCAAAAGCTGGAAAGGGAAAATGCCCACCTACGAAGGCGATCTCTTTGACCCGCGCAAGCACAGCTGGGACGAGATCGCGCAGGCCATGTGCCAGGCGGAGCTGGTGCATGAGACGATTGCCGTATTGTCTTTCCTTCCGCTGTTTGCTGTCCGCCGGTTCGGCAGCTTTGGCGTATTCCTGATCACATCTGTCCTCAGCGCGCTGTTGGATCTGATGTTTGTCACCATGCAGCGCTATAACCGCCCGCGGGTCGTCCGGCTGGCGGAAAGGCAAAACAAGATAAAGGAGAAATGAACATGAACAAAAATACGAAACTCTTTTCTGTCATCAGTTACATCACCTGGATCGGCTGGCTTGTCGCGTTCTTTATGAGCGAGAAGGATGACAAGCTGGTGCGCCACCACCTGAATCAGGCGCTGGTGATCAATATCATCGAGACGGCAGGTTCCATTCTCATCCGCATGGGCGGCCTCTTTGCCGTGATCGGTGAGATCATCGACATCGCGGTGCTGGTGTTCTTCATCATGGGCGTCGTGCGTGCCGCCAAGCTGAGCGGCGAACCGCTCCCCATCATCGGAGATATTCACCTGATCGGTTAACGCTTTTTATGCGTGGTGCGAAAATGGACTGTGCAATAAGAGAATGGCGTATTGAGGATAAATCGGCGCTAGCGGTCATTCTGAATAATCCAAATGTGCTTAACAATCTGCGGGATGGTTTGCCGTATCCATACACAGAGCAAGATGCAGAGGATTATATTCGAGCAATGCTGTCGGCAGATAGAGATCGCACGTTTGCGTTTGCAATAACCATAGACGATGAAGTGATTGGAAGTATTGGCGTATTTCGCCAAGATAATATTCACTCTCAGACGGCCGAAATGGGTTATTATATTGGAGAGCCATATTGGGGAAACGGATACACGTCAAGCGCAATAAAACAGGTTTGCCAGTATGTATTTGAACATTCCGATATGATTCGCATATTTGCCGAGCCGTTTGCCCACAACATAGCCTCGTGCAGAGCCTTGGAAAAGGCAGGCTTTCAATATGAAGGAACGCTGAAATGCAATGCCGTGAAATGCGGCCGTATTGTTGACATGAAAATGTATGCGCTCATCCGGGAGTGATACAAACTCCGGTTGAAACAGCAAAAACGAAAAGAGAAGCACAGAGGCCATTGACCCCGCTTCTCTTGCAGACATACCGGCTTGCGATATTGGCAAGCCGGTATGTCTTTTAAACCTGATCCCATTTTTCCGGTGAGTGTGCCTTTCCCTCAAATCCGTTTCACCGTGAGACGGATTTAGCTTTACCCAGACAAATTGGAAGCTATGTGTCCTTCTCTTCATAAGGCTTATTCCAAGAGCCTATCTCAATCAAATTACCTTCGGGGTCAGCAATATAACAAGTGCGCTGTCCCCAAGGCTCAAGTTCGGGCTTCAACACCGGGGGCTCCGTTTTTTACAGCATTTTGAAAGCGGCATCAACCTCAGCAAATGTGTCAACATAAAGCGCTAATTCAAAATGACCGTTGCTCTCCTTTTTCGTATTAGGGAGCTGCTGGCAACTTGTAGGAATGGTAATCGAATAAAAATTTTTTTCAAGCAGCAAAAAATATATTCGACAATTTGCCTGGTCGCTACCTAAATGTAATTCGCGGATTGTCTATACATTGCTTATTGAAAAAATGACTTCTACGATGTATTATAGTTAGAGGCGGCTAACGCGAATTCAAGTGGCTGATCCTATGCAGAAAGCTGAAGAGATGGTTTTTTGATTACATGAATAAGCAACAGGTTAAAATGATGCGTTCTAAAACGGTGGAAGAATATCTGGCTTCTCCCATGACCAGTAAGATCACCGACGGACGTCCCGAAGTATACCGCGTCTATGTAGAGGACATGCTGAATGTCTGCAAAGACTTATCGGATGTGACCAGTGATATGGTAACGGACACTTGTACCGATCAGCTATTGGAAGCTGTTCCAACTTCTTTACAGAAGCACATGCATATCTGGCCATGAAGATGTTCTTTTATAAAGGACTTCAAAAAGCATATCCGGATGCAAATTACCGTGATATGTCAAAATTCGGGCATACAATGTACTGCATTATGGATCTGGAAGGCTATGTGAAAGATATTGAGGATATTATTAACAAAAGCTGAGATGGATCAGGGGGATAAGAACGAAACACCAAAAGCATAATAGTGGTTCTGAAATAGTATAGAAGAAGGAGCAGTGTAGATGACGCTTAAATATGAAATCCTGAAGCGCCTGGTAAAGGCACTCAACATTAAGAAAATGAGCAGCAAACCCGCAGATGAGATCATTGCGCTGAAAAAGAAGCAGAACAAAAAGCTGGTGATCCCCCAGTTGCAGGATGCGGAAATTGATTGCCGCAGGATTACTGTGGACGGGTTTACCGTTTTGCGTATGACACATAAAAAAAGGGCTGAACGGGCCAATATGTTCATCATTGGCGGCGGTATGGTCAGCCCGCCAAGGCCGGGCTCCATCAAAAAGGCGCTCCGCTTCGCCAAAGAGACCGGGTTGGATCTTTTTATTCCATACTACCCACTGTGTGTAGATTATCCCCTGTCCAAGGCGTACAGCATGATTCATGCTACATATAAAATGATGCTGGAAGAGTACGGAGCAGATCATATCTCTCTGCTTGGAACGTCATCCGGTGGTAATCTTGCACTGGGCCTGGTAACGTATATCAATGCAGAAAAGCTTAATACGCCGATGCCCGCCTATATTATGGCAATTTCGCCGGGTACTTGCTGCGCCGACGAAGAAGAATGGAAGCGGATGCTGGAATTGGATAAGAAGGATGTGGCAATCTCAGCACAGTATATGAAAACAGCTGAGGAGATCATGCGGCATGATGATGCTTCTGTTCCGGAGTATATGATCTTTCTGCAGAAGGGGGATTTTACGAACTGCCCGCATACCACATTCATCTATGGATCCGATGAGGCTCTGTACGCTATCGCGCCGTCATTTGAGAAAGCCATGAAGAGGGATGGCGTCCATTATGACATGATCGTTGGAGAAGGTATGTTCCACTGTTATCCCGTCTTTCCCCTTGTGAAAGAGGCAAAGGATGGATGGAATATGATGGTGCGGATGATGAAAGATAAGTGGCCGGGAAGGAACAACTGATAATGAAAAAGAAAATATGGGATCTGTATGCGCCGATCTATGAGATGGCCATGCGATCAGACCAGAAAACATATAAGCTGATGTACGACAGGATACCGAAGGTGATCAAAGGCAAAGATGTTCTGGAGATCGCCACAGGCCCCGGTATGCTTGCAAAGCATGTGGCGCATGCGGCAAATAGCATGATCGCCACAGACTTTTCCGACGGCATGATCCGTGAGGCGAAAAAGGGGACGTATCCGGACAATTTGACATTTGAAGTGTCAGATGCCATGGCCCTGCCGTATGCGGATAAGTCCTTTGATGCCGTGATCATCGCAAATGCACTGCATATTGTGCCGGATCCGGAAAAAGTTCTGTCTGAGATCAATAGAGTGCTGAAGGACAAAGGAATCCTGATTGCGCCGAACTTCGTTGAACACAACACCGGTTTTTTAAGCAAACTCTGGTCCGGTATTTTGAGACTGGCCGGTGTGAAATTTGAACATCAGTGGAGCAGCGAGGAGTACCTGCATTTTCTGGAAGACCACGGTTGGCGGGTCGTGAATTCCAAAACACTGGCGGCAAGGATTACCCTGGA
>JAFTGE010000074.1 GCA_017458085.1 Oscillospiraceae bacterium
AGACGGCGCTCCCTCTCCAGATCAGTTTGCTGTTCTTCCTGCTCAGCGTCTTGCCGCTCGTAGTCAGTGAAAAGATCCATCTGACCAAGTGCCTGCTCTTCCTGGTGTGCGGCCTGGATCTGCCGCGCCTCAGAATCCGGTATCACGTTCATCGCGGCAATGTTCACTCGCCGGACAAGCAGAAGCGGATCAACTTTCTCCTCGAAAATACTGAGTGCTGCGTCAACGATCATTTTCGTGGACGATGTTGGGAACGGCAGCTTGCAGTTTCCGTTTGCGTGTTTTGGATGTTTTCTGCCGTAACCATCGAGGGTCACCTTGCCTTTATAATACCGTCCCCGGGGATCGTCTTTATATTTGTAGCGCCCATTCTCTTCGACCAGGCTTTCACGGTCGAATCCGATATATAACTCTATTTTTGCTGTCGCGATTCCTTTACGCAACAGTTCAAGGCTAAGGTCATCCGCCATCTCGCGGACGATGATCTTAGCCTCTTCGTATTTATATGGTCTATGGAGCACCTGACCGGACCCGAGACTGTTGCTCTCAGGCCGGTACTGTTTGATGTAGTCTACTGTGACCGGCTCATAACCCCATGCGTGATCGATCAGAAGCTCTGCGTTAATCCCAAAAAGCTTATAGAGCAGATCTTCGCCATCCCGCATGATCTGATAGTGATCTTCACCCTTATTGGGCTTCTCAATGAAAACCCGAACCGGTGTCTTCGTCATGGACATCATCGCCACGTCACCCATTGTGAACATGCCGTTCTCCTCAAGCTTGCGGGCAATGCCCGGCCCAACCCGCCAGAAGTCCGTCAGCGGCTTATGATTCCAAAGGATATGCCGATAGGAGATCTCATCGATCTCAGCCATGCGCACCCCGTTTTCATCGGGGTCCATATGCTTGGCCACGATGTCCATAGCCACCTTGGCAAGGTACAGATTCGTACCGATACCGGCGGTTGCTGTGATCCCGGTCTCATGCAGGACATCCCGGATCATCGTCATCGCCATTTCCTTCGCCGTCATCTTGTAGATGGACAGGTACTTCGTGACGTCAATGAAAACCTCATCTATGGAGTAGACTATGACATCTTCCTTGGCAACGTACTTCAGATAGATCCCGTAGATTTTTGAGGAGACCTCCATATACCGTGCCATCCTGGGCGGCGCAACGAAGTAATCCAGTTCCATCGACGGGTCTGATGCCAGCACCTCCGCATCGAAGGATTTATCTTTGAATTCAGCCTTCCAGTCACCGATGCTCCTGCGGTACTCCCGCAACCGTTTCGCGTTGATCTCTTTGACCTTCTGGATGACCTCAAACAGCCGCGGGCGACCGGGGACACCGTGCGCTTTCAGAGACGGAGAAACAGCCAGACATATGGTTTTCTCCGTTCGGCTCATATCTGCCACAACAAGATTCGTGGTGAGCGGATCGAATTTCCGGTCAGCGCATTCGCAGGAGGCATAGTAGGATTTCAGGTCTATCGCTATGTAGACATGATCATTTTCCATGCCTATGCTTTCACCTCCACGAACCATCTGCCGAGTCGGCCGGAGAAGTGGGGATTTGCCTCTTCAAAGAACAGGTATCTGTCCTGGCCCTTTATGACTACGGTATAGCAGTCGCCATTAATATCGTTACCAGCAGCCGATGCCGGACGGAAGTCGCGGATGCGCTCAATATCGAAGGTGCGCCCGTCTGCCCATTTTATAGCGGACGGCTTCATAAAGCCTGTGCTGTCAACGGACAAGACTACATTTACATATACCCGTTCAGGTTTGGAACGCACAGGCACGGCCATACCGCAACCTCCTCTCTCTAAAATCAGCTGCCGCCCAGACGGCAGTCAGGTGTGTCAAAGAATTCGCTCATCGTAATACCGAGGCCGACACACAGCCGCTCGATGGTATCAACACTAAGCTGGTAGTTTCTGCTTCTTGCGTTTTTCAGCGTGGAATTGGAGACTCCGCTCATCCTGGCAAGTTGTGCGAGGGATATGCCTTTCGCATAGGAGAGCTCTTCCACGCGCCTGATCGTATCCATACGCGCCCTCCTTGCTCCGCGCTTTTACGCGGAAGCCGTGACACGATTCACGGCAACACAGCCCATGTTAAACACAGGAATCTTTTTCAGCTTAATATATTCCTGAACACGCACTGACTCATGGCAGTGCTCACACTCCATCCAACCATCGGTCTCATCGAGATAGAGACTGCGGTTCAACGTGCCACACAGCGGGCACTTCGCATCATACTGCTTCACGGAAAAGACCTTCCTTCCTGCGAAATTGATCGGAACTTCACTTTGCAATCCGACCTCTACACTAATCCTAACAGATAAGGTGTCCAAAAAAACGGACTCTCAAAGTACCCGCCCGAAAACCCTGAAGTCAGAATCCGGACGAATGACCCTGTCAGGATAGTTCTTGTTATAGGAAACTAGAACCGGCTGCATATGCATCACGCCATCGCTGGAAGTGAATTCTTCTGGATTATCCGGGATACGCTCGGAATACATCTTGATATAGCTGTCACCGTCATAAAGGAAAATACCGACCTGCCCGGGCAGGATCTCGCTACATTTCTGCACCCAGACCAGTTGTCCGTCATGATAAATGGACTCCATGCTATCGCCGCCAACATAGATGCCGAAGTCCGCTCCGGCAGGAACATCCTCGGCATTGACGTCTGTCATCTCAAAGTCAGCCTCATCGATATAGTTGCCAGTACCGGCAGAGGCGCGGATCGGAGAGATGGGCATCTGAATGATTTTGCCCATTACTCGCTCCTCATAAGGATACAAGACAGATGCAACAAGAACATCTCGGTATTCTTGAACCTTCTTCATTCCTTCCGCATTCAGGTCTGGTTTATAGCCTTTTGTGAAGAAAGAAAGACCGTCTTCAATATCCAGAGCGTGGCAGAGCGCGATCAGCTGATACCCTGTGGGAACCGCGTATGCGTTTTCCCACTTATTGATGACCTGGGAACTGATCTTCGATCCCTGCTCCAGGAGTATGCGGCTCAGTTCCGGGCAACTGATGCCTTTCAGCTTTCTCGCCTCGGCGATCCGCCTGCCGATCACATTTTCTTCTTTTTCCCTGGAGGAGTAGTATTTCTTGTTCTGAATGGAGCTCATGATCTTCTCGACCTCCGTTTCGCTTTATGGCCCGATTATAAATGCCGAAATACCGCCTGTCAAGCGCTTAGATAAAAATGGTACACGTTTACGACCTTGACAGATAAATTTCAGAGCTGTATTATACGCTTACAAAAAAATGACGCGGGAATCCGCATGCCATATATGTCAGGAGTACACACCATGATCGATTTCAGCTGCAGATGCTACCATAAAGACCGCACGCCGATCGTGACGGACCTGTATATACAGGATTACGCGGAAGCGGTCGTTGGGGACTACCGGCCTGAGCTGCTCGTAACGCCCGGGAAGGTCGACGCCTTTCATTTCCTTGAGAACTATCTCGATGTAACTGTCGAGTTCCAGGATATCTTCTACCCCGAAGGGAAGATCCCTGTTGCTGGTGCCACCATATTCAATGACGAGGCGATCATGATTTTTGACCGATCCGGCATGAAGGTGTCCTCCATTGATATCCCTGCCGGAACGGTTCTCATAGATAACGCGACCATGAAGAGTGAGCCTTTCGCTCTCTTTACGGCACTGCATGAAGGCGGTCACTACTGCATGCATCAGGGCGTATATAAGCTCGACCCCGCTCAAATCTCGCTATTTGAATCAGAGGGCCATGCCGTCAAGTGTATGCGCACAACGATTGAGCGCCGGGGCCCGCTCGTAACGCAGAAAGACTTCCGGGAACACCAGGCCAGCACATTTGCGGCAGCAGTAGCGATGCCTCGGCCTACCTTCGTTCCTTTGATGCGGCAGGTTATCCGCGAAGCAGGATTCTCTGAAGGCATCTGGGTTGAGGACCCTCACGGAGACTGGGAAGATCAGTTCAAACTGGATAACATGATAAAGGTCGTCACCGATACTTACGGTGTTTCCTATACAGCGGCAAGCATCCAACTCCGCAGGCAGGGGCTTCTGATGAAGGAATGGCAGTACGACCAGATGAAAATGCGAGGAGTGTGATTATGAAAGAACCCGGTACATCACAGAACGCCGATAGATTCGGCACGTTTGTAAAAAGGATAAGGCAGAAAGACCCCAGGGAGATCACATCGATCCGCCTTGCGGATTATTTGGGGATCTCTCCCACCAGGCTATGCGACATTGAGGCGAATAGGCGCTGTCCTACGGATATGGAAAAAGTCGGCAGATTCTGCGAGTTCTTCCATCTGGACGCACGGGTTCGCTCCCGCCTCTATGAACTGGCAGCGGAAGCCCGGTATGCAATTCCGGTCTTTGTTGGCGGTGACATGACCAGATACCAGCAATACGACATTGAGCGGTTTGCGCTTCGAGTTTCCGAATGGGGCGATCCCGACGAAGAGGAGTGGAAAAAAATAATCAGGAAAGCGCAGGCTTCCGGTGCTCCGCTCAACACCCTCACCCGTGAGGACTTTGAGGCACTCATTGCTATCAAGTCCATCACAGACAGCGGAAGCAATGCGGAAGTCAGAAAGAAAAACGGCCACCTCTGCGTATACGAAGTAGAGCGTCATAAGGCGGTCGGATAACATTAGAATACTGTAACCGGCAGTGAATTGGCACTGCTGAAGGCCAATTGGGGCGAGATTGTAGTTCTATAGCAGAACTGCATTCTCGCCCCTTTTTGTTTTTTACGCACTCACGGCGGGCAGCTCCCGCCTGGGAATAAAAATATCGTGAGCCTGTGTGCGCACATGGGCAAAGGATACCATAGCCGCTCCTCTTCCCCGCAGAAGAAGAGCTGTTGGTACCCTCGACCTTGTGCGCTCATTTTTGGCTACACAGGGATCTGAGGGCCAGCACCAGGCCATTCTGTTTCCTTTGCCCCTCCGCACCAGGCGGAAAGGAAACAGAAATGAAAATCACCTATGCCTTTGCCGATGGGACCACCTCTGTTGTCGAAGTGAATGACGAGATCGGTGCCTACATTATGGATTCCCGCCGTCAGGAGGATAACGATGACCGCCGCCATCGCTATCACAACTATTCCCTCGATGACGTGACCTATGAGGGCACTGAGTACGGGCGCTGTGACACCTACTCGTTTGAGGATGAGTCCGTAGAGCTGGCCGCCCATGTGCGGGAAGCCTTCTCCCATCTCACCGACGCTCAGCGCAGGCGGATGCTGATGCTTTCCAAGGGGATGACTCTGCGTGAGATCGCCGCTGTCGAAGGCACCTCTCATCTTGCTATTTATTACTCCATCGAAGAGGCCAGAAAAAAGTTTTTGAAAAATTTCTAAAAAACACTTAACAAAACGGCCCTCATTTCTCCGTAAGGCGAAGAGCGACACGACGCTCTCAGAAAGGAGGGCAAAGCCCATGAGACACGATTTGGAAGTCTCGGTTATCAAGCCCGCGGGAAATGACGTGGTGCGCTGCAGGAAAATCAGCATCCGGGAGAAGTTGATGCGTTTCCTCTTTGGAGAAATGCAGCGCATGTGGATCATCATCCCCTGCGAAACGATCGACTCGCTGAACATCCACGAGATCCCGGAAGGAGGCGAAGACGATGAGTCGGATTAAGCTCCTGCTGGATGTAGTTGAAGATCTGCGGTCCCTCGCTGACAGCCTTCAGGCCGTCGCAACGGTGTTTGCCGAAAACGAGCCGGAAGATTCTGTTGCAGTTGAAGAACCTGCTCCGCAGCCTCCGACGATCTCCCTGGAATCGCTGAGGGCGCGTTTGGGCGAGATCAGCCGCGCTGGCTATACGGCTGCAATCCACGATTTGATCCAGAAATACGGTGCCACTCACTTGAGCACAGTGGACCCGAAAGACTACGACAGTCTGCTCAAAGAAGCGGAGGCTCTGGCGAATGCCTCCTAGATCTCATGCAATTCTCTCTGCCAGTTCCTCTCACCGATGGCTCAACTGCAATCCCTCCGCGAGGCTGGAGCAGGAGTTTGAGGATCATGAAACGGAAGCGGCTGCGGAAGGCACCGCTGCCCATGCTCTCTGTGAGCATAAACTCCGGAAGGCACTGAAGCTGCGCTCAAAAAAGCCCGTCAGTCAGTATGACTGTGACGAGATGGACGATTACACCGACGGCTATGTGCAGTTCGTGCTGGAGCAGTTGGCCCAGGCAAAGCTTACGTGCCCCGATCCCCAGGTCCTGATCGAACAGCGGCTGGACTTCTCGTGCTATGTCCCCGACGGTTTCGGTACCGGCGACTGCCTGATCATCGCAAGCCCGCGGCTGCATGTGATCGATTTCAAATACGGCCTCGGCGTTCTGGTGGATGCCTATCAAAACCCGCAGATGATGCTGTATGCGCTCGGCGCTCTCCGGATTTTCGATTGCCTGTACGACATCACTGAAGTATCCATGAGCATCTATCAGCCGCGGCGCGAGAATGTATCGACCTGGACGATTTCGGTAGATGAGCTGATGGATTGGGCGGAAAACACACTCCGGCCCAAAGCTGATCTCGCCTATAAAGGCGAAGGTGAATACTCGCCAGGTTACTGGTGCCAGTTTTGCAAAGCGGCGGTAAAGTGCCGCGCCAGAGCAGAAGCGAAGTTGGATCTTGCCCGCTTTGAGTTTGCCCAGCCCCCACTACTCTCTGACGCGGAGATTGAGGAAATCCTTGGAAAGCTGGAAGACCTGACAAAGTGGGCAAATGAAATCATGGCCTACGCACAGGATGCAGCTATCAACCACGGCAAGGAATGGGCGGGCTACAAACTGGTGGAGTCTCGCACCAACCGCAAATATACCGACGAGGAGGCTGTTGCCCGTG
>JAFTGE010000002.1 GCA_017458085.1 Oscillospiraceae bacterium
CGCCATGGAGAAGCAGATGAAGGCCGAGCGTGAACGCCGTGAAGCCATCCTCCGCGCCGAGGGTGAGAAGCGCGCCGCCATTCTGGAGGCCGAGGGCGAGAAGGAATCCGCCATTCTCCGCGCCGACGCCAAGAAGCAGCAGCAGATCCTGGAGGCTGAGGGCCAGGCCGAGGCTATTTTGAAGGTACAGACCGCCACGGCCGAGGGCATTCGCCTGATCAATGAGGTTGCCCCCAGCGAAGCGGTTATCAAGCTCAAGGCTATGGACGCCTTTGCCAGCGCGGCAAACGGCCAGGCCACCAAGATCATCATTCCCAGCGAGATTCAGAGCGTTGCGGGTCTTGCCGCGGGGCTGCTGGAATCGGTGAAGGAAGAGCCGAAGAAATAAAGACCAAAACAGAATAATTCCGACCGGCGGTGACTAAGCCGCCGGTCGCTGAATGAACGGAGGAAAGCAGATGGAAGCGATCTACAGCGAAAAAGCCCTGGCCTTTCTGGACAGGCACGGTATGTCCCCGGCGTGCATTGACCCGGAGCGGGAGGTGGACGCCATGGCGACGGACATGCGGCGCGGTCTGAATGGGGAGCCGTGCTCCATGGATATGATTCCGACCTATCTGAGCAATGACGGCGCCCTTGTGCCCGGCGTCAGCGCTGTGGTGATCGATGCTGGCGGCACCAATTTCCGCCGGGCGCTGATCAGCTTCGATGCGGACGGCTGTCATGTGTCGGCGCTTCAGCGGCAGAAGATGCCCGGTATCGGAAGCCCCTGCAGCTGGGAGGCCTTCATTCGCTTTACGGCGGATGCGATCGAGCCGCTGATGGATCAGGCGGACGTGATCGGCTTCTGCTTTTCCTATGCCGCGGTGATTACCCCGGAAATGGACGGCCGTGTAATCTCCATTGATAAGGAGGTCGTCATCACCGGGTGCGAGGGGAAGCTGATCGGCCGCTCTCTGGTGGAGGAGCTGGAGCGCCGGGGCATCTACGGCAAGCGTGTGGTCATTCTCAACGACACGGTGGCGGTCCTGCTGGGCGGCGCGGCGGATCTGGACAAGAGCGGCTACAGCGGCTTCGTCGGCCAGGTCAGCGGCACCGGCACCAACACCTGTGTGTCCCTGCCGGTCTCCGCCATCGGGAAGCTGGGGCAGACCGGCGCGCGCGGTATGATCGTCAATCTGGAATCCGGCAAGTATGACGGACTCAAGGGCGGCGACTATGATGCGCTGCTGGATCAGAACAGCCATGACCCCGGCAATAAGTGGTTTGAGAAGCTGACGGCCGGTGTTTACCTGGGCGAGCTGTGCCGCCTCATGCTGCGCGGCGCGGCGGACGAGGGCCTGCTCAGTCCTGCCGGCGCGGAGAAGGCGCGTGCGCTTGCGGCCTTTGATTCCTCCGTCATCGATGCCTGGGCCAGCGGTGAGGGCTATGAGAGCTTCAGCGACGATCCGGAGGATCAGGCGTTTGTTCGGACGCTGAGCCTGGCGCTGTTCCACCGCTCGGCCCGCTGTATGTGCGTCAATCTCCTGGCGCTGGCGGAGCTGTCCGCCGCCGGCAGGGACAAGCCCATGTGCGTCCTGGCCGAGGGCTCTCTGGTGCAGAAAAGCCGCCATTATCGGCCGGAGCTTGAGCGGCTGCTGGATCTGTACGGACGGGAAAAGCGCGGCCTTGCCATCGAACTGCGGGTGGGGGAGGAGACCACTCTCCCTGGCTCTGCGGCCGCCGCGCTGCTCAACGCGTGATTAAGAATACATAAAAAATCTGATCCCCCTTGTCAGGGATTCGATCGTCATGCTATAATACGCAAAAACGATCGCATGATGGAGAAATCTGATGTTTGAATGGATGACCGGCACCGTCGTCGGCAAGTTTATTACCACCTTTTTCATATCCATGGTTCCGGTTGTCGAGCTGCGGCTGGGGCTGCCGTACGGGATCGCCCTGGGGCTGGACTACCCGCTGGCTCTATTGGCGGCGGTGGTCGGGAACATGGTTCCGGTGCCGTTTATCATTGTGTATATCCAACGCGTTTTCCTCTGGCTGCGCAGACATATCCCAAGGATGGACCGCTTCATCACAAAGCTGGAGAACAAAGCTCACCTGAAGGGGGAGACGGTGCAGCGTGTGGGGCCCATCGGCCTGTTGCTGTTTGTGGCGATTCCGCTGCCCGGTACCGGGGCCTGGACGGGGGCGCTGGTGGCTGCCCTGCTGGGCATGAAGCCGAAGACAGCCGCCCCCTGTATCCTTCTCGGCGTGCTGATTGCCGCGGCCATCATGACGATGATCACCTTTGGCGTGATCCATGTTGTATTATAAAAAACGGACTGCACATGCAGTCCGTTTTTCTTTCACCGTTTACAGATTCTTTGTGTTCAGCGCGCGCATGGCGTTGAGCACCGCCAGCACCATCACGCCCACATCGGCAAAGATGGCGGCCCACATCCCGGCCAGACCCAGTGCGCCGAGAACCAGACAGCTGAACTTGACAGCCAGGGCGAAGACGATGTTTTCGTACACAATACGCAGGCATTTGCGGGAGATCGCAATGGCTTTGGCAATTTTCATGGGCTTGTCGTCCATGAGCACCACGTCGGCGGCTTCAATGGCGGCGTCGGAGCCCAGGACGCCCATGGCAATGCCGATATCGGCGCGGGACAGTACCGGCGCATCGTTGATACCGTCGCCCACAAAGGCGAGCTTGCCGCCGCGCATGGCGTTGAGCATGGCCTCGACCATCGCCACCTTGTCGCCGGGCAGGAGCTGGCTGTGGTATTCGTCGATGCCAACGCGCTCGGCAATCTGCCGGGCGGCGCTGTCGCTGTCGCCGGTAAGCATCACGGTTTTTTCCACGCCAGCCTTCCGCAGCGCGGTAAGGGCCTCGCGCACGTCGTCCTTCTCCACGTCGGAGATGAGAATATGCCCGGCGTATGTCCCGTCCAGCGCCACATGGATCACGGTGCCCACGCTGTGGCAGGGGGTGTATTCCACGCCAAGCTGCTCCATGAGCTTGTCGTTTCCGGCGGCCACGCGCACGCCGTCGACCGTGGCCATAACGCCGCGGCCGCTGATTTCCTCAATGTCGCTGACCCGGCTGCGGTCCGGCTCCTTCCCGTAGTGGCGGCGCAGACTCTGGCTGATGGGATGGGAGGAGGCACATTCCGCGTGAGCAGCGTACTCGATGACACGGTCCTCGTCGACAGCGGCGTGGTGGATGCCGCTGACCTCAAAGACGCCGCGGGTGATGGTTCCGGTCTTATCGAAGACCACGGTTTTAACCTGGGAGAGTGTCTCCAAATAATTGGAGCCCTTGATCAGAATGCCCTCTTTGCTGGCCCCGCCGATCCCGGCAAAGAAGCTGAGCGGGATGCTGATGACCAGCGCGCAGGGGCAGCTGATGACCAGGAAGGTCAGCGCGCGGTAGAGCCAGGTGCCGAAATCAGCGGGAATGCCCATCAGGAGGCGGATCACCGGCGGCAGAACAGCCAGCGCCAGCGCGCTGTAGCACACGGCTGGAGTGTAGATCCGGGCAAACTTGGAGATGAAATTCTCCGGCTGAGACTTGCGTGAGCTGGAGTTTTCCACCAGCTCCAAAATCTTGGACACGGTGGACTCGCCAAAGGCGCGGGTGGTTTGCACCTTAATCAGACCGCTCAGGTTAATGCAGCCGCTGATGACCTCGTCGCCCGCTGCCACATCCCGCGGCAGACTCTCGCCGGTCAGTGCGGCGGTGTTCACCGTGCTGACGCCCTCGGTCACCACGCCGTCAATGGGAATACGCTCGCCCGGCTGGACGACAATGACAGTGCCGACCTCAACCTCATCGGGATCGACCTGAACAAGCGCACCGTCCTGTTCGATGTTGGCGTAATCCGGCCGGATATCCATCAGCGCGGAGATGCTGCGGCGGCTCTTGCCCACGGCGATGTTCTGGAACAGCTCACCGATCTGGTAGAAAAGCATGACGGCCACGGCCTCGTTGTAGTCGCCGCTGCCCTCGTAGACGGCCAGGGCAATAGCGCCGACAGTGGCCACGGCCATCAGAAAGTTTTCATCAAAGACCTGGCGGTTGACAATGCCAAGGCCCGCCTTGCGCAGAATGTCCCAGCCGATGACGAGATAGGCCGCGGCGTAGACGACGGTTCTGGCCCAGAGGGGCAGGGGCAGGAGATTGGCCAGGATCAGTAACGCCGCGGAAATGATGATGCGGCGCAGCATTTTTTTCTGTTTTCTGTTCATACATTCAGCTCCCCCAAAATGCGGCAGCGGCAAAAGGCTGACGGATTGCCACGCCGATGCAGGCATCGGCTCGCAATGACGGATGGGCCTTTTGCCGCTGTGGGCAAAGTTATTACATAAATTACATGAAGATTTCGCAGTCGGGCTCGACCTTGCGGCAGGCCTTGAGCACGTCCTTCATAACCGCGGCGGGCTCGGCCCCTTCCTCAAACTCCACGGTCATTTTCAGGGACATGAAGCTGACAACCGCGTCCTTGACGCCGGCGGTCTTCTTCGCGGCCTGTTCCATGAGATTGGCGCAGTTGGCGCAGTCAACGTCGATTTTGTAAGTTTTTTTCATGAGCTTTAACTCCCTTCTCTTTAAAAACAATTAAGCGCTTGTTTAATCTTTCTGACAGGAGTATACTATTGCCCGGAGGGGAAGTCAACGCCCCGGCCCCATTCTCTGCCAAAAGGGAGAAAAGCATTTCTAAAAAGGAGAGACGCCGATGGATACCTGGCCCTTGCCCCACGATCACGGAAACGAGGGAAAAACCCGGCAGCTGCGCCAGCAGCTGAGCCGGAGCGAGGATTTTTCCGCGGTGGCCGATGTGTTTCGCCTGCTCGACGACAGCAGCCGCCTGCGCATTTTCTGGCTGCTGTGCCACTGTGAGGAGTGCGTGGTAAACCTCTCCTACATGACCGACATGTCCAGCCCTGCTGTCTCGCACCATCTGCGCCAGCTACGGGAGGCAGGCCTGATCGAGAGTCGGCGTGAGGGCAGGGAAGTGTACTACCGCGCGGCTGACACACCGGTGGTGCGTCTGCTGCACGGGGCGATCGAGAAGGTGATGGAAATCTCCTGCCCGGAAACTGAGGAGGGAGAACACGGCCACGGGGCGGGGAAGTTCACCGCCGAGCAGGTGGAGACCGTGCGCCGCATGCACGACGAGCTGGTGGCACACCCGGAATGGCGGCTCACCATTGAGGAGCTGGCGCATCGGTATCTGATGAATCCGACGACGCTCAAGGCGGTGTTCAAGGCCGTCTACGGGGATTCTCTGGCCGGGCACATCAAGGAGCATCGCATGGAAAAGGCGGCGGAGCTTCTGCGCCGCGGAGATGAGAGCATTGCCGCCATTGCTGCCGCTGTGGGCTATGACAGTCCCAGCCGCTTCTCTGCGGCCTTTCGCGAACGTTACCATATGCTGCCGACGGAATATCTGAAGCACTACAGATAACTTTATGTAAATAGAATTACGTATACGAGATTATGTTAACTAAATAATAGAAATTTATGGTTGACAATACGTATCAGTCTGATAAAATAAACAAAATAATCTGCGGCATTTCGCCGCGGAAATTTAAAAATGGGGGTAATATCATATGGGTCTGAGCGAACTTTACACCAGTCGCTTTGTGGGCGAAGGCCTGACCTTCGACGATGTGCTGCTTGTCCCTGCCGAGAGCGATGTGCTGCCGGCTGATGTGGACCTGAGCACCTGGCTGACGAAGAAGATCCGGCTGAACGTTCCTGTGATGAGCGCCGCAATGGATACGGTTACCGAGTACCGCATGGCGATCTCCGTCGCCAGAGAGGGCGGCATCGGCGTCATCCATAAGAACATGAGCATCGATATGCAGGCCGAGCAGGTGGATATGGTCAAGCGCTCCGAGAACGGGGTCATCACCAATCCCTTCTCCCTCTCTGCCGACCATACGCTGGGCGATGCCGACGCGCTGATGGCCAAGTACCGCATCTCCGGCGTCCCCATTGTGGACGAGGCGGGCCGGCTCATTGGCATCATCACCAACCGCGACATGAAGTTCGAGACCGATATGGAACGCCGCATTGACGAGGTTATGACCAAGGAAGGCCTGATCACTGGACTTGTCGGCACCACGCTGGACGAGGCCAAGGACATTCTCCAGAAGAACCGCATCGAGAAGCTGCCCATTGTGGATGAGCAGTACAAGCTTCGCGGCCTGATTACCATTAAGGATATTGAAAAGGTTTTGAAGTACCCCAACTCGGCCAAAGATGACTCTGGCCGTCTGCTGTGCGCCGCGGCTATCGGCGTGACGAACGATGTGCTGGACCGCACCCGCGCGCTGGTTGATGCCGGGGTTGACGTTCTGGTGCTCGACAGCGCCCACGGTCACTCCGCCAACATTATGCGTGTGGCCTCCCTGGTCAAGGAGCATTTCCCCGAGGTCCAGCTGGTGGCGGGCAACGTTGCCACTGCCGAGGCAACCGAGGCTCTGATCAAGGCGGGCGCAGACTGCGTCAAGGTGGGCATTGGCCCCGGCTCCATCTGCACCACCCGCGTGGTGGCCGGCATCGGCGTGCCCCAGATCAGCGCGGTGCTGCAGTGCGCTGAGATGGCGGACAAGTACGGTGTTCCTGTCATTGCCGACGGCGGCATCAAGTACTCCGGCGATATTGTCAAGGCCATTGCTGCCGGCGCGAAGGTTGTCATGATGGGCTCCATGCTCGCCGGTTGCGAGGAAGCCCCCGGCGATATGGAGGTTTTCCAGGGGCGTCAGTTCAAGGTTTACCGCGGCATGGGCAGCCTCGGCGCCATGGCCAAGGGCTCCAAGGACCGCTACTTCCAGCAGAATAACAAGAAGCTCGTTCCCGAAGGCGTCGAGGGCCGTGTGCCTTACCGCGGACCCGTGTCCGAGACCATCTACCAGATGATGGGCGGCCTGCGCTCCGGCATGGGCTACTGCGGCGCGCATAACATTGAGGAGCTTCGCACCGACAGCAAGTTCATCCGCATCACCTCTGCCGGCCTCAAGGAAAGCCACCCCCACGATATCTACATCACCAAGGAAGCGCCCAACTACACCATGAACCCCTGAGGGTAAAATGTACAAGAATAAAAGGGAACTGTGTCGAAAGCACAGTTCCCTTTTGTCTTGACTGCCAAAAGTGCAGAAAATGCTTGCAAAAACCGGTACACTATGATACATTTCATGAGGATGATAATTAATTAACGAAAGGAAGCATTATCATGGCAAATCGTATCGTACTCAATCCTGTCTCCTACCACGGCGCTGGCGCTGTCGCGGAAATCGGCGGCGAGCTGACCCGCCGCGGCTATAAGCGTGCCTTCATCGCCTCCGGCCGTCACGTGGTCAAGTCCGGCGAGATCAAGAAGATCACCGACGTGCTCGATGCCGCCGGCATTGCCTACACCTTCTACACCGACATCAAGCCCAACCCCACCATTGAGAACGTCCAGAACGGCGTCAAGGCCTTCCAGGAGTTCAAGGCTGACTCCATCGTCGCTGTCGGCGGCGGCTCTGTCATGGATACCGCCAAGGCCATCGGCATCATTATCAACAACCCCGAGTTTGCCGATGTCCGTTCTCTTGAGGGCGTGGCCCCCACCAAGAAGCACGCGGTCTTCACCATTGCCGTCCCCACCACTGCCGGCACCGCTGCTGAGGTCACCATCAACTACGTCATCACCGATGTGGAGAAGAAGCGCAAGTTCGTCTGTGTCGACGTCAACGACATCCCCGAAGTCGCCGTCGTCGATCCTGAGATGATGTACTCCATGCCCAAGCCCCTGACCGCCGCCACCGGTATGGACGCCCTGACTCACGCCATCGAGGGCTATATCACCAAGGGCCACTGCGCCATCTCTGATATGTTCCATCTGGAGGCCATCCGCCTGATCGCGAAGAACCTGCGCGCCGCCGTCGAGAATGACGAGGCCGGTCGCGAGGGCATGGCTCTGGGCCAGTATATCGCCGGTATGGGCTTTTCCAATGTCGGCCTCGGCATCGTGCACGCCATGGCTCACGGCCTGTCCGCGCTGTACGACACTCCGCACGGCGTTGCCTGCGCGATCCTGCTGCCCCTGGGCTTGGAGTACAACAAGAGCGTTTCCGGCGAGCGTTACCGCGCCATCGGCCGTGCCATGGAGGTCCCCTATATTGACTCCATGAACGACGAAGATGCCGCCAATGCCACCATCGCCGCCGTCAAGAAACTGGGCGCCGACGTGGGCATCCCCGCCGACCTCAAGGAGATCGTCAAGGACGAAGATGTGCAGTTCTTGGCGGAGAGCGCCTTTGCTGATGCCTGCTGCCCCGGCAATCCCCGTGACACCAGCGTTGAGGAGATTGTCGCCCTCTACCGCAGCCTGATGTAATCCTCACGGATATAATTAAGATTTTTATTAAGTTCTGGTATCAAACGAAAAACTCCGCCGGTTCAGCTGAACCGGCGGAGTTTTTCGTTGGTATAAAATTACTGGCGCTGTTCATTCATCCTGCGAATCTCGATGCGCTTTTCACGCTGCGCGATAAACTCGGGCAGCACCTTCGGACGATCGAAGTAATCGATGCTCTCCTCAAAGGTACGCTTCTTCAGGTGAATCGCGTCGAACTTGCAGCGGGTGGTGCACACGCCGCAGCCGAGGCACTTGTTGGGATCGACGAAGGAGGCGCCGCAGCCGAGGCAGCGGGCGGTCTCTTTCTTCAGCTGCTCCTCGGTGAAGGTGCAGCGGTCGTCCTTGAAGGTAGCGGCCTTTGCGGGGTTCTTGCCGGGAACCTGGCGCAGCGTGGCGTCGTAGCCGCGCTTGACGGTGTCGAAGTCCACGTTGTCCTTGTCGAAGCTGCGGTAGGTCAGGCGGTCACGGCCGATGACAAGGCTCTGGCCGGGATGCACGTAGCGGTGGATGGAGATAGCGGCCTGCTTGCCGGCTGCAATGGCGTCGATGGCAAACTTGGGCCCGGTGAACGCGTCGCCGCCGACAAAAATGTCGGGCTGGGCGGTCTGATAGGTGACGCCGTCGGCCAGCACGCGGCCCTTTTCGTCGGTCTTAAGCTCGCCCAGATCCAGGCCGCTCAGGTCGACTCTCTGCCCGATGGCGGCGAGGATGGCGTCGCACTCGATCCGGCCTGCCTCGCACACAAGCGCGGTGACCTTGCCGTCGGCGCCCTCAACCTCTACAGGCTTGTGCTCAAAGAGGAACTTGACGCCCTCCTCCTTGGCCTCCGCGACCTCGGCGGGATCGGCGGGCATATCGCTCTCCTTGCGGCGGTAGGCGACCGTGACGTCTGCGCCGAGGCGGACGGCAGTGCGGGCCACGTCCATGGCGACGTTGCCGCCGCCGACCACGACGACCTTCTTGCCGACGTTGGGTCTGGCCCCGGCGTTGACCTCACGCAGAAAGTCGATGCCGCCCCAGACGCCCTCAAGCTCCTCGCCCGGAATGCCGAGGGAGGCGGACTTCTGCGCGCCGACGGCGAGATAAATGGCGTCATAGCCCTGCTCACGCAGCTCTGCGACGGTGACGTCCTTGCCGATCTCCACGCCGCAGCGGAAGATCACGCCCAGCTCCTTGAGCACGTCGATCTCCGCGTCGAGGACGTTGCGCTCCAGCCGGAAGGAGGGGATGCCGTAGCGCAGCATACCGCCGGGCTGGTCGTTCTTGTCGAATACGGTGACCTTGTAGTTGTCGGAGGCCAGGAAGTACGCGCAGCTCAGGCCGGCGGGACCGGCGCCGATGATGGCGATCTTCTTGTCGCTGAAGTCATACAGCTTCTTCGGCACAAAGCGGGTGTCGCGGTCAAGCTCACGGTCGGCGATGAACTTCTTGATCTCGTCGATGGCAATGGCCTGGTCGACGTCGCCGCGGGTGCACACGTCCTCGCACTTGCGGTTGCAGACGCGGCCGCAGACGGCGGGGAGGGGGTTCTCCTTCTTGATCAGCTCCAGCGCCTCCAGATACCGGCCCTGGGCGGCGAGCTTGATATAACCCTGAACCGCAATGTGGGCGGGACACGCCGTCTTGCAGGGCGCGGTGCCCTCGGGGGCGATGTACTCGCGGTTGGTGCGGTGCTCAGGATTCCAATGCTCCGGCGTCCACTCGATGTCGTCGGGCAGCTCCTTGCGGGGATGCTCGATGGGTGTCTTGGCGCAGAGCTTCTGGCCCATCTGGATGGCGTTGTTGGCGCAGCGGTCGGTGCACTGGCCGCAGGCCACGCATTTTTCCTTGTCGATCTCGGCCACATAGTTGCTCTTGGAGGTGGCAGGCGTGTTGTAGTACTGCGTCACGCCCAGGGCCAGGCAGCTTTCGGGCATGCAGTTGCAGATGGCGAAGGTTTCGCCCTGGTGCAGGGTCGTGATCTGATGGACGCAGCCGCGCTCGTCGCACTTTTTGAGCAGCTCCTTGGCTTCTGCCACGGTGAC
The DNA here is from genome assembly GCA_017458085.1 of Oscillospiraceae bacterium. Taxonomy (GTDB): domain Bacteria; phylum Bacillota; class Clostridia; order Oscillospirales; family Oscillospiraceae; genus Limivicinus. Next base: position 10,427 of record JAFTGE010000002.1, read on the forward strand.
GGGTTTGCCCTTGCCGGTGTTATTGAACATGTCGCCCACATGACCCATGAAGATGCACAGACCCTCGTCCAGGTCGCCGCTGCCTTCGCCCATGAGCTTGCGGACGCGGCGGCATTGACATGGCGTGATGCTCAGATGGCCCTCGTTGGCCTCTATGTACATGCTGCAGCGCTCGTTGTCGATCTTCTGCGCGTCGGCGGGGATCGCGCTCTCCACGGGGATAACGCGCATGATGCCGGCGCCCATGGGGGTGTTGGGGGCGTGCTCGATCTGGCTGGTGGTCGCGTGCTGCTGGAAGGCGTAGGCGATCTCCGGATGGGCCAGACAGAACTTCTCGTTGATCAGCAGGAATTCAAAAATGCCGGGCGTATAAGGCGGCAGCAGGTAAATCTCCAGACCGATCTTCTTGACCAGAACCTGCACTACCAGACCGATCTCGGTAATCTCGTGCAGGACCTCGCGCGTCCGCTTGACGGACAGCCCCGCCTTCTTGGCGATCATCGGCACAAAGGACGGCTTCATGCTCTTGAGGGCCAGCATGACGGCGATCTGCTCGTCGGTGATCCACTGCTCAAAGACCTTGTACTCGGCGCAGTCGGGCGTAATTTTGTAATGCCCGTCGTTGATCTTTTCACACAGCTTGATCAGATTTTCTCTTACTTCCAAATAAACTCCTCCTCCTAATGTATGAACAACTTTAGACAATTTATGACGATTTGGTCCATAGCTTAGTTTATTCGTTAACAAGCCAAATGTCAATGGCTGCTTTTCACAATCGGAAAAAGTTACCCGTAGGTAACCGAAGGCTGTAAATCTACCCGCAGGGGCCGGACTGCCCCTGGCCTGCAAAAAAGAAAACGGGAGGAGGCCGTGCCCATATTGGGCACAGGCGCTCCTCCCGTGTGTGACATGGAGGTTACTCCCCGTTGAAGATCTTGGCAATGGGGGAATCGGAGGACACGACCAGGGTCTTGTTCCCGCCGGTCAGCGCCTTCTCCGCCATGTCCAGCGCGCGCATGAACTCGTAGAAGTCGGCTTCCTCCGGGGTGTCGTAGACCTCGGAGAGGATGCGCATATATTCTGCCTCGCCCTCGGCCTTGAGCTTCTCGGCCTGGGCGTTGGCCTCGGACAGGGTGATGGACACGGATTTGTCCGCCTCATTGCGGATCTGCTTGGCCTCGGCCTCGCCCTCGGCGGCGAAGGAGGCGGCGATGTTGTCGCGCTCGGAGATCATGCGCTCGTATACTGCCGACTTGTTCTCGTCCGGCAGGTCGATGCGCTTGGTCTCGATGGCGAGCAGCGTGATGCCGTACTTTTCAAAGGTATTGCCCACGTTGTCCATGATCCGCTGGGCCAGCAGTCCGTCGCGCCCGGAGATGACGTCCTCCTGCTTCATGGAGCTGATGACGGTTTTCAGGCTATTGTAGACCACGGTGTCGATGCGGTATTCGGCGCTGCCGATGTTGCCGGACAGCGTCTGGATGAACTTGAGCGGATCGCTGATGCGCCAGAGGACGAAGCTGTCCGCGACCATGGATTTCTTGTCGCTGGTGATGACATCGCTGACGGCCAGGTCATAGAGCATTTCCGTTTTCGGCAGCGTGCTGACCGACTGGATGAAGGGGATCTTCACGCTTAAGCCCGGCTGGTCAATGATCTTGACCACAGCGCCAAACTGACGCACAATGGTATACTCGTTCTGATGTGTGGTCACAAAGCAGGTGCTGGATAGAAGCAGCACGATAATCAGAATCAGCACCGGGATGGAAATTTTCAAAGTCTTCTTCATGTGCGTCACCTCTCAATGTTGGCGAAGCTGTCCAACGGCAGGGCGGTGGATACGCCGGTGTCCGCGTCGATGATATAGAGCTTCATCTCCGGCAGGATGGATTCCATCGCCTCGTAGAACAGGCGCTGCTTGGTGATCAGGGGGTACTTTTCGTACTCGGCAAACAGCTCCGCAAAGCGGGCGGCCTGACCGGTGGCCTCGTTGATCTTGCTTTCCTTGTAGGCCTCGGCGCTCTTGATGATCTGGTCGGCGTCGGCTGCTGCGGCGGGAATGACCTCGTTGGCGTACTTGCGGGCGTTGTTGACGGTGGTGTCGGCGGACTGCTTGGCGGTTTCCACGGCGGTGAAGGCGCGCTGCACTTCCGTCGTGGGGGGCTCCGCGTCCTGAATGGTGATGTTCGTCAGCTGCAGGCCAATGTCCTCGCGGTCCAGCCGCTCGATCACCTTTTCTTTGATGGCGGCCTGGATCTCGCTCTTGCCGGTGGTGATGACGCTGTCCACGTTGTACAGGCCGATGGTGTCTCGAATATAGCTCTGGCAGAGCATCTTGAGAATGCCCACCGGCTCCTGGGAGCTGTACAGGTACTTGATCGGATCGGTCACCCGGTACTCCACATAGAAGTCCACATTGACAAAGTTGTAGTCGTAGGTGATCATCAGCGACTCGTCATCCACCGAGACATTGCTGTCCATCCGGTAGCCGAGCGGGAAGCCCTGGATGGTCTTGGAAACCTTGGTGACCTTCTGGACAAAGGGAACCTTGAATTTCAGGCCGGAGGTGGAAACGGTGGTGGGCTTGCCGAAGGTGGTGATGACCGCGTACTGATCCTCCTTGAGCGTATAGAAGGAATCGAGGATCAGTAAAACCAACAGCACGGCAAGCACGATCAGCAGCACGGGCTTGGCCGTGAGCTTGGGGACATTCGGCTTTCTGGCCGGTCCGCTGCTGTATGTGCCGTCGTCACGGAAATTCATATGCATACGTCCTTTCTTTTGGTATTTGATTTAGTATACCCCATTCGACTCTTTTTGTGAAGATGTGACCGGGCGAATTGACAATCTATTAACAAATTAAAAGTGTAACACCGGGAGGAAGCCGCGGTCAGCAGCCTCCTCCCGGTGTTATGCGCTTAAAACGCGGGCTTGATCAGTCGAGCCCGTAATACTGCTTGATAGCGGCGATGGCCTGCTCCTTCTCGATCCGCTTCATCTCCAGCAGACGGTCGGTGTCGGGGTCGGGCGCGTAGTAGTTGACAGGCGTGTACTCGCTCTCCATCGCGGCCATCTCAGCCTTCAGGCTGGAATCGCTGAGGCGGGATTTGGCCGCGCCCTTGAGTGCGGGGATCTCCGCAAGCAGCTTGGCCAGCTCGGTGGTGCTGCCGACGGTGGAAACAAGACCGGCATAGCCGCAGTCGGAAAACGCGCCCGCGTCGACCGTCTCAAGAGAGGCGGGGAAGACGACGCTGCTCAGATTCCGCATGCCGTCAAAAGCGCCGGCGCCAATCGCGGTGATGCCATCGTCCATGAGGATTCTCGTGACGGCTGCCGCGTCCTCGGCCCAGGGCGCCTTCTCCTCGCCGTCAAAGGCGGGCAGGGCACCTTCGCCGCGGATGACCAGCGTGCGGAAGGTCGGGTTGTAAGTGTACGAGAACCCGTCGCCGAACTCACCGCTGACAAGAGCGTCGTCGGCTTCGGCATAGGCGGCCAGCCCGGAACACAGAGCGGAAGCGAGGCAGAGGATCAAAACAAGGGCAAAAATTCTTTTAATTGTTTTCATAGAAGGAACCTTCCTCTCTCTAGAATTTACCAATCTGTATTCAGTATAGCGTTATTTGTCGAAGAATGCAAATACAATTTCGTTCTCAATCCGTTTTTTGCGTTCCTTCCGTCGGCAATATCACCGAGAAGCTGATCAGCCCATCGGCCCAGTCGCACCAGATTTTCCCGCCGTGCTGGTTGACGATGCTCTCCGCAATGGGCAGGCCGAGTCCATAGCTGCCGGTGCGGGTGCGCGCCTCATCCTGGCGGTAAAATCGCTTGAAGATGTTTTTGCGGTCGGCGCGGCTGATCTCCGGCGCGGGGTTGGACACGGTCAGAAGCGCGTGGTGCCCCTGCTGCCGCAGCGTGACGGAGACCGCGCCGCCATCGGCGGAATACTTCCGGGCGTTGTCCAGCAGAATGTCCACCGTCTGCCGAAGCTGCTGCGCGTCGCCCCTGACGCACAGCCCCGGATCGACCTCGGACGAAAGTGTCAGTCCGCGTTCAAAGAAGATCGGCTCAAAGGGGAGCAGGCAGTCCTCCGCCAGGGCGGAGAAATCCAGCGTGTCGAAGTGGGGCTTGCCGTGCGCGTTATCGAGCCTTGCCAGATCCAGCAAGCGCTCCAGCAGATGCCGCATCTGCTGCGATATGGTAAGGATGCTTTCGGAAAAACGGCTGCGCTGCGCGTCGCTGTAGCCCTCCTGCTGCAAAAGCTCCGCATTGGCCATGATGACCGTCAGCGGGGTTTTCAGCTCATGGGATGCGTCGGCAATGAACTGCTTTTGCTGCTTCCACGCTTCCTCCACCGGCGCCACCGCCCACTTGGACAGCAGCAGGCTGATCACGAAGAAGCCGACGAAGCTGGCCGCACCCACCGCGGCGCAGACCTTATAGAGATTTCTCATGGTTGTGCGCTCGTTGGCGGTCTCGGAGAACACATATTTTGCGCCCCAAGGCCCCTGCGCACGGTAGTAGCGCAGGCCGAAGTCCTCCAGCACGCCGGTTTTGTCACCGTTTTCACGGGCGGCGTCTATCAGATCCTCGAGCATCTGCTCATCCGACAGGTCATAGTCGGCGCTGCCGAAGCGCATGATTTCGTCGTCGGGGCCTTCCTCCAGCGTGAAGTAGGGCAGGCGCAGATCGCCGTCGCCGCCTCTGCCGGGACTGTGCATGTGCATGGGCTCCTCGGCGATGCGCTGCATGGCGCTGACGCGCTCATCCACCATACTGCGCCGCATGAAGTGGGACAGCAGTCCGAAGGACAGCGCCAGCATACACGTGACGATCAGCATATTGATAACAACAAACTTAACGCGCAGTTTGCCGATCACGGCTCTGCCACCTCCAGGTGATAGCCCAGCCGTCGGAGGGCCTCGATTTTAATGTTGGAGCCGATGCTTTGCAGCTTCTTGCGCAAAAAGCCGACATAGACCTCCACGTGATTTTCCACGGCGTTGGAGTCATAGCCCCACACCTTGGCGAGGATGACCTCCTTGGAGAGGTTGTTGCCCTTGTATTGCAGCAGCAGGCGCATGACATCGAACTCCTTGGCGGACAGGCGCACGCTTTTCTCGCCGCACACCAGGGTAGAGGAGGCGAGATCGAGCGCGGTGTTGCCGAAGACCAGCTCGTCGACCTGATTACCCTGGCGACGCAGCAGGGCGTTGATGCAGGCGAGCAGTTCCCGCATGTCAAAGGGCTTGGTGAGATAATAGTCGGCTCCGGCGTTGAGTCCTTCGATCCGATCCTCAAGACCGGAGCGGGCGGTCAGCATCAGAATCGGTGTGCCGAGGCGCTGGGAACGCACCTTGCGTGCCACCTGATAGCCGTCCATTTTCGGCATCATCACGTCCAGAATCAGCAGGTCGTAGATGCCCAGCTCCGCGTAATCGGCGCCGGTCTCGCCGTCATAGACGGCCTCCACCTGGAAGCCCTTGCTCTCCAGCATGGTCTGGATGGAGTCGGCCAGCAGCTTTTCGTCTTCAATAATGAGAATTTTCATGGCGTTTCCCCCCGCAATGTCCGAATTCTACAGCCTCCAGTATAGCCCGAATCCCTGAAAACATTCTGAAAAGAAGGGGCGCTTTAAAGGTTTTTCCTCCGCGACCCGTAGACCGGCATCGGCAACCGACGCATGGGCAGCACAGTACCGAGACAGAGGCAGGCGTCTTTCTCATCACGGCTGAGACTGAGGTTTTCGCTCTCGCGTTCGGGGTTGGCGCATAGCAGGTGCAGCGTACCCGCGTAATCCTCGCACCACTGGCGGCAGAGGATGCGACCGCGGCAGAAGAAGATTCCGGCGGCCATTTCCTCGGGCGACTGGGCGCGGCTGACGTACAGGAGCTGACCGCGGTGAAACCACGGCTCCATACAGTCGTTGTCGAGCCGCAGACAAAAATCCGTACCTGCGGGCATATCCTCCGTCACGGGCAAGAGAATCAGATCCTCCATTTGCACCACCTCTCGTTTCACTAACACTATACCCAAGGCGGCGGGGGGCGGTCAAGAGGCTCTTGTAAATTTTGCGAACAATCGGTATAATACGATTCACCATGACATTACGACACAGGCGGTGAAAGAATGCTGATCGGAAGTTTTGTGCTCCTGGCTCTCGCGGCGGCAGCGCTGTATGCTTGGACAGCGGGCTTTGTTTTCTGGAAAGTGCTGCTGGTTTTCGCGCTGTCCTATCTGGCGGTGAATGTGCTGTTCATTTTGCTGTGGGGCCTTGTATCCCTGTTTATTGACACTGCCAAGCCCCGGGAAAAGCAATTCCCGCTGTCCCGGCTGGGCTGCAATCAGATCAGCGAGTTTGTCTGTGCCTATGCGCGGCTGCGCGTGCATGTGACGGGGGAGGAGAAACTCCCGCAGCAGGGGCGCTTTTTGATGGTATGTAACCATCGCTCCATGTTCGATCCGCTGATCGTGCTGGACAAGCTGCGCAAGTATGATATTTCATTTGTCTCCAAGCCCTCGAACATGCGCATTCCCATTGCGGGCCGGATCGCCTACGGCGCGGGCTTTCTGTCCATCAACCGGGAGAACGACCGCGAGGCGCTGAGAACCATCCTCACCGCGGCGGACTATCTCAAGCGGGATCTGTGCTCCATGGCCATCTACCCCGAGGGCACCCGCAGCAAGACGGGCCGGATGCTGCCCTTCCACGCCGGTTCCTTCAAGATCGCGCAGAAGGCCAATGTCCCGCTGGTGATTGCCAGCGTGCGCGGTACGGACGAGGCGAAGAAGAATCTTCCCTTTAAGCGCACGGATGTGTATCTGGACATTCTGGAGGTGCTGCCTGCGGAGCGCGTTAAGGCCGAGAGCACGCAGGAGCTGGCCCGGTACAGCCGGGAGCTCATGGAGCGAAAGCTGGAGGAAACGACATGAGGAAGGTCGCTTTGGTCACCGGCTCCTCCCGCGGCATCGGCGCGGCCTGTGCTGAGGCGCTGGCAGAGGCGGGCTGGGCCGTGTGCATCAACTGCGTTGAGCGCGCGGATCTGGCCGCCGCGCTGTGTGAAAAGCTGCGCAAGGCCGGGCATGACGCCGCCTGGTTTCAGGCGGACGTGGCCGACGCCGACGCGGTGCGGGCCATGGTCGCGTATTGTGAAAAGGAACTGGGGAAGGTTTCGCTGCTGGTCAACAATGCGGGCATCGCGCGCCAGCAGCTGTTTCAGGACATTGACCGCGCTGCCTGGGACCGTGTCTTCGCGGTGAACCTTGGCGGCTGCTATAACACCATTCAGGCGGTGCTGCCCCATATGCTTCATGAGCATGCCGGCTGCATCGTCAATATGTCCTCAATCTGGGGGCAGTACGGCGCCTCCTGTGAGGTGACCTATTCGGCCACCAAGCACGCCATCATCGGCCTGACGAAATCCCTGGCCGCGGAGCTTGCGCCCAGCGGCATCCGCGTCAATGCCGTGGCGCCCGGCGTCATCGACACCGACATGGTCCAGGTCCTGGGACGGGAGACGCTCGAAGCGCTGGCCGGGGAGATCCCCCTGGGCCGCCTGGGGCAGGCCGCGGAGATCGCCCACGCGGTGGTGTATCTGGCCGAGGCCGCCTATACCACGGGTCAGGTTCTTGCCGTCAACGGCGGCTTCCCGGTGATCTGATACAATCCCCGGCTGGCTGCGCCCACCTCACCATGACAGATGGGAAGGCGCCATTTCGCCGGGACTTGCATAGCTGACAAGAAAAAATGCTTGACAGCGGCCGACGGCGGTAGTATACTCCTTCAAGGTTGAACACTTGACAGGGGGCCTGACCATGGCGGAGGGCAGATGGACACAGAGCATGCTGCTGGATTTCTATGGCGAGCTGCTGACCGAAAAGCAGAGAGAGTGCTTCGATCTGCATTACAATGAGGATCTGTCCCTGTCGGAGATCGCCGAACAGCTTGGCATATCGCGGCAGGGTGTGTGGGATAATATCCGCCGCGCCGAGAGCGCGATGGAGGCCGTGGAGGAAAAGACCGGGCTTCTGGCCCGCTTTGAGGAAAACCGCCGCCTGCTCGCGGAGCTGCGCCAAACGCTGGAAACGCTGCTGCCTCTGACTGAGGGAGAGGCGAGAAAGCTGACGGAGGACGCGGCAGAGCGGGTCGAGCTGCTGATCAGCAGAGGTTAGTATAAAATGGCGTTTGAAAGCTTATCCGATAAACTGAATGAAGCCTTTAAAAAGCTGCGCGGCAAGGGCCGCCTGACGCCGAACGACGTCAAGGAGGCCATGCGCGAGGTGCGCATGGCGCTGCTGGAGGCCGACGTCAGCTACAAGGTCGTGCGTGACTTCACCAAGACCGTGACCGAAAAGGCCGTCGGCGTCGATGTGCTGGAGGCCCTCAACCCTGCGCAGATGGTCATCAAGATCGTCAATCAGGAGCTGTGCGCCCTGATGGGCGGGGAGAACCAGAAGCTCAACATCGGCTCCAAATCCCCCAGCGTGGTGATGCTGGTGGGTCTGCAGGGCGCGGGCAAGACCACCAACGGCGCAAAGCTTGCCGGGTACATGCGCAAGCAGGGCAAGCGTCCACTGCTGGCCGCCTGTGACATCTACCGTCCCGCTGCCATCCAACAGCTGGAGACCGTAGGTGCGCAGCTGAATATCCCCGTGTTCCAGATGGGACAGACCAATCCCGTGGATATCGCCAAGGCCGCCATTGAGCACGCCAAAAAGCACGGCAACGACCTGGTGTTTTTGGACACCGCCGGCCGCCTGCACATCGACGAGGCGCTCATGGACGAGCTGAAAAATATCAAGGCCGCCGTCGACCCGGCGGAGATCCTGCTGGTGGTCGACGCGATGACCGGCCAGGACGCTGTCAACGCCGCCACCGCCTTTGATGAGGCTCTGGGCATCACGGGCGTGATGCTCACCAAGCTCGAAGGCGACGCCAGCGGCGGCGCGGCCCTCTCTATCCGCGCGGCCACCGGAAAGCCCATCAAGTTTATCGGCGTGGGCGAAAAGCTCGACATGATCGAGCCGTTCCACCCCGACCGCATGGCCTCCCGCATCCTCGGCATGGGCGACATGCTCACCCTCATCGAGAAAGCCGAGCAGAGCTTTGACGAGAAGAAGGCGCTGGAGGCAGCGGAAAAGCTGCGGGCCAACCGTTTTACCCTCTCGGATTATCTGGAGCAGATGGGCCAGCTGAAAAACATGGGCGATCTGGAAAGCCTGGTGGGGATGATCCCCGGCCTTGACGCCAAGGCCCTCAAGGGCGCGAAGATCGACGACAAGGCCATGGCGCGGCAGGAAGCCATCATCCTGTCCATGACCAAGGCCGAGCGGGAAAACCCCGGCCTCCTCAACTCCAGCCGAAAAAAGCGCATCGCCGCCGGCTCCGGCACGTCGGTGGTGGATGTCAACCGCCTGCTCAAGCAGTTCGACGCCATGCAGCAGATGACCAAGCAGCTGAGCGGCAAGAACATGAAAAAGCTGCAAAAAAAGATGGGCCGCATGGGTGGCGGCTTCCCCGGTATGGGTGGCGGCTTCCCGGGATTTTGAACCGGGTGCAGGATCAACATGGCGGGAGGGAAGGCCCTTCCCCTACAGACTGGTTATCGGTTACACAGCCTCTGGCTTTGTAATATAGATCGACAAAATACATGGAGGTGAAACTACATGGTTAAAATCAGACTTCGCAGAATGGGCGCCAAGAAGGCACCTTACTACCGTATCGTTGTTGCGGATTCCCGCAGCCCCCGCGATGGCCGCTTTATCGAGGAGATCGGCGTGTACGATCCCATGGCCGACAGCGAGAAGATCAAGGTCGATATGGAGCGCGCCAAGTACTGGATCGCAAACGGCGCTCAGCCCACCGACACGGTCCGCGGCCTGCTCAAGAAGATCGAGGCCTAAAGGAGTGTCCTTTTAGCATGAAAGAGCTTTTGACCTACATCGTACAGAGCCTGGTGGATGACCCCAGTCAGGTCTCTGTGACCGAGCGCAAGGCCGACGGCGAGACCGTGTTTGAGGTCCGCGTCGCCGACGGCGATATGGGCAAGGTCATCGGCCGCCAGGGGCGGATCGTCAAGCAGATCCGCATTCTGATGCGCGCCGTCGCCCAGAGAAAGGGCAAAAAAGTTTCCGTGGAGATCATGGACTGATCAGAAAAAGCACCCAATATCGGGTGCTTTTTCCATTCCCGGCGCGGGGAAAGCTTTACAGTTCGTTCGCTTTTGCGTGGCACGTTGTGCTATACTGAATGCGGAAAACGCGTGCTTCGGAAAGGAGATCACATGAAAAGAATGAGGAAAATCGCGGCGGTGCTGCTCGCACTCGCACTGATGCTCAGCCTGGCTGCCTGCGGCAGCTTCGAGACCCGCATGGCCAAGGCGGCCAGAAAAATGGAAAAGCTCCAGAGCTGGCGTATGGACATGGATATGGACATGGAAATGAGCATGGGGCTGCTGGGCGAGTCCGTGGACCTGGACATCGCGGTGGCAGGCACCGCGGATATCAACAGCGATCCCCTGAAAATGAAAATGGACATGAATATGCAGGTGATGGGGGAAGCGCTGAACATCCTCAGCTACTATGAACAGGATGGAGACGACTATATGGCCTATGTTTCCCCTGACGGCGGGAACAGCTGGGCCAAGCAGAGCGTGGACGGTGACCAGCTGCCGGTGCAGGACGTGGATATGAGCGACTATACGATGCTGCTCAAGCTCGCCTCCCGCTTTGAAAAGACCGGCACCGAGACCGTCAAGGGCGCGGAGGCTACCGTGTTCTCCGGCGTCATCGAGGGCGAGGAGATCGGAGAGGCTGTTGAATTGTCCGGCGTGCTGAGCGCCCTGGGCAGCGCGTTGAACATGGATCTGGACGACCTGGACGAGAGCTCTACCGGGGCCATCCCCACAACCATCGCCATCGACAACAAGAGCGGCATGATCGTCAAGTTCACCATGGATATGACCGAGATCATGCAGAACCTGCTGCCCGCGATGCTTGATGAGATGATGGCGGAGATCGCACGGGAATCCGGGCTGGAGGGCTTTGATCTCGGTGCGCTCGGCTTTACGCTGGATATCGGCCGCGTCATGGTCAGCGAGGTGCTCTACGACTTCGACGCCGTGGATGCGATCGAGATCCCCGAGGCCGCCCGCAGCGCCGAGGAGCTTGGCGACATCGCCGCATGATAATCAAATCCCGTGGTTTGGCCCCTGCCGTACCACGGGATTTTTGTTGGCAAACGCCCGGAAGTATGGTATACTTCATTGAATCTTGCCGCGGGAGGGAGAATATGGAGAAAAAAGCTTTCATCGAGGCCGGACGCATCGTCAACACCCATGGGGTGCAGGGCGAGGTCAAGATCGAGGTCTGGCTCGATTCACCGCGCTTTTTCAAGAGCTTCAAACGTCTGTACACCGATCGGGAGACGGAGCTTACCGTCCAGTCCGCCCGCACGCACAAGGACTTCGTGATCGCAAAGCTCGAGGGCGTCGACGACGTCAATGCCGCCATGACGCTCAAGGGGCAGCGGGTCTGGGTAAAACGCAGCGACGCGGCCCTGCCCAGCGGCGCCTTTTTCCTGCAGGATATCATCGGCGCCCGCGTCGTGGATGAAAGCGGCAACGAGGTCGGAACCCTCACCGAGGTGATGGAGACCCCGGCCTCCAACGTCTACGTGGTCAAGGGCGAGACGGAGCATCTGATCCCCGCGGTGCCGGCATTCATCCTCTCTACCGATGTGGACGCAGGGGTGATCACGGTACATCTGATTGAAGGAATGTGAAGCCATGGAACAAAGCGCCATGAGAATCGATATCATGACCCTGTTCCCGGACACGGTCCACGCCGTGCTGCACGAGAGCATCATCGGCCGCGCCGCAAAGAAGGGGATCGTGGACATCAACTGCGTCCAGATCCGCGACTTTACCGAGAACAGGCAGCGGCAGGTGGACGATTACCCTTACGGCGGGGGCTTCGGCTGCGTGATGATGGCGCAGCCGCTCAAATCTTGCCTGGAATATGTTATGTCAACCGCTGAAGAGCGGCGCAGCCGGGTGATCTATCTCTCTCCCCAGGGGCAGCCCTACACCCAGGAGACGGCCAAGCGGCTCAAGCGCGATTACGACCACCTGGTACTGGTCTGCGGCCACTATGAAGGTGTGGATGAGCGCTTCATTGAGGAATGCGTGGACGAGGAGATCTCCCTGGGGGACTTCGTGCTGACGGGAGGGGAGATCGCGGCGATGGCGGTGGCCGATTCGGTGTGCAGACTCGTGCCGGGCGTGCTGGCCGACGAGCAGTGCTACACCGGGGAGAGTCACTGGGACGGCCTGCTGGAATACCCGCAGTACACCCGCCCGGAGGTCTGGGAGGGGAGAGCGGTGCCGGAGGTCCTGATCAATGGCAACCACGCCCATATCGAGCGCTGGCGGAGAAAGCAGCAGCTGATCAGAACCAAAGAGAAGCGGCCGGACATGTACGCGGCCTTTCAACCGGCAAGCGAGGAGGACAGAAAGCTCATGAGCAGCGTAGAGAAAGAGAGCGGACGCAAGAAGCTGACCCAGCCCGTGGTCTACCGGGCGGCGGTGGCAGAGGACATCCCACGGATTTTGGAGATCGTACAGGACGCGCGGGAGAGCCTCGGCCGCTTTCACATCGATCAGTGGCAGGGACCCTACCCCGGAGCGGAGCGCTTCGAGGAGGATATTCAGCTCGGGCAGTGCTTTGTGCTGACCCACGCCGGGGATACGGTGGGCTTCTTTGTGCTCAGCACGCTCCACGAGCCGGGCTACGACGACATTACCGACGGCAAGTGGTCGGGGGACATGCCCTACTGCGTGCTGCACCGGGCGGCCATTGCCAAGGAATACCGGGGCAGCGGCGCGTCCCAGGCGCTGATGCGCTGCGCCGACGAGCAGGCGCGCGTTTACGGGCGCAAATGCATAAGAGTGGACACCCACAGACAGAATAAGCCCATGCAGAGCCTGCTGCGCGAGAGCGGCTACCGCTACCGGGGCAACATCCTGGTGGACGCCGAGCCGGGACATGACCCCCACCGGCAGGCCTTTGAAAAGCTGCTGAAGGATAAAAAATAAGAATGAATCTGACAGATATCAACGAGATCCGCGCACTGCTGGCGCGGCATAACTTCCGCTTCTCCAAGTCCCTGGGGCAAAACTTCCTCACCGCCGCCTGGGTGCCGGAGGACATCGCCGCCGCCGCCGAGCTTGACGAGGGCGCGGGCGTGCTTGAGGTCGGGCCGGGGATCGGCTGCCTGACACGGGAATTATCCCGGCGGGCGGGCAAGGTCGTGAGCGTGGAGCTCGACCGCGCGCTGCAGCCGATTCTGGCCGAGACGCTGACCGGCTGCGAGAATGTGGAGGTCGTGTTCGGGGATGTGCTCAAGCAGGACCTCCCCGCCCTGGCAGAGGAGACTATGCCGGGGCTGCGGCACGTGGTATGCGCAAACCTGCCCTACAACGTGACAAGCCCGCTGCTGACCGCCTTCATCGAGGCCGGGTGCTTTGAGACCATCACGGTCATGATCCAGCGGGAGGTGGCGCGGCGCATCTGCGCACCGCCCGGCACCGCCGACTACGGCGCCTTCGGCATTTTCGTGCAGTGGCACATGGAGACGGAGCTTCTGTTCGACGTGCCGCCTTCCTGCTTCATTCCCCAGCCGAAGGTGACAAGCTCGGTCATCCGTCTGCACCGGCGCAGCGAGCATCCCGCCGCGGTCGAGGACGAAAAGCTGATGTTCCGTCTCATCCGGGCCGCCTTCAACCAGCGGCGCAAGACCCTGGTCAACGCGGTCAGCTCCCAGGTGCCGGGCGTGACCAAGGAGGAGATGGAAAAAGTTCTCCAAACGCTCGGTTTTGATACACGGGTCAGGGGAGAGGTGCTGGATATTGGTGGTTTTGCAAAAATCGCCAATGAAATTTCCGCCGGAAAAAGTACGGATTTGTGAGGAAAATCTATTGCTAAAAGTGTGCAAAATGTGGTAATCTAACTAGTGGCTAATTTAATAAGTTTTTGCATATAGAAAGGAACGATTCCATGAGCAAAAAGTATGTGTATCTGTTTTCCGAAGGCAACGCCCAGATGCGTGAGCTGCTCGGCGGCAAGGGTGCAAACCTCGCCGAGATGAGCAACATCGGCCTGCCTGTCCCCCAGGGCTTTACCATCACCACAGAAGCCTGCACCCAGTACTATGAGGACGGCCGTCAGATCAACGACGAGATCATGGCTGAGATCATGAAGAACGTCGCGATCATGGAAGAAATCAACGGCAAGAAGTTCGGCGACCTGACCAACCCCCTGCTGGTCTCCGTCCGTTCCGGCGCCCGCGCCTCCATGCCCGGCATGATGGACACCATCCTCAACCTCGGCCTGAATGACGACGTCGTCGCCGCCATGATCGCCGGCAACCCCGATCCCAAGTTCGAGCGCTTTGTCTACGACTCCTACCGCCGCTTCATCCAGATGTTCTCCGACGTCGTCATGGAAGTCGGCAAGAAGTACTTTGAGCAGCTGATCGACGAGATGAAGGAGAAGAAGGGCGTCACCTTCGACGTCGAGCTCACCGCCGCCGACCTCAAGGAGCTGGCTGAGCAGTTCAAGGCCGAGTACAAGAAGCAGCTCGGCGAGGACTTCCCCTCCGACCCCGTTGTCCAGCTCAAGGAAGCCATCCGCGCCGTGTTCCGCTCCTGGGACAACCCCCGCGCCAACTACTACAGACAGCAGAACGA
>JAFTGE010000009.1 GCA_017458085.1 Oscillospiraceae bacterium
CGCATAGTCCGCAGCGTCCAGATCCTCGATCCCGATCTCCAGCGCCACATACCGCGTCTCCGCCGTCTCCGATGAAGCGGGAGTCTGCGCGGCAAGCTTCGCCTTTTTGCGGATCGCGTTCCAGGCCGTTTCCTGCGCCGCTCGGTAGTCCTCCACCAACGCCAGCGCCTGGTCAGCCGCTTCCCCCTCCAGCACCAGGGCGCGCACCGCCGCCTCCGCAGGGAGCTCCGTCCCCTCGGCGGTGGTGATGACAGCCAGCTCGGTATCGGGGTCTTCCTCCGGGCGCTCCGGCAGGAGGCCGTAACCCAGGATCGTCGGATCATCTATATCGTAGGTAAAGAGCGCGACCTTCGGCAGGCGGTTGCCCTCGATGGTCTGGACGGTGGTTTCGTCAAGCTTCGTGACGATACCCATATGGTCGCTGTGATTGTCAAAATCAAAGTCGAAAAAGATCAGATCGCCCGGCTTGGGCGCATACTCCCCCGCCGGCGCGTACAGCCCCGCCTCCTCCAGCTGCTCGATCCAGTGGATCACGCCGCTGTCGATGGGCATGGCTTCCTCCGGGATACCGGCATAGTGCAGGCAGAAGGACACAAACATGGCACACCAATCGCCATAAGCAATGCCGTACCACGCGCCGTAGCGGGTGTAGTTCTGCTTCTGGTTATGCTCGTCGTAGATGAAGTTGCGTTCGCTCTCGCGGTAGCCCAGCTGCGTCATGGCAACAGCCAGCAGCGCCTCGTCCCACGCTCCGGTCAGGTCAAGATCAGCAAAGGCCGCCGCATAGACCGCCTCGGATTCCAGATCCGCACCGGGATCACCTTCCTCGCGCTCAGGCTCGCTCGCCTGCTTCGTCCGGAAGCATTCCTCGCCGTGGACATGCTCCTCCAGCTGCAACAGGCCGCAGGTCAAGTTTCCCTCCGCGTCGTAGCAGCTCTCGTTATGGGTGTGCAGCTCCTGCTGCCCGCAGGTAAGCTCCGTATGGGTCTCAAAGCACGCCTCCGTATGGGTGTGCCCTTCCGTTTCCTCCAGGCCGCAGACAAGCCCCTCGTCCCATGCATAGCATTCATCCGAATGGACATGACCCTCGGACTCCTCCAGGCCGCAGGTCAGCTCCTCAGTCCAGGCATAGCAATCCTCTGTATGCTGATGCTCCTCCCCTTCGTCGAGGCCGCAAATCAGATCACCCGGAATCCGGGTATAGCAGTCCGCGCTGTGCGTGTGCCCCGCAAGCTCCTCCAGCGCACAAGTCAGTTCCCCGCGCACGGGACCGTAGCAGCTCTCGTCGTGGGTATGGGCCTCGGCCTCCTCCTGACCGCAGATCAGCACCGACTCTGTCGTATAGCAAGCCTCACTGTGCACATGCGCCGCGATCTCCGGCAGCGGGCAGACCAGCTTGCCGTCAGCGTAGCAGGCATCCGTATGGACATGCACCGTATACCCGGCATAGCCCACTCCCGTCGGCGTCGTATAGGAACAGCTAAGTTCCGGGCCATCCGCATAGCTCACCCGTCGCAGCGGCATACCGTTGCCCAGGCTCAGCAGCATGGCCAGGCACAGCAGCACCGACAGGACACGCCTGCCGAAATGCCGAGGCTGTATTCTGTTGTTCCTGCATTCGTTCATTTATGGTACTCCCTGATAAAAGGGTATACAAAACCTATCTTACTCACTTATTATATGATTTCTCGTTGTCAAAGTCAAGAGAAGCCGCATCGTCCACAGCAGCGTCAAACCCGCTTTATACCCGACTTTTCGCCTGCATTATAGTTCTGCCGACATCAATAAAACAGTCAATTTTTTCTCCTTTGTGCGGTCTTTCTCTTCCGCCGGATATCATTTGCGAAAAAATGGACAAGGCCGCATTTGCTCAAGCGCTTGACACCAATATCTTTGAAGCGGTATTATAGTACCGTAATTCCCCGGAACCCCCATAACAAAGATGATTTGAAGGGAAACAGGTATTTATGAGCGACATTTATGTAACCGGGCACCGGAATCCCGACACCGACGCGATCGTCGCCGCCATCGCGTATGCCAATCTTCGGCAGGCGCTGGGTGATCGTGAATACAAGGCGGCGCGGATCGGCGCTGTCAACGACGAGACCAAACGCCTGCTGGACCGCTTTGGCGTGGATGCCCCGCCGCTGATCCAGAACATGCGCACACAGGTGCGCGACCTGGATTTTGATCGTCCCCCGGCGCTTACCGCCTCCGTCACTATTGACCTGGCCTGGCAGACCATGCGCGACGGCGAGCTCAATTCCGTCCCCATTGTCAACGATGACGGCAGCCTCCACGGTATGCTTTCCGTGGGCGATATCGCTGACTACAACCTGGACACCATGTATAAAAACCGCATTGACGATCTGCCGTTGTTTAACCTGCTGAGCGTCATCGAGGGCACCCTTGTCAACGAATACATTTCCGAGATCTCCACGATCTCCGGCGAGCTGTTTATTACCATGCCCCAGAGCTATGAGGACCCCGCGCTGACCAATCCCGACAGCATCCTCATCTGCGGCAACCAGCCCGAGATCGTCGACCGCGCCATCGAGGCCGGCGTCAACTGCCTGATCCTCTGCCGCGCCGACCTCAAGCCCGAATGGGCCCAGGCAAAAAAAACCTGCGTCATCTCCACCCCGCTGAGCACCCGGCGCGTGGCCCGCTTCATCTGCCAGGCCATGCCCGTTGAGCGCATCTGCAACACCGAAGACATCGTATCCTTCCATTTGACCGATTATCTGGACGATGTGCGCGAGGTCATGCTCAAGAGCCGGTTCCGCAGCTACCCCATCGTGGACGAAAACGACGCCGTTGTCGGCACGCTCTCCCGCTTCCATCTGCTGCGGCCCCGGCGCAAGCAGGTGGTGCTGGTCGATCACAACGAGGCGGCCCAGTCCGTGCCGGGACTGGAGCAGGTGGATATTCTGGAAATCATCGACCATCACCGGCTGGGCGATATTCAGACCAACCAGCCCATCCGCGTGCGCAACGAGCCCGTGGGCAGTACCAACACCATCCTCGCCTCCATGTATCAGGAGCGCGGCGTTGTCCCCTCGGCGAAGATCGCCGGTCTGATGGCGGGCGCGATTTTGTCCGACACGGTGCTGTTCAAATCTCCCACCTGCACCAAGCGGGACATCGCCATGGCCGAACGCCTGGCGCATATCGCCCACATATCGCTCGACGAGCTGGGCGCCTCCCTGTTCGCCTTCGACGGCGGGGAAAAGAGCGCCGAACAGATGTTCCGCACCGATTATAAGCAGTTCCACATCTCCGGTCAGAACCTCTCCGTCAGTCAGATCACCTGCGCCGGTGCGGATACCATCATGCTGCGCAAGGAGGAATTCCTCGAGGTCATGCGTCGCGAAAAAGAGGACAAGGGCTTCGACATGGTGCTGCTGATGATCACGGACGTCCTATCCGAAGGCTCCCATCTACTCTATGTGGGCAGCGACGAGATCATTCAGCAGGCATTTTCCGTAACCCCCAGTGAAAACCATCTGTTCCTGCCCGGCGTCATGAGCCGGAAAAAGCAGATCATCCCCATGCTCACCGCCCTTTGGGGTTAATGGACCAAGATACAAAAAACCGGCTGTCTCAAAACGCTGTGTCATTGCGAGACCAGTTCGCAAACTGGTCGTGGCAATCCGCATTTTCCCTGAAAAGAGAACGGATTCCCACAGCCAGTGTGCGCACTGGCTTCGGAATGACAGGTCACCTTACGTTTTGAGACAGCCGGTTTTTGTGGTGGTTCAGCGGATGAAATTTGTGAGCGTCTTTTTGGTATACGCAGGCGGCTCCATGCCGGCGGCTTTGCCCGCCTCAATGCACTTGAGCAGCCAGGCCATATTCCGCCCCAGCGTTTCCATGATCTGCACACCCTCCAGATCCTGCATCACGTCCTTCGGCGTAAAGCCGTGCACCATGTTCCAGTAACTGGAAGAGACCAACGGCATTTCGCAGATGGTGGGATACTTGTTCAGCGCGTCCAGCGTAGCCGTAGTTCCCGCGCGGCGTGCCGAGGCGACCGTGGCGCAGGGCTTGCAGCGCAGATCGTCCCCGCCGTCCCAGAAGAAGCGGTCCAGGAACATGAGCGCCTCGCCCGCGGGAGAGGCATAGTAGACCGGCGCGCCGATCACGAGGCCGTCGGCCTCCTTCATAACGGCGAGGGCCTCCTTCACAGCCTCCTTCGTCTCCCCCTTCATCACGCGGGAGCCGACGTTCATGATCTCTGTCTCAATTCCGGCGGCATTGAGCTCCTTTGCCACAAGGCTCAGTGCCGTGTAGGTGCAGCCTGCGTCCCGCCTGCTGCCGTTGATCATCAGTACCTTCATTGTTTTTTCCTCCGTATATCTTTTGTTTATGATTCCCCAATATCCACAATGACTACCGTCTTCCCCCCGCGTTGGGCGTACAGGATGGTGTTCATGGTCCCGCCGGGACGTCCGTCAAAGCAGGCCAGCAGGAGCCCGGCGTGGTCAACCATATAGCGGTTGCGCCGCATCATGCAGTCCGCCGTGTAGCCGTATTGCAATACCGTGATCTTATCCGCGCTGTCGATCAGGCGGTTATACCGCTTTCGCTGCTTTTCATTCCAGCGGCCTGGCTGATCGCCAAAGGGGATCGCCGCCTCCAGCGTCACATCGTTGTGCACCGCCTTCATCTCCAGCACCGCCTCGGCAAAATACATATCACAGCCCAGCGCCATCCCGCAGATAAAATGCCGGTAGCCCAGCTCATAAATCGCCTCCAGCCGCGCGGCCAGCTCCAGCTTGAGTTCCAGACAGCGGGGATCGTCCTCATTCATGCCCCATGGCAGCTTCATCGGCCGGTGTCCGGTAAAGCAGCAGCTGCGCTCAATTGCGGCCACAAAACCACCTCTTTTCACGTTCAGCATTCAGTATACCGTGAAAAATCCCTCTTGTCAAAACCAATATCCTATGTTATACTCAAGCCGTCTTCAGGGCAGGGTGAAATTCCCGATCGGCGGTAAAGTCCGCGAGCCGTAATTGGCAGGAACCGGTGTGACTCCGGTACCGACAGTATAGTCTGGATGGAAGAAGACAATAGATCGGCACCATTGCCGGTATATTGCTGCCTGGAGATCGTATTCTTCGGGCATTTTCTTTTGCCCGGCTATGGAGGTTTATCTATGGAAAACTTAGGCTTCGTACTCACCTGCATCCTCACCATCGCGGCGCTCTTTGCCGTGGCATACCTGCTGCAAAAATGGCTCTGCCGCGACATCAAGCCCTTTGCCAACACGCACTATATCACCTATACCGCCGTGTTCGCGTGCCTGGCGGCGGTGCTGATGCTCGTTGAGATCCCGCTCTTTTTCGCCCCGAGCTTTTATAAGCTGGACCTGAGCGAGATTCCCATTCTGATCTGCACCTTCTATCTCGGCCCCGTGGCCGGCGTGGCGGCGGAGCTGGTCAAGGTTCTGGTCAAGCTCCTGCTCAAGGGAACCTCCACCGCGTTCGTAGGCGATTACGCAAACTTTGTAGTCGGCTGCTCCTTCGTACTCCCCGCAAGTCTGGTCTATCATGCCAGACCCGGCAAGCGCAGCGCCCTGCTCGGCATGCTCGTTGGCACCCTGGTACTGACCGTGGTCGGCAGCACCTTCAACGCCGTCTATCTCCTGCCCAAGTTTGCCGCCCTTTATGGCATCCCCATGGAAGCCATCGTCGGCATGGGCACCAAGGTCAACAGCGCCATCACCAGCGTCTCCACCCTGGTGCTGTTTGCGGTGGTTCCCTTCAACCTTCTCAAGGGCGCTGTCGTCTCCGGGCTCACCTTCCTGCTGTACAAGCGCATCTCCCCCATCCTGCACCGTAACGATGAAAAGCGCGTCCAGCGCCGTGCTCTCAAGCGTCAGGGCGCCTGACTTCCGGCCGCGCCGGTATCACCCGCTGCAGCCGCCAGGCGCTTAAAGCAAAGTTGAACAGCTCCGTGACATAGATGATGGCAAGGTAGGCCGTCAGCGCATAGCGCGGCAGCAGCCACCACACCAGCAGCAAGCCCAGCAGGGAGTCGAGAATGTTGATCCCCATGCTCCACACCTGCTGGCCCAGGCCCTTGAGACAGCCGTCCACGGTCATATCCGTGTACATGACCGGCACCAGCGGGGCAAGCAGGCGCAGATAGCGCCCGGCCTCGCGGCTTGCGTAGATGACCATGGCAAGCTGTTCGGAAAAGAGGAACAGGAACAGCGCCACCGCCCCCGAAAAAAGCGCGCTGAGCGTGATCATTTCCCGGGTCGCGCGCCGGATTTCTCCGCTGTCACCCTGCACCTGAGCCGCTGTCAGCTCCGGGACAATCAACTCCGAGAGCGCGGCGAGGATGCACGACGGGAAGAACAGGATCGGCAGCACCATCCCCTGGATCGTGCCGTACCCCGAAAGCGCGCTGTTGGCGGAATAGCCCGCCTTCTTCAGGCCCCGCGGCACCAGCAGATGCTGCAGCGTTGACAGGGCGCTGCGCGCATAGGCCGACACCGCCAGCGGCACAGCGATGCGCAGCATCCGCACCGTCAGCTGTTTGCCCTGTCCGGCCTGACCGTAGTGTCCGCGCCGATCCATCGCAAAGGCCGCCAGCATCAAAATCAGACTCAGAACGTCCGCCGTCATCCGCCCAAGGGTGACGGCGGCACAGCTTTTTTCAATGTCGCCCGCCGGGGCCGACTGAAGGAAAAAGGCCACCAGCGCGATGCCGGCCAGCTGTTCGATCAGGTGGATCAGCGTCGGCTTCCAGACCCGGCCGCAGGCGGTAAAGTATCCGGAGATTGCGGCGCAGAGGGAGACGCACGGCATGCTCCAGGCCGCGAGCCGAAGAGAGCGCACGGTGCGCGCATCCCCGATCCAGAGGAATCCGATGGGCTCGGCAAGACTGCGGAGAATCAGCGCTGCGGCCAGGCCAAAAAACAGCCCGTAGCCCAGGCAGCGCCCCATGGCCGAACGAATCCCGCCGGTGTTCTCCAGCCCCAGCTCCTCCGACACCAGCCGTGTCGCCGCAAAGCGGATTCCGGAGATGGCAAAGGTGGCGCACAGATTGGTCACCGACAGCACCAGCTGATACAGCCCGATCCCCGCCGAGCCGATCCGTCCCACCAGCCAGACCTGAAAGGCCATACCGATCAAATTCATCAGCAGCGACGACGCCGTCAGCAGCGCCGTGTTATAGGCCAGTCTCCGCCGTTGCACAGCCGTTCCCCCTCTCCGCGCGTTTCTCCTCATTCTATGCGTCAGGTCCGGCGTGCAAGTCCACCAGGCACAAAGAACTTGAAAAATTGCGCCGATGGTGTTATCTTTTAATCAAGGAAAAATACGGAGGTAACGTCTATGATCATCACGCTTGGCAGACAACACGGCAGCAACGGCCACGATATCGCGCGTGCCCTGGCCGCTCAGCTCGGCTACAACTGCTACGATAAGGAGATCGTCGACCACGCGGCCGAAAACTCCAATTTCAGCCGGGAGATTTTTAATTCCTACGACGAAAAGCGCGTCTCCACCTACATTGTCCCCACGCCTCATTACATCGGGATGAATGAAGGTTTCCGCCTGAATATGCAGATCGCCTCGGCGCAGTTTGATTCTATCCGCAAGCTGGCTGACGAAGGCAACGCGATTTTTGTCGGGCGCTGCGCCGACTACGTCCTGCGCAATCGGGACGATGTGGTCAGGGTCTTCATCATGGCCGATCTCCCCTTCCGCATCCAGACCATTATGAAGCGCAAAAACCTCAATGAGGAACAAGCGAAGAAGCTCATCCGGGAAGTGGACAAGGACCGCTCCAGCTATTACAAGTATTACACCGATCAAATCTGGGGCGAAAGCGAAAACTACGATCTCTGCATCGATTCCAGCCGCATCGGTGTCGACGGCGCGGTGCAGGTCATCCAGAGCTACATAGAAGCCATGAAATAAAAACACGCCTGTCGTATGGACATTGCCATATGACAGGCGTGTTTTTTTGTCTTTTCCGGGAATGATAGAACTATCATTTCTTTGGAAAGGCGGGATAGTATGGCGCGTCGCCTCGGAGGGCAAACGGCCGAGCTCACAGCGAAAATCGGATTGGTCGCCTACGCCTCGGCGGTAGGCAAAAAGGAGGGGGAAGGTCCTCTGGGCCGCGGTTTTGACCGGGTTTTTGAGGACTCATATCTGGGGCAGGACAGCTGGGAAAAGGCGGAGGTGGCCCTGATCCAGAGCGCGTTCGACGGCTGTCTTAACAAGGCGCCGGTCGGTCTCAAGCGCCCGGACGCCGTGCTCGGCGGCGATTTGCTGAACCAGTGTGTCAGCTCGACCCTGGCCCTGAAGGACAGCGGCCTGCCCTACTACGGTCTGTACGGCGCCTGTTCCACCATGGCGGAGGGTCTGGCTCTGGCCGCGCTGCTCATTGACAGCGGCAGTCTGCGCTCGGCCTGCGCGCTGACCGGCTCCCACTTCTGCGCCTCAGAGCGGCAGTACCGCTTCCCCCTGGAATACGGCGGCCAGCGCACCCCCACCGCACAGTGGACCGTGACGGGTGCGGGTGCGGTGATGCTCGCCGCAGGACGGACCGGCGCACGGGTGACCCATGTCACCACCGGGCGCATCGTAGACGCCGGAATCACCGACGCGGCCAACATGGGCGCCGCCATGGCTCCCGCAGCCTTTGACACCCTGACCGCGCATTTTCAGGATACCGGCCGCGACTTCGACGATTATGACGCGGTATTCACCGGCGATCTGGGTGCCATCGGGCACGACATTTTGCAGGATCTGCTGCAAAAGGACGGCCGCTCGCCGGGTTTGAAATACTATGACTGCGGGGTACTGATATACGATCTCAAGACCCAGGACGTCCATGCGGGAGGCTCCGGCTGCGGCTGTTCGGCGGCGGTGCTGACCGGGCATATCCTCCCGGCCATGGAGCGCGGCGTCTGGCGGCGGGTTCTCTTTGCCGGCACCGGGGCGCTCATGTCGCCTTTAACCTGTCAGCAGGGCTTTGCCATTCCCGGCGTCTGCCATGCCGTGGCCATTGAGAGGGAGGATTGAACATGGAACTGCTTCTCCCCTATCTGAAAGCCTTCCTTGTGGGCGGGCTTCTCTGTCTCATCGGCCAGGCCCTCATTGACCACACCGCGCTGACTCCCGCCCGCATTCTCACCAGCTATGTGGTGGCCGGCGTTCTGCTGGGCGCGTTGGGCCTGTATCAGCCGCTGACTGACTGGGCCGGGGCCGGGGCCAGTGTGCCGCTCACGGGCTTCGGCAACCTGATCGCCAAGGGTGTGCGCGAGGCGGTCCGGGAAAAGGGTCTGCTGGGCGTTTTTACCGGCGGCTTTACCTCGGCGGCGGGTGGCCTCGGCGCGGCGGTCGTCTTCGGATTTCTCGTCTCGCTGCTTGCCAAGCCGCGCGACAAAGGAAAATGAGACTGTCGCCAACACCAACGCCAACCCAACACGAACTCCCCTCCGGGGACTAGGCCGCCGCTTGTGCGCCGGCCGTCGCTGCAATCACGCTCTGCGTGAGCAGATTCTTCACGACTGTCACTGACACCAAAGGGGTCGAACTCCCTAAAGGGACTAGGCCGCCGCTTGTGCGCCGGCCGTCGCTGCAATCACGCTTCGCGTGAGCAGATTTTTCACAACTGTCACCAACACCAACAGGAGCACCCCCGGTGGGGGCGCTCCTGTTGGTGCGGGTAACAGGGGTCGAACCTGCACGCCTTGCGGCACGAGAACCTAAATCTCGCATGTCTGCCAATTCCATCATACCCGCAGATATTCAGATAAGGTGAAAGCCTATCGCTTTCGCAATAGGCTTTCCATGGAGCGGCTTACGAGGCTCGAACTCGCTACCTCCACCTTGGCAAGGTGGCGCTCTACCGGATGAGCTAAAGCCGCATCAACAACGGTAGTAAGTTTACCACATCTTACCGATTTGTCAAGCCCAAATTTTACAGCACTGCCTCTCCCCCGGCCGGTTCCTCCCCCAGGCCGGCGGACTCATCAAAATCGTAGACAAGCTCTCCGGTGCAGCGGGGATACGACGACACGTCCCAGCGGTATGTGCCCCAGGTCCGCTCATCACTGAGCATAAAGCCGCCGCGCACATCGCCCTCCATGGCGCGGGAGACGTCCACATGGTAATAGCTGCCGTTCAGACGCACAATGTTCCAGCAGTGGTCCTGCCAGTCCCGCTGCCCGTAAACGATCTGGCAATCCAAGTCTAAACGGCGGCAGAGCTCCACATAGCCAAAGGCAACGCCCTCGCTGTCGGCCTCGCGTTCGACCAGGGCGGCATAGGCGTTATTGGCAGAAGTGCTGTCCGTCAGCGTGCAGTTTTCCATCAGATAGACACAGGCTGCATAGGCGCGGTCGACCTCGTCAAGCTCCGCGGTTCCGTCGTCCTCAAAAAGCTTGAGCGCCTGGAGCCGTTCCCGCTTTTCCCCCAGCTCCTCGGGCGTCATGCCGTAGTTGAAGCTGATCTCATACAGACGCTGGGAACCGGTGCCGCTGTATATCGTCACGTTGGTCCGCGGCTCCCGCGGAACGATGGTCGGATTCTCCCGGTAGGTCCTGATGACCGCCGCGGCCATATCGTCGGCGGTAAAGCCGCTGCGTCCCACCAGCAGGGCGATCCGACGCTCGCCGTTTTTCAGCGCCTGCTCGATCTCATCCTCCGCCTCCGACGAGAAAGCCAAATGCGCGATCTCATGGGGGCTGGCGGTCTTCTCGGAATAACTGATATAGACGCTGGCCTCATTGATGGTTACGATCCGGTTGAGCTCATAGGCGATGTTCTCCACGCAATAGGCGCACAGGGCGTCCTGCGTGCGCACCGCCCAGCAAGCGCTGGCCATATCCTCGGTCGCGTCGCCGTCGTAGGCCGCGTCAAAGACGATGCTGCCCTCGGTCTCACCGGCATAGGCCATGGACAACAGCGCCTGTCTGAGCGCGTTATAATTGCGGACGTTGATTTTTCCGTCGGCCGTGCTTTGCTCCTGAACGGAAGGCACATAGTCCTTGACAGAGACATATTCCTTGTTCATGGCCGCGCAGCCGTTCAGCAGGCAGACCGCAGTCAGTACCGCCGCCATCGAAGCCCAACGTTTTTTCATGCTTACTTTACCTCGGAAATACTCTCAAACCCATTGCCGAACACATTCTTCGCATTGGTCACGATAAAAAACGCCCGCTCGTCCACGCTCTTGACCAGACGCTTGAGCTCACCGATCTGGGGACGCGTGACCACACACATGATCACGTCCCGGTGATTGCCGGAATAGGCGCCTGTGCCCTCCAGCAGCGTCACACCGCGGTGCAGCTTGCCGGAGACAATGTCCCGCGAAAGCTCCCCGCTCTTCTCGCTGATAATGTAGCAGAGGCAGGCGTTATCCACGCCGTAGAGCGCCAGATCGATCATCTTCGTGGAGACATACATGGCGATCAGGGAGTACATGGCGCTCTCATAGCGGCCGAGGATCAGCGCGTACGCCCCGATAATGACCGCGTCGAGCATCAGCATCATGGTCCCGAAATTGATCGTGGAAAACTTCTGGCGCAAAAGCTTGATCACAATGTCGATGCCGCCGGTGGTGGCGCCTACAAAGTAGACCAGGCCCAGCCCCAAGCCCTTGATGCTGCCGCCGATGACCGCGGCCAGCATGGGATCGTCCGTCACCGGAATGCTGAAGAGCGCAAACACGTCCACCAGCGCCGAGCTCAGCCCCATGCCGACCAGGGAGCTGATCAGAAAGCCAGGGCCAAAGTGCCGCCACGCAATGGCAAACAGCGGCACGTTGATCACGATCGTCATCAAACCGACCGGCAGATCGGCCAGCTGATTGATGATCATCGCCGTACCGACCACACCGCCGGAGGTGATGTTATTCGGATACAGGAAATACTGGAATCCGAAAGCATAGATCACCGAGCCCAGCAGAATCATGCCATATTGGAACAGATAGTGGCGTATCTTGCTTGTTTTCACGCGGCCTTGCCTCCTGTTTACTCATCCAGCAGCGACATCTGCTGCTCCGCCTTATCCTCGCTCTTGAGCAGCGCCCCGGCCCCCGGCAGACTCTTGACGCGGTAGCGGGCCGTGTTGGTAATCGCTGTCTCGCTCAGCGGTATCGCCCTGACAAGATTGCGCTTGGCCTTGAGCGTCATGACGTTCACGCCCTGAGTGGTACGGCTGCTCTTGGGTTGGAGCTGGGCCGTGTTGAAGATCAGCACGCGCTCGTCGCTCGAGTAACAGGCGACATCCATTTCCTCCGCGATGGGCAGCACCGCGACAACCGGGCTTTTGTCAGAGCAGGCGTTGACCAGCTTTTTGCGGTTGGTCTTGGTCTCGTAGGCGCTCAGCTCGATGCGCGCGGCCTTGCCGTTTTCAAACACCAGCAGCAGATGCTTGGTGTAATCGCCCGGCAGGATCATGGCAAGGATGCTCTCCCCCTCGTCCATTTGCAGCTTGGCTGGCAGATACACGCCCAGCTGCGAAGCCTTACCGTCCTCAAAGTCCGACACGCGGGCCTTGTACATCTGCTGCTTGTTCGTCAGCAGCAGCAGCTCTGCGCGGTTGGTCGTCTCGAAGCTCTGGCTCAGGCCGTCGCCCTCCTTGTATTTCTGCTCCCCGCTCATGCGCAGGGACTGGGCGGTGATTTTCTTGAAGTAGCCCTCCCGGGACAGAAACAGCGTCACTGCGTAATCCTCGACCGTCTGCTCCTCACTGTATTCTTCGATCTCATCGGAATAGACCATGCCGGTTTTGCGCTCGGTGCCGTATTTTTTTGCGATCTGCCTGAGCTCGTCGATGATGATCCCCTTGAGCTTGCGGCGGTTATTGAGGATGGATTCCAGCTCCTCGATGTCCTTTTCCAGCGCCTCGGTCTCGGCCGTGCGCTTGAGGATATACTCGCGGTTAATGTTGCGCAGCTTGATCTCCGCCACATACTCGGCCTGGATCTGGTCGATGCCGAAGCCCATCATCAGGTTCGGCACCACGTCGGCCTCCAGCTCGGTGCCGCGGATGATCTCAATGGCGCGGTCAATGTCCAGCAAGATGCGCTCCAGACCCTTGAGCAGATGGAGCTTCTCCTTTTTCTTCGACAGATCGAAGAACACCCGGCGGCGCACACACTCCATCCGCCAGGCCGTCCACTCGTCCAGGATCTCCGCCACGCCCATAACACGGGGGTTGCCCGCCACCAGGATGTTGAAGTTGCAGGGGAAGCTGTCCTGCAAAGGGGTCAGCTTAAAGAGCTTCTGCATGAGCTTTTCCGGGTCGACACCGCGCTTGAGATCGATTGCCAGACGCAGGCCGCTCAGGTCGGTCTCGTCGCGCATGTCGTTGATCTCGCGGATCTTGCCGGCATTGATCAGCTCACGGATCTTATCGATGATGGCCTCGGAGGTCGTGGTATACGGGATCTCATAGATCTCGATGATGTTCTCCTTATCCACATAGCGCCAGCGGGCACGCACCTTGAAGCTGCCGCGGCCGGTGCGGTAGATGGCCTCCATCTGGGCGCGGTCATAGATGATCTCGCCCCCGGTTGGGAAATCCGGCGCCGGCATGGTGCTCAAAAGATCGTGCTCCGGGTCCTTGAGATAGGCCACCGTGGTCTCGCAGACCTCGGCCAGGTTAAAGCCGCAGATCTGGCTGGCCATACCGACGGCGATGCCCAGATTGGAGGATACCAGCACGTTGGGAAAGGCCGTGGGCAGCAGGGTCGGCTCCTTGAGCGAACCGTCATAATTGTCGACAAAGTCGACCGTGTCCTTGTCGATGTCGCGGAACAGCTCCGCGCAGATGGGGGCAAGCTTGGCCTCCGTGTAGCGCGGCGCGGCATAGGACATGTCCCGGGAAAAGACCTTGCCGAAGTTTCCCTTGGAATCGACAAAGGGCGTCAGCAGCGCCTGATACCCCGCGGAAAGGCGCACCATGGTCTCGTAAATGGCCGCGTCGCCGTGGGGGTTGAGCTTCATGGTCTGGCCGACGATGTTGGCGCTCTTGGTGCGCGCGCCGGTCAGCAGGCCCATCTTCATCATCGTAAACAGCAGCTTGCGGTGAGAGGGCTTGAAGCCGTCGATCTCCGGGATCGCGCGGGAGACGATGACGCTCATGGCGTAGGGCATGTAATTGGTCTCCAGCGTCTCGGTGATGGGCTGCTCCAGCACCGCCGCCCGCAGGCCGACCACATTGGGATTATTGTAGTTTTTCTTTTCCTGAACTTTTTTCTTAGCCATTTTCCGCTCTTACTTCACTTTCTTCGCCTTGCGGCCGGTAACCAGATTCCGCTTGCAGTTGGGGCAGTTTTTCACCGCCAGCACGCCGAGAAAGATCACCTTCCCGCAGTGCGGGCAGCGGCAGTCCTTTACGATCACGACCACGGCGGCAATGAACAGCGCCATACCGGCGACCATAAAGCCCACCTGCACCGCGGCGCTGGCACGGAACAGCAGAGCCAGCGTGTAGCAGATCACCGCGCCGATGATGAGCTTTTTCACCAGCTCCCGGCCATAGGTAAAGTTGTTGATGTAGTTTTTCATCGGTATCCTCCTCAGGAAATGTCCGCCAGGTCCAGGTACTGATACCCGAATTCGGAGATGTGATTCTTTCTCCCCTCCAAATTGTCCCCCAGCAGCAGATCGAACACCTCGCTCATGCGCGTGGCATCCTCGGGCATGACCTTGATCAGGCGGCGGGTCTCCGGGTTCATGGTGGTCATCCACATCATATCCGGATCGTTCTCACCCAGGCCCTTCGAGCGGCTGATGCTGGCCTTGGCGCCGCCCAGCGAATCCAGGATCTCCGCCTTCTCCCGATCAGAGTAGGCAAAGTAGGTCTTGCCCTTGCACTCGATCTCATACAGCGGGGACTCGGCAATATAGACATAGCCCTCGTTGATGAGCGTCGGCACCAGGCGGTAGAGCATGGTGAGGATCAGCGTACGGATCTGAAAGCCGTCCACGTCGGCGTCGGTGCAGATGATGACCTTATTCCAGCGCAGGCTGTTCAGATCAAAGGTGGAAACTTCTTTGGTGTGCTTGTCCTTAACCTCCACCCCGCAGCCGAGCACCTTGATGAGATCGGTAATGACGTCGCTTTTGAAGATACGCACATAGTCGGCCTTGAGGCAGTTGAGGATCTTACCGCGCACGGGCATGATGCCCTGAAACTCCGCGTCGCGCGAGAGCTTGCAGGCGCCGAGGGCGGAGTCGCCCTCCACGATATAAATCTCCCGCCGCTCCACATCGCGGCTGCGGCAGTCGACAAATTTTTGCACGGGATTGGTGATGCTGATGCTGCCGGAGAGCTTTTTCTTCATGCCCTGGCGGGCGCGCTCGGCAGTCTCGCGGCTGCGCTTGTTGATGAGCACCTGCTCGGCGATGCGGTCGGCCTCGGGCTTGTTCTCGATGAAATAGACCTCCAGCTGGCTCTTGAAAAACTCGGTCATCGCCGTTTGGATAAAGCGGTTGTTGATGGCTTTTTTCGTCTGGTTTTCATAGGATGTCTGTGTAGAGAAGCAGTTGGTGACTAAAACCAGGCAGTCCTGGACATCCTGAAACTTGATGGCGCTCTCGTTTTTCTGATACTTGCCGAGCTGTTTAATGTACGCGTCGATGGCCGAGGTGAAGGCAAGCTTTGCCGCCTTATCCGGCGCGCCGCCGTTTTCCAGCCACGAGGAATTGTGGTAGTATTCCAGCGCGCTGACGGTCTTGGAAAAGCAAAACGCGGCGGAGAGCTTGACCTTGTATTCGGGCTTATCCTCCCGGTCGCGGCCCTTGCGCTCGGCGGAGATGAACACCGGCGCTGTCAGCGGGTTCTCCCCCGCCAGCTCCGACACGTAGTCCATGATGCCGTTTTCGTAGAGGTAGTCCCGGGTCTCAAAGCCCTTGTCCTTCTCCACCCGGAGCCGGAAGGTGACGCCCGCGTTGACCACCGCCTGGCGGTGCAGCACGTCGTCAAAGTAGTCCTCGGGAATGTCGATGTCGGTGAAGACCTCCAGATCGGGCCGCCAGCGGATGGTGGTGCCGGTCTTCTTCCGGTCGGCCGGCTCGATGGTGAGCTCCTGCCCCTTCTTGCCGACGGCCTTGCCCTTTTTAAAGTGCAGGCTGTACTTGTTCCCGTCGCGCCAGACGGTCACATCCATAAACTCCGAGGCGTACTGCGTGGCGCAGGAGCCCAGACCGTTGAGGCCCAGGGAGTATTCATAGTCGCCGCCGTCAAGGTTATTGTACTTGCCGCCGGCGTAGAGCTCGCAGAAGACCAGCTCCCAGTTGTAGCGCTTCTCCGTCGGGTTCCAGTCCAGCGGGCAGCCGCGGCCGAAGTCCGCCACCTCGATGGACTTATCCTTAAAATATGTAAGGGTGATGAGCTTGCCGTAGCCCTCGCGCGCCTCGTCGATGGAGTTGGACAGGATCTCAAATACCGCATGCTCGCAGCCATCCAGCCCGTCGGAGCCGAAAATGACACCCGGCCGTTTTCGGACGCGGTCCGCGCCCTTGAGCTGGGAAATACTGTCGTTGCCGTAATTGGGGGTAGTGCTCATAAACAAATGACCTCTTCATTCATACTACATCTTGTGCTATACCCGGTGCATAATCCAGGCAATTTTAACTTATTTAGTATACCACACTTTTCCCGGATTTCAAGCATTGCGCCCTATCCGAAGCGCAAAAGAAGGGCTGCTTGCGCAGCCCCTCCCGCGGCGGATATTTTCCTTTTCCCGGAAACCTCTCGCGCCGCTTGACATTTTCCCGTTTTCGTTGTATCCCTGTAAAGGGTTACTTCCTTCGTCGGAATCTGTCTCTCTCATCCGCCGGGAATCTGTCTGCTTTTAGTATCTCCAACCCATCGCCGGCTAGTCCGGTAAGTTTTGTAAAAGGATCAAGTAAACTATGGATACCATAACCACACTTCTGCTGCTCGGCGGCGTCGTGATCTCGATCTACGTTGTCATCCGCATTCTGGCCGCGCCCATCAAGTGGATCTTCAAATTTCTGCTCAACGCGCTTATGGGCTTTCTGCTGCTGTTTCTTGCCAATTTTGTCAGCGGCTTTTTCGATTTTGCCATCCCCGTCAATCTGATCACCTGCCTGATCTCCGGCGTGTTCGGCATCCCCGGCGTGATCTTCCTTGTGGTGGTAGAACTGCTGTTCCTGTAAACGCATAAACGACCAGCGCCCCGGCTGAGCCGGGGCGCTGGTTTCATGTATTTACGTAAAGCACATCCGCAGCAGCGGCGCAAGCCGGTCGAGCGCGTCGATCTCATAGTCCGGCTCCATCCCCACACGCACGGCCTTGTGCCGGGGGTTGAACCAACAGGTCAGAATCCCGGCGTTTTTCCCGCCGCGGATGTCCGAGGTCAGGCTGTCGCCGACGATGATGCAGCGCTTGGGATCAAAATCGGGCAACGCCGCAAAGCAGAGCTCGAAATATCTCTTCTCCGGCTTGTTGGCGCCCATGTGCTCCGAGACGAAAATCTTCTCGAAATAGTGTGCGATGCCCGCGCTCTCGATGCGGCCGTCCTGCACAGTCTGCGTACCGTTGGAGCAAAGCGCCAGGCGGTACGGGCCGTACAGCGCCTCCAGCATCTCCTCCGCGCCGGGCAGGAACCAGTGCCCCTCGGCCAGCAGCGTTTCATAATACTGCTGCGTGAGGTGGGGATCGCAGTCCACGCCGATCTCCCGGTACAGCGCCTCAAAACGCATATACAGCACCTGCTCGCGGGTGATGATCCCATCCTCCAGCATTTCCCAGTGCCGCAGATTGATCTGGTTATAGCGCCGGAGCGTCTCATCGTCGAAGGGTACGCCCAACCGTGTCAGTGCGCGGCTCAGCGCGGTACGCTCCGCGATATCAAAGTCTAAAATGGTGTTGTCCAGGTCCAACAAAACGATGGGTCTTGTATCCTTCATTCTGTTTCTCCCATACCTTTGATGGCCTCGGCCACCGCCTCCAGATGCATCCCGCGGGATGCCTTGACCAGCACCGCGTCGCCCTTTTTCAGCAGTGCGGGCAGCACGTCAATGATCGCCTGGGTGTCGGCACAGGCCGTGGCGATCTCCCCCGCGCCGCTCACGATCGCGTCCCGGAACCCGCCACAGCAGAGCACCCGGTCGATCCCCCGCTCCCTGGCGTAGCGGCCCAGATCCACATGCATCTGCTCCGACTCCGGTCCCATCTCCAGCATGTCGCCCAGCACTGCCACGTGGCGGCCGGGAAGCTGCAAAAGTGAGTCGATCGCGCAGCGCATGGACTCTGGGTTTGCGTTATAGCTGTCGTCCACCAGGGTAACAAAGCCCGTATCCGTGATATCCCCCCGGCGGCCCACCGGCGCGTAGGCCGCGATGCCGCGGGTGATTTCCTCGTCGCTCAGTCCCAGCACGAAGCCGACCGCAGCACCCTCCAGCGCGGCGTAGACCATTTGCTTGCCAAAGGCGGGAACATCGGCGTGAACGGTTCTCTCCCCGTACCGAATGCGGCAGCGGGTGCGTCCCTCGGAAAGCAGCGCGATTTCATCGGCGCGCACCGCGCAGTCCTCGCCCAGACCGTAGCTCAGCGCGCCGGGACGATCAGCCAGGCGGCGCAGCTGCGCATCGTCGCCGTTATAGATCACGGGACTGTCCGCCGCCATCTGGTCGAGCATTTCGGTTTTCGCGCGAAACACCCCGTCCAGATCGTGCAGAAATTCCAGGTGTGCCCGGCCGATCACCGTAAACAGCGCCACCGTCGGCCGCGCGATTTTTGCCAGCGCCGTCATCTCCCCAAAGCCGGAGATGCCCATCTCCACCACGGCAGCCTCGTGATCGGGCTCAATGCGCGATACGGTCATGGGTACGCCGATCTGGTTATTGAGATTACCCTCCGTTTTCAGTACCCGGTAGCGCTGCGACAGCACCGCCGAGACCATCTCCTTGGCCGTGGTCTTGCCCACGCTGCCGGTGATGCCTACAACGGGAATATCCAGCGTTTTCCGATAGGCCGCGGCGATCCGCTCCAAAGCCGCCTGCACATCTTCCACCAGGATCACCGGTCCTGTAACGCCCTCCGGCACATATTCCGCCAGGCAGCAGACCGCCCCCTTTTCCAGGGCCGTCGCGATATAGCGGTGTCCGTCCGTTCTCTCTCCGCGGTAGGCCGCGAACAGGTCCCCCGGCTGAGCCGTCCGGCTGTCTATGATCGCCCGGCCGATCGGCGCCTCCGCCCTGTCGCAGCCGATCAATTTTCCGCCGCAGGCGGCGCACGCCATGGCCACAGTCATTGTTTTCAAGCGCTCATCTCCTTATTGGGTGTAGTATAGCATACCGGCAAGCAACAAGCAAAATTTTTATTCTTTAAAAAAGTAGTGCACATTTAAAATATATATGCTATAATACTTGAGCTTTTAATTTCAGATAAAGGATCATTGCCATGAATTATGTTGTGGTGGACTTGGAGTGGAATCAGGCTATGAGCTCCAAATCCTCCGTCTTTAATAAGCTGCCGATCCACCTCGGCGGCGAGATCATTGAAATCGGCGCGGTCAAGCTCACGGAGGATATGAAGCCCGGCGAGGAGTTTACCGTGGACGTCAAGCCTGTATATTTTCGCCGCATGCACTACAAGGTCAAAAAGATCACCGGCTTTGACAAGGAGCGGCTGGCCCACGGGATCGCCTTCTCCGACGCGCTGGAGCAGTTTCGCGCCTGGTGCGGGGACGATGTGACCTTCATTACATGGGGCTGTGACGACCAGCGGATCATGGAGCAGAATATCATCATCCACGATCTGGACTGGGACTGGATCGCCGGCTGGATCAACCTCCAGCTGATCTACAATCTCCAGACCGGCGGCGACAAGAACCAGAAATCCCTCGCCAGCGCCATGGAGCATTTTGAAATCGAGCAGACCCGCGTGGCGCACGACGCTTTGGGCGACGCTTATAACACCGCTGTCGTGGCCTCGAAGCTGGACATGGTCGACGGCCTGCGCATGTACCCGGACGCGGCGCGGATTCTCGCCTCCCGGATGCCCAACTACAAGGAGCCGACCGAGAACGAAAACCCCGACACGCTCAGCCATGAGTGCTTTGACGGCTTTGAGAGCAAGGCCGCGGCCTTTGCCGACCCGCGTCTCGGCGCGCTGTCCTGCCCTGTCTGCGGGGAGGAGACCGGCGGCGTCAAGTGGGTCAACCAGGGGGATCAGCGCTACATGAATGTTTTCACCTGCCTGGACCACGGCAGCTTCCTTGTACGCGCGAAGTTTCGCAAAGTATCGGAGGATAACACCTGGCTTGTCAACAAGCTGGTCTACGAGGCCGACGAGGACATGGTCAGCTATTACAAGACCAAGGCTTCCCAGGCCAGACGGCGCAGCCGCGGCCACTCCCAGAAAAAGAACCGTCCCGCCAAGAATAACGGCTAACGAAAAGACCGACTGATTTCTCAGTCGGTCTTTTACTATGTACCTGTTACTTGCTTTTCTCAAAGAAACGAATGTCCCCGGTATAGGCGTCGATCCTGTACTCATACTCATAGCCGCCGGCGCGAAACTCGATCTCATAGAACACGCTGCTGTCCTTTTTCTCAAGCTCTGTGCTGACCCGGGTGGCGTCCGCGGCCCTGACCCCGGCGTGCTTAAAGGCGATTTCGCGTGCCTCGGCAGCGGAGATCATCGGCTGCTCCGCCGCGGTCGGTGCCGGGGTTTCGACCGCCGCGCTCTCCGCCTTTTCCTGACGGATCGTGCGCCAGCCCTCCACCTCACCGGTGGCGGCGTTGATCAGGTATTCATACTCCGTTCCCTTGACGGAGAAGCTGACAACATACACCGTCGTGTCGTCGTCCTTGGCCTTGTAGACACCGTAGACATCCGCTGCGCTCTCGCTGACCTTGGCGCGTTTGAGGGCGGCGTCCAGGGCCGCGTCGATGCCAATGTACCGGCTTCCGTCGGGAACGGCCGCCTCGACCGTCTCCGGTGCGGCGCTGTTTTCCGGGCTTGCTGTTTCCTCGGGTGCCGCCGTGGACTCTGCCGCCGGCGTCGGCACGGCGCTCTCCGTCGGGACGGCCGTGGCCTTCGGGGTGCTCGTCGGTACGGCGCTCGCTTCCGGAGTCGCAGAAGCAGCCGGTTTCTCAGTCACCGCCGGTGTTGCGGACACAACCGGTGTAAACAGGCCCGCCGGAACCGCGGCTTCCTCCGGCTCGGCGCTCTCCGTCGGCTTGGGGATATCGGTCGCCTTCGGTGTGGCCGAGGGCTTGGCGGTGGCAGTGGGCTTAGGACTCGCCGTCGGGGTCACCGTGGGCTTCGCCGTGGCCGTCGGCGCCGGGCTCGCCGTGGCCGGAACCTCAGTGGGCACCGGGGTAACGGCCACATTCGCCTGCCGCGTCTCCGGGAAGAGAGTTCCCATCACGTCATAGGGCAGCGGCATGGTGGACAGCTTCAGTCCGGTCAGCACGCCGCCGGCAAACACGACCAGCAGAAGCAGCAGCTTCAGCCACCAAAGGGAGTGTTTCTTCTTCGGCTTTTCCTGGGCCACGGGGGTGTTTTCATCGTTCATGATGCTTCTCCTCTCTGTCCGTCAGACGGAAATCATGCAAATTTCACTCGTTGTCCGTGTTCATAAAATAATAGCGCGCGTCGACTGCGTCGCGGCGGATCTGAGCCTTCAGCTCCTCGAAGGTATCGAACTTCACCTCCGGGCGCAGGAACTTATGGAACTCGACCCTGGCCTGCCGTCCGTAGAGATTCCCGGCATAGTTGAGCAAATGGCTCTCCACGGTGACGCGATCCCCCTCGCTGAAGGTGGGCCGTACCCCCACGTTGGTAACTGCCACATGCTCCGAGCCGTCCTCCAGGAACACCTTGGCGGCGTATACCCCGTGGCGGGGGATCAGCACACCGTCCGGAAAGCGCATGTTGATGGTGGGCGCGCCGATCTTGGTGCCCAGGTGGTAGCCGGAGTGGACCGTGTCCTGCAGGGTATGCGGATGGCCGAGATACCGGGTCGCCTGCTCCATATCTCCCGCAGCAATCAGCGAGCGGATATAGGTGGAGCTGACCACATGACCGTCCAGCGTAACGGGCTGGATAATATCACAGCCGACGCCGCGCTCGGCGCAGTATGCCTTGAGCTTTTCGGCCGTTCCCTCTCCCTTGTAGCCAAAGCAGAAATCATAGCCCACCACGATCCAGGCAAGGTTCAGTTCTTCAATGATCGTGTCGGCAAATTCTTGCCAGGGCATGCGCATGGTGTGTTTGTTAAAATGGATGAAGACCACGTTGTCAATCCCGTAGCAGCGGCGGATGATCTCCTCCCGGCCGAGGGCGCTGTTAATGAGCGGAACCTCCTTGCCGAACACCAGCGTGTCGGGGTGGACGTCAAAGCTCAGCACCGAGGGAATCGCTCCGAGCTCGGCGGCCCGCTTCTTCGTCTGCTCCAACAGCGCACCGTGGCCCAGATGCACACCGTCGAAAAAACCAAGGGCAATCGCCCTTTTGATCTCTGTCATAGAGTGCTCAAACCTCAAAAAAGCTTTTTATGGTTTTCATCATGCCGGTCTCACAGCGGCCCAGCATGAGAAACGCACCCGATTCGGAATACACGCGGTATTCGCCGTCAGGCAATGCGGCAGGATATTCCGTGCCGCAGCGGATTCGCCTCTCTTCTTCAGACGAGGCGGTACAGGCATTTGTTCCGGCAAAGAGCCGGTCAATGGGAATCAGGCGCTGCTCAATCTCTCCCGCGTCTGCCATGCGCTGGGCCTCGCCGATGGTAACGGCGTCCTCCACGCGAAAGCCGCCCGCGCTCACCCGGCGCAAGGCGCTCATGCAGCCGCCGCAGCCGAGCGCCGTGCCGATATCGTGGCACAGCGTGCGGATATAAGTGCCCTTGGAGCAGCTGATGTCCAGGACAAAGTCCTCCCCGTCCCGGCCGATCAGATCCAGGCGGTCAATGCAGATCCGCCGGGGCTGACGCTCCACCTCTCCGCCGCGGCGGGCGATGTCATAGAGCTTGCGTCCCCCGACCTTGATGGCCGAATACATCGGCGGCAGCTGCAGCTGCTCACCGCGAAAGCGCGGCAGCACCTCTGTCAGCTCTTTCTCCCCCGCCGTGACCGGATAGCTTTTCAGCACGGTGCCGCTGGTGTCCTGGGTGTCGGTGACAACTCCCAACCGCAAAGAGGCGATATAGCGCTTGCGGTCATTTTCCGCAAAGGAAACGGCACGCGTAGCCCGGCCCACAAACACAACCAGCAGCCCCGTCGCCATCGGGTCCAGGGTGCCGGAGTGTCCAATGCGCCGCTCATGCAGCACCCCCTTGAGCTTGGCTGTCACATCGTTGCTTGTCCAGTCCGGCTCCTTGTCAATCAGCAGGATGCCGTTCATTTCCAGACCTCGTCGATGACGTTGAGAAGCATTTCCCGCGCCTTCTCCGGGTCGCCGTAGATCGTGCACCCGGCAGCCATCTCATGCCCGCCACCGCCGAACACGGCGCAGATCTCGCTGCTGCTGACCTCCTCGGTGGAGCGCACGGAGATCTTGCTGTTTCCGTCTGCCAGTTCCCGGATGGTGATGTTGATAACGCTTCCCTCCACGCGCCCGGCAAGTCCGGCCAGATCGTCGAGGTCATCCTCCACCGCTCCGGATTTTTCCAGCATTTCCTGTGTTACTGTCGCCACCGCGATTTCCCCCTCGCGGTAGTAGCGCAGCCCGGCATAGATCATGCTCTCCAGCATAAGACGCGCGCGGGAGACCTTGCGGAA
This sequence comes from Oscillospiraceae bacterium, assembly GCA_017458085.1. Classification (GTDB taxonomy): domain Bacteria; phylum Bacillota; class Clostridia; order Oscillospirales; family Oscillospiraceae; genus Limivicinus. Next base: position 23,741 of record JAFTGE010000009.1, read on the forward strand.
AAAGAGCGTATTGACCAGTGTGTTGTCCGCGCCGCAGCGCAGCAGCTCCGCCGCGGCGCGAAAGGCGGCCGCGTTTGTGTTGGAATACTGGAAGCAGCCCGTATCCGTCGCCAGGCCGATGTACAGCAGCGTCGCTTCTTCCTTCGTAAGCTCCGCGTTCATGCAGAGGATGACCTCCATCACCAGCTCCGCGCAGGCGGCCTTTTCGGGCTTGACCAGCGTCTCGGACGCGTAATGGGTGTTGGTGGGATGATGGTCGATGCAAAGGTCGACCTCCCCCTCAAAGCCGCGGCTTAAAAGCTTTTCATCCGCCACATCCACGGCCACAACGAACTTTGGCTGAAAGTCCGCAGGCGCAAAATATTTCCCGGAAAATTGCAGCAGCTTCCCGCCGATCTGCTCGTTGGGAAAAAGCCACGCGGTTCTGCCGCCGCGCCGCAGGGCGCTGCAGAGCGCGGCGGCGCTGGCCACCGTGTCGCCGTCGGGATTGCGGTGGGTGACGATCAGGATATTTTCATGGGTCAGCAGGGTTTTGGCGCATTGCTTATAGTTCATCCTCTTCATCCCCGTCGTGCTTAATGTCCAAGGAGCTGATCACTTCGTTGATATGCGCGCCATACTCGATGCTGTGATCGATCTCAAACACCAGCTCCGGCGTATAGCGCAGGTTCAGGGAACTGCCCAGCTCCCGCCGCAGCCAGCCGGAGGCGGACTTGAGCCCCTTGCGGAAGCCCTTTTCATCCTGCATGCCCATCACGGACAGCCAGATCTTGCTGTAGCGCAGATCGCCGGTGGTCTCCACGCGGGTCACGCTGATCATGCCCTGCTGGATTCTCGGGTCCTTGATCTGGCGCAGCTTTGCGGCAATGACCCGCTGAATGTCGTCATTTGTTCTTCCAAGTCTGTTAGATGCCATTTTGCTTATCTCCAAAAGGACGGGCGCCATAAATGTACAGCGCCCGTGATTGTCCTGTAATCAGGGATTGATCTGCTCCATGACGAAGCACTCGATAATATCCCCAACCTTGATGTCGTTGAATTTTTCCACCTGCATGCCGCATTCGTAGCCGCTGGCGACCTCCTTGACGTCGTCCTTGAAACGGCGCAGCGAGGCCAGCTCGCCCTCGTGAATGACGATGTTGTCGCGCAGCACACGCACCTCGCAGCCGCGCTGGATCTTACCGTCGGTGCAGTAGCAGCCGCAGACCGTGCCGACCTTGGAGACCTTGTAGGTCTCGCGCACCTCGGCGTGGCCGATGACGGACTCCTTGAACTTGGGCGCGAGCATGCCCTTCATGGCCGCCTCGATCTCGTTGATGCAGTCGTAGATGACGCGGTACATGCGCATGTCGACCTTGCTGCGGGCGGCACTGTCGCGGGCGGCATTGTCCGGGCGGACGTTGAAGCCCACGATGATGGCGCCGGAAGTAGCGGCCAGCATGACGTCGGACTCGTTGATGGCGCCGACGGCGCTGTGGATGACCTTGACGCGGACCTCGTCGTTGGAGATCTTCTCCAGCGAGGTCTTGACCGCCTCGGCAGAGCCCTGCACGTCGGCCTTGACGATGATGTTGAGCGTCTTCATCTCGCCGGCCTGAATCTGGCTGAACAGATCCTCCAGGCTGACCTTGCGCGCACCGCCCAGGGCGTTGTTGGCGCTCTGGATCCGGCGCTCCTCGGCAAGCTCGCGGGCCATGCGCTCGTCGGCAACGGCGTTGAAGGTGTCGCCCGCGCTGGGCACGGAGTCCATACCGGAGATCTCCACCGGCGTGGAGGGGCCGGCCTCGGTCACGCGCTGGCCCTTGTCGTTGATCATCGTGCGCACACGGCCCACGCTGGAGCCGGCGATGATAATATCGCCCAGGCGCAGCGTACCGTTCTGTACAAGCACGGTCATAATGGGGCCGCGGCCCTTGTCAAGCCGCGCCTCGATGACAGTGCCCCTGGCGGCGCGGTTCGGGTTGGCCTTGAGCTCCTGCACCTCGGCGAGAACGACGAGGTTTTCCAGCAGGTCTTCAATGCCCATGCCGGTCTTGGCCGAGATCGGGCAGATGATCGTATCGCCGCCCCACTCCTCGCTGACCAGATCGTACTCGGTCAGCTGCTGCTTGATGCGGTCGGGGTTGGCGCCGACGGTATCCATCTTGTTGATCGCCACGACCACGGGGATGTTCGCGGCCTTGGCGTGGTTGATGCTCTCAATGGTCTGCGGCATGATGCCGTCGTCCGCCGCGACGACCAGGATGGCGATATCCGTCACCATCGCGCCGCGGGCGCGCATGGAGGTGAACGCCTCGTGGCCCGGGGTGTCGAGGAAGGTGATCGGGCTGCCGTTGATCTCCACGGTGTAAGCGCCGATGTGCTGGGTGATGCCGCCGGCCTCGCCGGAGACGACGTTGGCATGGCGGATGTAATCGAGCAGGGACGTCTTGCCGTGGTCGACGTGGCCCATGACCACCACGACCGGGGCGCGGGGCTTGAGGTCCTCCGGCTTATCCACGCTGTCGTCGATCAGCCGCTCCTCGACCGTGACGATGACCTCCTTCTCGACCTTGCAGCCGAGCTCCATCGCCACCAGGGCAGCGGTATCGTAGTCGATGATCTCGGACACGGAGGCGAACACGCCCATCTTGAACAGCTGCTTGATGACCTCGGAGGCCGTCTTCTTCATGCGGGAGGCGAGCTCGCCCACGCTGATCTCGTCGGGGATCTGGACCTTCAGC
>JAFTGE010000075.1 GCA_017458085.1 Oscillospiraceae bacterium
CGGCGACCCCGACACCCGCACCGTCCGCAAGTCCCGCGCCCACCGCGGAGCCGAGCCCAGCACCCACGGCGACTGCCACGCACGTGCCTGCGCCTGCTGCCACGCCAGCGCCGACGGCGACGCCGTCATCGTCACCCATACCGACAGTGGCCGCAACCGCCTCGCCCATCCCGCTGCCCAGCTTTACGCCGACACCGACCTTCACGCCCTATCCGGAATCCCTGATGGCGCCGCTGCCCGAGGGCCGCGTCTACTGGACGCCGCCTCCTACGCCGGTGCCGACGCCCACCCCCGTGGTCACAGCCCCGCCGACGCCGGTGCCCGTCAACCCGCAGGGACAGGACATCGCCGATTACGCCATGCAGTTTGAGGGCTATAACTACCTCTACGCCGGAAAGGACCCGGAGACGGGCTTTGACTGCTCCGGCCTGGTCTGGTACGTGTACCGGCACTTCGGCATTGAGCTCAACCGCACCGCCGCGGGCCAGTCCCTCAACGGCGAGCATGTCGAGCCGGACCAGCTTCAGCCGGGCGACATCCTCTGCTTCTACAACTGGGGAAGCGGCGTCGGTCACTCCGGCATCGCCCTGGGCGGCGACTGGTACATCCACGCGATGGACGCGGCCCACGGCGTGGTGATCTCCGCGCTCAGCGACCGGACCGACCGGATCGAGATCCGCCGGGTCTTTGAATAAGCTGCAAAAACAGCCGCTCAGGATTTCCTGAGCGGCTGTTGGTTTTATGGGGTTTTGGGGCCGATTACTTGCCCATGTTCATCTGCGCGGCGACCTCGGCGGCGAAGTCCTCCTGCTTCTTCTCGATGCCCTCGCCCTTGACGAAGTGGACAGCATCAACGAACTTGACGGAGCCGCCCAGCTTCTTGGCGGCGTCGGCAATGTAGCCCTCGACAGAGCCGGAGAACAGGTCGGAGCGGACGAACTCCTGCTGCAGCAGGCAGTTCTCCTTGTAGAAGGCGTTGATCTTGCCGGCGGCGATCTTCTCCTTGATGGCGGCGGGCTTGGCGGCCATCTTGGGATCGTTGTCCATCAGAGCGACCTGGACTTCCAGCTCGTGGTCGATGTCGGCCTGGGGAACCAGGGCCTTGTCCCAGAACTTGGGGTTCATGGCGGCGATCTGCATGGCGACGTTCTTGCCGATCTCGGTGGCGTCAATGCCGCCCTCGACAGCCAGGTTCACCAGGACACCGTGGGTGCCGCCGGCGTGAACGTAGGCAATGTTGGCGGGCTCGGCAAAGCGGACGAAGCGGCGGATCTGCAGGTTCTCACCGATGGACATGACCTTCTCGGGCAGGATCTCGGCCACGGTCAGCTCACGCTCGGGGTACTTGCACTGGAGCAGCGCCTCGACATCGGCGGGGGCGTCCTTGATGACGACATGGCAGATGTCCTTGACAAACTGAACGAAGGCATCGCTCTTGGCGCAGAAGTCGGTCTCGCAGTTGACCTCGACGACAGCGCCGACGCCGCACTTTTCGCAGACATGGGCGTAAGCCATACCCTCGGCGGCAATGCGTCCGGCCTTCTTGGCGGCCTTGGCCAGGCCCTTCTCACGCAGCCAGTCGACTGCCTTGTCCATATCGCCGTCGGTGGCCTGGAGCGCCTTCTTGCAGTCCATCATACCGACGTTGGTCATCTCACGGAGCGTCTTAACATCCTGAGCGGTAAAAGCCATAGTAATATCCTCCTGTAAATTCATTTGAAAAAGGGGAGCGAAGCGCGCCCCCCTTAAAGTTTCTTATTCCTCTTCAGCCTCTGCGGGAGCGGCTTCCTCTTCAACAGCGGCGTCGGCGCCCTGACGGCCTTCCTGCACGGCGTTGGCCATGGTGGCGGAGATCAGGCGGATGGCGCGGATGGCGTCGTCGTTGGCGGGGATGACGTAGTCGACCTCATCGGGGTCGCAGTTGGTGTCGACGATGGCGACGATGGGGATGTGCAGCTTGCGGGCTTCGGCAATGGCGTTGTGCTCCTTGCGGGGGTCAACGACGAACAGGGCGCCGGGCAGCTTCTTCATGTCCTTGACGCCGCCGAGGTACTTCTCGAGCTTCTCCATCTCGCCCAGGTGCTTCATGACTTCCTTCTTGGGCAGCATGTCGAAGGTGCCGTCCTCCTGCATCTTCTTGAGCTGAGCCAGACGGTCAACGCGGGTGCGCATGGTCTTGAAGTTGGTGAGCATGCCGCCGAGCCAGCGGGCGTTCACATAGTACATGCCGACGCGGGAGGCCTCCTCCTTGATGGCGTCGGTGGCCTGCTTCTTGGTGCCGACGAAGAGGATGGTCTGGTCGTTGGCGGCCAGGTCGCGCACGAAGTTGTAAGCTTCCTCCAGCTTCTTGACGGTCTTCTGCAGGTCGATGATGTAGATGCCGTTACGCTCACAGTAGATGTACTCGGCCATCTTGGGGTTCCAGCGGCGGGTCTGGTGACCGAAGTGGACACCGGCTTCCAGCAGCTGCTTCATGGATACGACAGACATTTGATTTTCTCCTTTTTTTGTTTTTTCCTCCGGGGGCTTCAACCCCTCCACCAAGCCGCTTTTCACCGCGGCCACATGGGGGAGAGTCCGCTCCCGTGCGAAATGCCTTGATATAATAGCAGAAAGATTTCCCTTTTGCAAGGGCTTTGCAAGAATTTTTTCAACTTTTCCGGTGTTTTATACGTCCATATTGACCACGTTGACGGGCGCGCCGTTGAGAAAGGCGCGGATATTGTCGGCAGTGACGGTCATAATGCGCTCACGCGCCTCCCTGGGCGCCCAGCTGATATGCGGGGTGATGAAGCAGTTTTTGGCCGTAAGCAGGGGGTTATCGCCCCGGATGGGCTCGGTGGAGACCACGTCCAGCCCCGCGGCGAGGATCTTCCCGGCATTGAGCGCGTCGGCCACGTCCTGCTCCACCAGCAGACCGCCGCGGCTGTTGTTGATGAGGATGACGCCGTCCTTCATTTTGGCGATGGTGTCCTTGTTGATCATGCCCGCCGTGTCGGGAAACAGCGGGCAGTGCAGCACCACTACGTCGGCGCGGGCCAGGAGCGTGTCGCGGTCGACATACGAGGCAATAGCGCGGCCCGCCTCGGTTTCACGGCTGCCGCAGGCAAGCACGGTCATGCCCAGGGCTTTGGCAATGCGCCCGGTGGCCTGGCCGATGCGCCCGAAGCCGATGATGCCCATGGTCTTGCCCTGCAGCTCGATCAGCGGATAATCCCAGAAGCACCAGTCGACACTGTGCTCCCAGCGTCCGGCGTGCACCGCCTCGGAATGGTGCGCCACATGAGAGCAGATCTCCAGCAGCAGCGCAATGGCAAACTGCGCCACCGCAGCCGTGCCGTAGGTCGGCACATTGCAGACGGGGATCCCCCGCTCGGCGGCGTAGACGGTGTCCACCACGTTGTACCCCGTGGCAAGCACCGCAATCAGTTTTATATTCGGGCACCGGTCGATGGTCTGGCGTGAGATGGGCGTCTTGTTGGTGACGACGATCTCCGCGTCCCCAATGCGCGCGGCAATGAGCGGCGACTCGGCATAGGCGGTGCGGTCATAGACCGTCAGCTCGCCAAAAGCGCCGAGGCTGTCCCAGCTCAGATCGCCGGGGTTTTCGGTATAGGCGTCAAGAACCACAAGCTTCATAGGGGCCTTCCTTTCTTCCGGCCGGAATCCGGGTGTTTTTTTCATACTAGCATCGCGCCGCCCGGCCTGTCAAGCGGACGAAAGCGCGGAGAAAAGCGCAGCGCTTTTCTCCGGTTTCGCCCACGATGGATTGACTTTGCGGGCAAAGACGGTTAGAATAATAACAAAGTAGAAAACCAATTTTTTTATGATAAAAAAGGATGTGATTTTGTTGATTCTCACCCCTGAACAGCAGGCGCTGCTCGACGGCGCCAAGGGCGAAACCATGGCCAAGGTGGTCAAGACGCTGGTCATGTACGGCGACGCCTTCGGAGCCGAGCGCATGGTCCCCGTCACCAGTCAGTGCGGCCACACGGTCATCTCCTTCGGCCTCAAGGCCATCCAGCCGGTCTACGAGCTGTACGACCAGCTGATCGACGCGGGGCTGACCGCGGGGCAGAAGTTCTCCGCCGATCCGCGGCCGCTGGACCCGAACGTCCCCTCCTCGCTTTTGGAGGACATCGTATTCAAGAAGATCATGTACACCCACCAGGAGCAGTACGAGGAGCAGCTGAAAAAGCTCGGCATTCTGGGCGACGACGACTACACCTGCACCTGCTACCTCGACCAGGTAGGGAACAAGCCCAAGGAGGGCGATGTCCTGAGCTGGGCGGAGTCCTCGGCGGTGGTGTACGCAAACTCCGTGCTGGGCGCAAGGTGCAACCGCAACTCCGGCATCATCGAGCTGATGGGCTCCATCGCGGGCTTTGTGCCGGAATTCGGCCTTGTGACCGACGAGGGGCGCAAGGCCACCTGGGTGGTGGAGGTCAAGTGCTCCAAAAAGCCGGAGGCGCAGCTGCTCGGCTCGGCCATCGGCATGAAGGTCATGGAGGAGGTCCCCTACGTCAAGGGCCTGGACAAGTGGATCGGCACGGAGCTGGACGAGGCGACATGTTCCTACCTCAAGGACTTCGGCGCGGCCACGGCCTCCAACGGCGCGGTGGGTCTGTTCCACATCGATCATCTCACGCCCGAGGCCAAAAAGCAGGGAACCAAGCTCATCCAAAAGGACGCGAAGGTCTACGTCATCGACGACGAGGAGCTTGCGCGCGTCAAGGCCGGCTACCCCATCATCTGGAAAAATCCCGACGCAAAGCCCCAGCTGTGCTTTGTCGGCTGCCCGCATCTGACGGTCACACAGATCAAAAGCTGGTGCGACCAAATCGAGAACAAGCTACGCGAAAACGGCCTGAACCAGGTCACCGTACCCACGGTCTTCACCGCCTCCCCCGCCGTCATCCGCGAGATCGAGCAGAGCGTTTACGCCTCGAAGCTCAAGACCTACGGGATCGTGCTCAGCTACATCTGCCCGCTGATGTACATGAACAATCCCCTGTGCAAGAAGAAAGCGGTCATCACCTGCTCCAACAAGCTGCGCACCTACACCAGCGCGCGCTTCTACACCGAGGAGGAGATCCTCACCATCATCACCAGCAAGGGGGCCAGATTATGAAACAGTTTCAAGGACGCGTGATCGTCCCCGGCACCTGCACGGCCGAGGCCCTGGTCAGCCGCGGCGGCTTCAACACCCTCGCCAGCTACCAGATGGCCCTGATGTTCGGCGACAAGCAGGTCAAGTGCGGCGACCAGAACAACGCCGATATCTACAAAAAGCCCATGCTCGGCAAGGCCCTGTGCCTGCCGATGACGATCGGCTCCACCACGGGCGGGATGGTGCTCTACACCGCCTGCGCCATGGGCAAGCAGCCGGCCTGTATGCTCTTCTCCATGCCCATCGATTCTCTCGCCGCCAGCGGCGCCATCCTCGGCGACGTGTGGACGGACGCGGTCATGCCCGTGGTCGACTCCCTGGGCGATGAGTTTTTGCAGACCGTCCAGACCGGGATGACCGTCACCGTGGGAGAAAACGGCCTCGTCACGGTTGAGGAGGCCAGCGCCGAATAATATAGCGCGCGCCGGGGACCAAACGCCTCCGGCGCGTTATCTGGTTTATTTTGGGTTTAGCTTCCCATGGTATATCCACTACACTGAATGCGCGGGGAATTGCATTTCTTTATGTCAATATTAAGAAATTCTGTCTTTCCTTTCCCCGGCTTTTGGTGTATACTGTCTCCGCAAAAAACGGGGCGGACGCGCCCCGCAGTTTATTTACAGAGGTGATCGTATGGAAGAGGCTTCCAACGTGCTGTTTTCGATCGGGCCGCTGGAGGTGACCAGCACCGTCACCGCCACCTGGGGCATCATTCTGGTGCTGACGGTGGTGTCGTGGCTGGCCACCCGCAGACTCAAGGAGGTGCCGGGCACACTGCAGACCGGGGCTGAAATGGCCGTAAGCTCGCTGCAGAACTACTTTGCCGGCATCCTCGGCAAGGAGCATGCGAAGAAGTATTTCCCGATTTTCGCAACCTTCTTCATCTTTATCATCGTTTCCAACTACAGCGGACTGCTGCCCGGCGCGGGCCATCTCAAGGGCTTTGCGGTGCCGACGGCCTGCCTGTCGGTGACGGCGGGGCTGGCCATCATCGGCTTTTTCACCACCCATACCATCGGCATCAGGGAAAAGGGCTTCGGCAAATATATGCTCAGCTTCCTCAAGCCCGTGGCGCTGCTGCTGCCGCTGACGCTCATTGAACAGGTGGTGCGCCCCTTCTCCCTGGCCCTGCGTCTGTACGGCAACATGTACGGCGAGGAAAACGTCACCGAGAACCTGTACAACATCTTCCCCATTCTCGTGCCCCTGGTGATGCAGGTGCTGAGCTTGCTGTTCTGCATGATCCAGGCCCTCGTGTTTACCATGCTGCTTTCGATCTACGTGTCGGAAGCGATCGAAGACTAAACAGAAATTACATTTTAGGAGGAACCACACTATGAATTCCGGACTTATCGCTATCGCCGCCGCTCTCTGCATGGCTCTGAGCACCATCGCCCCCGCCATTGGTCAGGGCCTCACCGCCTCCAAGGCCATGGACGCCATCGCCCGCCAGCCCGAGGCCGCCGGCGACATCCGCTCCACCCTGATCCTGTCGCTGGGTCTGATGGAGGCGCTGACCATCTACGGTCTGCTGATCGCCTTCATGCTGATCGCCAAGATCTAAAGACCCGACGGAAGGAGCTTGTCCATGTTAAGCATCAACATTTCCGAGCTCATATGGACGTTCATCAACTTCTTCCTGCTGCTGTTTCTGCTCAAGCGGTTTCTGTACACGCCCGTCTCCCAATTCATGGAGCAGCGCCAGGCGAAGATCGACGCCGGCCTTGAGGCCGAGCGCGAGGCCCGCCGGGAGGCAGAGGAAAACCGCGAGAAGCTTTCCGAGGCCAGGGCCGAGGCGAGAGCCGAGGCCGCACAGCTCGTAGGCGCCGCCCACGGCGAGGATACGCGCCGGGGCGCCGAGGTCATCGCCGCCGCCAAGGGGGAGGCCAAAGCCGCCCTGAAGACGGGGCAGGCCGATCTCGATGCGCTTTGCGCAAAAGAGCGGGCCGCGCTGAACGCCGGCGCCGGCGACCTTTCGGCGCAGCTGGCCGCACGGCTTCTGGGCCGGGAGGAATGATTGTGTATGACAGTACGAAGCAGGAAGGAGGGATGACCGGACCATGAGCGGTTGGAATATCCTCTATGGATTGATTAACTTTGCGATCCTGGCCGGAGCGCTGGTTTTCATCGGGCGAAAGATCGTGGCCAACGCCGTCAAAAAGCATCAGGATCAGGTGGAAAACGACCTGAAGCAGTCCGCGGTGTCCCTTGAAAACGCAAAAAAGCTGCGTGAGAGCATCGGGCAGGAGAGCGTCAGAGGCGCCGAGGAGCGCGAGGAGATCCTCGCCGCGGCGCGGAAGACCGCCGAGGCCGGCTCCCGCAAGGCCGACGAGTAGATCCGGACGCAGACGGCGCACATTGCCGCCGACGCGGACGCCGACCTTAAATTGGAAGCACGGCGCGCGCACCATGCGCTGAGCGTCGAGGCCGCCGAACGCATAACCGCCGAGGCCGCCGCGCTGATCGCGCAGCCCGAAAACGCCGCCGCCCGCGACGCCATGCAGGAAAAGCTTGTCTCCCTGGTGGAGCAGAAGCTGACCGTTTCCCGCGGGGAGCTGGGCAGCTTCCGCGACAGAGGCAGCGTGAAAGTCCTCGTCAGCGCCGCCGAGCCGGTAGGCGCCGACCGCCTCGCCCGGCTGCGCGACGCGGTCACAAAAAGCTTTGCCGCCGCCGGAGAAGCCCCGGCCCCGGAGCAGCTTATAATGGAAACAAAAGTGGACGAAGGGCTGATCGGCGGACTGCGCCTGCAGGTGGGCGACACCGTCTATGACGGCAGCGTCGCGGCCCTGCTGGGCCGCGCCCGCCGCGAGCTTGGCGAGAACGACGACCTGGATCACGCGCTGACCGAGGCCCTTTCCGCCCAGATCGCGACCCTTTCCGCGAACCCCGAGATCTACCAGATGGGCACCGTCATCAGCGTGTCCGACGGGATCTGCCGCGTGTCGGGCATCTCCGACGCCATGGCGGGCGAGCTGCTGGAAATCCAGGGCGGCCTGCGCGGCATGGTCATGGACCTGGAAAAGGACAACGTGGGCGCCGTGCTGCTGGGCAGCTACGACACCCTGCAGGAGGGCAACTGGGTGCGCCGGACTGGGCGCATCACCGAGGTGCCCGTGGGCGAGGAGCTGCTCGGCCGCGTGGTCAACGCCCTGGGCGTCCCCGTGGACGGCCTGGGCGAGCTGCACACCGCCGAGACGCGGCCCATCGAAAGTCCCGCGCCCGGCGTCATCGACCGCAAGAGCGTCTCCCGGCCCATGCAGACCGGCATCAAGGCCATCGACGCACTGGTGCCCATCGGCCGCGGTCAGCGTGAGCTGATCATCGGCGACCGGCAGACCGGCAAGACCGCCATCGCCATCGACACCATCCTCAACCAAAAGGGCAAGGATATGATCTGCATCTACGTCGCGATCGGTCAGAAGGAATCGACCGTGGCGGGTGTAGTCAACACCCTGCGCGAGCACGGCGCCATGGACTACAGCATTGTGGTCTCCGCCAGCGCCTCGGAGTCGGCGCCCATGCTCTATATCGCGCCCTACGCCGGCGCCGCCATGGGCGAGTACTTCATGTACAAGGGCCGCGACGTGCTCATTATCTATGACGACCTGTCCAAGCAGGCCGTCGCCTACCGCGAGATCTCGCTGCTGCTGCACCGTCCGCCCGGACGCGAAGCCTTCCCCGGCGACGTGTTCTACCTGCATTCGAGACTGCTCGAGCGCGCGGCGCGTCTCAGCGACGAAATGGGCGGCGGCAGCATGACCGCCCTGCCCATCATCGAGACCCAGGCCGGCGACATCGCCGCTTACATCCCCACCAACGTCATCTCCATCACCGACGGCCAGATCTTCCTGGAAACCGACCTGTTTGCCTCCGGCGTGCGGCCGGCCATCAACGTCGGCCTGTCCGTGTCCCGCGTGGGCGGCTCGGCCCAGCTGGGCGCCATGAAGCAGGTGGCGGGACGTCTGCGCATGGATCTGGCCCAGTACCGCGAGCTTGCCGCCTTCGCGCAGTTCGGCTCCGATCTGGACAAAACCACCCAGGCCACCCTGCGCCGCGGCGACCGCATGACAGAGCTTTTAAAGCAGGGGCAGTACGCACCCATGGAGGCCTCCGATCAAGTGATCTCCATCTTCGCGGCCAACGCCGGGTACATGGACGATGTGGCGCTCAAGGACATCGCCCGCTTCGAGGCGGGGCTGATCCCCTTCGTCAACGAGCAGTATCCCGGCCTGCACGGGGAGATCCTCTCCGGCAAAAAGCTTGACGACGGGCAGCTTGCCAAGCTGCGCCGCGCCATCGAGTCCTTCAAGGAGAGCTTTGAATAATTTTTAAGGAAAGGAGCTTGATTGTATGGCCAATCTACGGGCGATCCGTTCCCGCATCAAAAGCGTTCAGAACACCCAGCAGATCACCAAGTCCATGAAAATGGTGGCCGCCGCCAAGCTCCGGCGGACCCAGTCCGCCTTCGGCACGCTGCGGCTCTTCGCCCAAAAGAGCGAGGAGATCCTGAAGCGCGTCGGTACTGACGGCGGGGATAACCCCTGCCTCGCCGCGCCAAAGGCGAACAACCGCGTCTGCTACGTGCTGATCGTGGGAAACCGCGGTCTCTGCGGCACCTATAACGCGGCCCTGCTGCGCTATGTGCAGGAGCTGCGCCGGGAGGAAACGCGCGACGCCTTTCTGGTGACGGTCGGCCGCTGGGGGCGGGATATGATCCCCACGGCGGGTATCCCCATCCGCAAGAGCTTTGAGATCAGCGACACCCCCTCCGCCCAGGAAGCGCAGACCCTGTGCGCGTATCTGCGCGAGCTGTACACCGCAGGCGAGGCCGACGAGATCGTGCTGGTTTTTCAGCAGTTTCGCTCCGTGCTGGCGCAGACGCCGGGGAAGAAAACCCTTCTCCCGCTGACCCCCGCAGAAGGCGGCGGAGACGCGGACGTGATCTTCGAGCCTGACCGCGACGTGCTTTTAAACACGCTGGTCGACCTGTATCTGGACAACAGCGTGCACGCGGCGCTGCTGGAGGCCCGCACCGGCGAGCACGCCGCCCGCATGACCGCCATGACCGCGGCCTCCGACAACACCGAGGAGCTGATCGGCGATCTGACCCTGGCGCTCAACCACGCGCGGCAGGCCGCCATCACCACCGAGATCTCCGAAATCGTCGGCGGCGCAAGCGCCCTGAGCGGCGGACACTAATTCTATGGAGGCAACCATGGAAAACGGAATTGTAAAACGAGTCATCGGCCCGGTGGTCGATGTGCACTTCCCGGCAGGCGCTCTGCCGGAAATCTATCACGCGGTGGAAATCCCCCTGGACGACCGCAAGGTCGTGCTGGAGGTCGTGCAGCAGATCGGCGGCGGCGATGTGCGATGCATTGCGCTGGCCTCTACCGACGGCATCTCCCGCGGCTGCGAGGCGGTCAACACGGGCAGCTCCATCACCATGCCCGTGGGCGAGGCCACCCTCGGCCGCATGTTCAACGTCGTGGGCGAGCCCATCGACGGCAAAGGCCCTGTCGAAGCCGAGCGTCTGCCCATCCACCGCAAGCCCCCGCAGTTCACCGACATTCTCCCGGCAACCGAGCTGCTGGAGACCGGCATCAAGGTCATCGACCTGCTGGCCCCCTATGCCCGCGGCGGCAAGATCGGTCTGTTCGGCGGCGCCGGCGTCGGCAAGACGGTGCTGATCCAGGAGCTGATCCGCAACGTGGCCTATGAACACGGCGGCTACTCGGTCTTTGCCGGCGTGGGCGAGCGCAGCCGCGAGGGTAACGATCTCTGGCACGAGATGACCGAGAGCGGCGTCATCAACAAGACGGCCCTGGTCTTCGGCCAGATGAACGAGCCGCCCGGAGCCCGTCGGCGCGTGCCGCTGTCGGGTCTGACCATCGCGGAAAATTTCCGCGACAAAAGCGGCCAGGACGTGCTGCTGTTCATCGACAACATCTTCCGCTTCACCCAGGCCGGTTCTGAGGTCTCCGCCCTTTTGGGGCGCATGCCCTCCGCCGTCGGCTATCAGCCGACGCTGGCCACCGAAATGGGCGATTTGCAGGAGCGCATCACCTCCACAAAAAACGGTTCGGTCACCTCGGTGCAGGCCATCTACGTGCCCGCCGACGACCTGACCGACCCCGCCCCCGCCACCACCTTCGCCCACCTGGACGCGACGACGGTGCTCTCCCGCTCCATCGCGGAGCTGGGCATTTACCCCGCCGTCGACCCGCTGGAGTCCACCTCCCGCATCCTCGAGCCGGGCACCCTGGGCAAGGAGCACTATGAGACCGCCCGCGCGGTGCAGATGGTACTGGAAAAGTACAAGCAGCTGCAGGACATCATCGCGGTGCTGGGCATGGACGAGCTGGGCGCGGAGGACCGCGCCACGGTCAACCGGGCCCGGCGCATCCAGCGCTTTTTGTCCCAGCCCTTCCACGTGGCCGAGGCCTTCACCGGCATGGAGGGCCGCTACGTCCCGCTCAAGGAGACGATCAGGGGCTTCCAGGCCATCCTCGGCGGCGACGTGGACGATCTGCCGGAGCAGGCCTTCCTCATGTGCGGCACCATCGACGAGGTCGTCGCCAAGCGCGGCACGTATTGAGGAGCGGCCATGGCAAAGGAATTTCGTCTGAGCGTTGTCACCGGAGACGGCACCGTCTTTGATGACAGCGTGGACTATCTCAACATCCCCACGCCCTTCGGCTCGGTGGGCGTGCTGGCCGGACATGCCAGCATGCTCTGCGCCGTGGAGCCGGGCGTCCTGCGCTGCACCAGGAATGGCGAGACGCTGCGCATCCGCGTGGGCAAGGGCGTGGCCAACGTCGAGGGCCGCGAGACCACCGTCCTCGTGGCCGAGGGCGAGACGCTGGAATAAGAGAACGCATTGAGGCCCCCGCCGTTTGGCGGGGGCCTCAATGCTGCGTTTATTCTTACAGCAGCTTCATCTTCATGCAGCTGCCGGGGCCGAAGGTCTTCTCCATCTCGGTCCTGTAATCCTCGAACAGCGCCGTGGGCATCAGCGCCTGCACACAGCCGGCAAAGCCGCCGCCGTGCACACGCCAGGCACCCTTGCCCTCCAGCAGCTTACGGCTCAGCGCCAGGCCCTGCTCAAGCTTGGTGTCGCCGGTGGCGCTGGTGACGATGTTATTGAGCAGCTCCTCCGAGGAGCGGCCCGACTCGTTCATCAGGCGCATATACTTTGCGCCGTCGCGATCCTTGAGCGCGTCGCGCATCTGGGGCACGCGCTCGTTTTCCGCGAAAAAGTGCATCGCACGGCGCACCGGGCGGTTGGAGGCGTCCCAGCCCCGGGCGCGAAATTCCTCCGGGTCCACATCCGCCAGCACACCCTTGTCAAAGAGGTTGGCCACATACACCATGTCCGCCGGGATGCGGGCATAGGAGGTGTCCAGCCCCGCGTGGCTGCCGCCGGTGTTGGTCAGGCACACGGTCAGGCCCATGCCCTCAAAGTCGGCCTCGACCGGCTCGATCTCGCGGGTCTGAAAGTCCACATAGATGGTCTTGCCCAGGGCGCAGGTCATCTGACTCATGAGGCCGCAGGGCTTGCCAAAAAACTCGTTCTCCGCCTGCTGCGCGGCACGGGCAATGACCATGGAGTCGACCTTGCCGTCATTAAACAGCGCGCTGAGAATGCGCCCGATGGTGACCGAGAAGGCCGCCGAGGAGCTCAGCCCCGCGCCGATGGGCAGCGTGCTGCGAATGGTGGCGTCAAAGCCGCCAACGGCGAGGCCGAGATCGGCAAAGGCCGCGATCATGCCGCGCACCAGCGCCTTGGGCGTGCCGAAATCGGCGGTCTTGGGGCGCAGATGATCCACGCGCACATCAAAGGGACGCATCCCCTCGGGCCGGACATGCACCATTTTGGTGCCGTTGGCCTCAAAATCGGCGGTGATGCCGCGGTCGACGGCGGCGGCAAGAATGCGGCCGTTCTGGTGATCGGTATGGTTGCCGGCAAGCTCCATCCTGCCGGGGGTAAAAATCTGATTCAACACTTGAATATGCTCCTAAACTCCTGAAACCTTGAATTTCCAATGCTTTACAATTCAGTAGCATATACCAGATCGTCCGTAAAGTCAACCGCCGCGCCATCGAATTAAAAAGTTTTATCCGATCTTTTTGCTTCATTATTTCTGCCTGAACTTGGAACACTAACCCTTGCGATCGGCCCCGATAGATTGTATAATAGCTTCAGCAAAGTGATTTTTTGGAGGAATACAACAACATGAATCTGAATAAAGCCAACGGAATCAATCTCACCATGCTCTGCGATTTTTACGAGCTGACCATGGGCAACGGCTACTTTGCCGACGGCATGGCCGACCGTATATGCTACTTCGACGTTTTCTACCGCAGCGTGCCCGATAACGGCGGCTACGCCATCGCCGCGGGGCTGGAATCCATCGTGCAGTATATCCAGGATCTGCACTTTGACGAGGAGGATATCGCCTACCTGCGCGGCCGCGGTCTGTTCAGCGAGGGCTTCCTCGACTACTTGAGAAACTTTAAATTCGTCGGTGACGTCTGGGCCATCCCCGAGGGCACGCCCATCTTCCCCATGGAGCCGATCATCACCGTCCGCGCCCCCGCGATCCAGGCCCAGCTGATCGAGACCTATCTGCTGCTGGAGTTTAATCACCAGAGCCTGATCGCCACCAAGGCCAGCCGCATCTGCCGCGCCGCCCAGGGCCGTGCGGTACTGGAGTTCGGCTCACGGCGCGCCCAAGGCATCGCCGCCGCCGTCACCGGGGCCCGCGCCGCCTTCATCGGCGGCTGCGCCGGCACCGCCTGCACCGTCTCCGACCAGATCTACGGCGTGCCCGCCGCCGGCACCATGGCCCACTCCTGGGTGCAGATGTTCGACTCCGAGTACGACGCCTTTGTCAGCTACTGCCGCACCTATCCCCACGCGGCGACGCTCCTGGTGGACACTTACAACACGCTCAAATCCGGCGTGCCCAATGCCATCCGCGCCTTTAACGAGGTGCTCAAGCCCCTGGGCATCACCAAATGCGGCATCCGCCTCGACTCCGGCGACATGGCCTACCTGACCCAGAAGGCCCGGAAAATGCTCGACGAGGCCGGTTGGACCGAGTGCACCATCACCGTCTCCAACTCCCTGGACGAGCGGCTGATCACCGATATCATCCAGCAGGGCGCCAGGATCGACTCCTTCGGCGTGGGCGAGCGGCTGATCACCTCCAAGAGCGCGCCGGTCTTCGGCGGGGTGTACAAGCTCTGCGCTGTGGAGAAGGACGACGGCACCGTCATCCCCAAGATCAAGGTCAGCGAGAATATCGGCAAGATCACCAACCCCGGCTTCAAGAAGGTCTACCGCTTCTTCAACCGCGAAACCGGCATGGCCGAGGCCGACTACATCTGCATGGCCGACGAGGTCGTCGACGACAGCCAGCCCCTGATGATCTGCGACCCGCAGGAGCGCTGGAAGAAAAAGCTCATGGAGAACTTCCGCGCCGAGCCGCTGCAGGTGCCCATCTTCAAAAACGGCGAGCTGGTCTACCAGCTGCCCTCGCTCAAGGAGATCAAGACCCGCTGCGCCTATCAGGTCAGCACCCTCTGGCCCGAGGTCAAGCGCTTTGACAACCCCCATCAGTACTACGTGGATCTCTCCCCGAAGCTCATGGAACTCAAGGACCGGATGCTGGAGGAGCACGGCCACGCGCAGATTTAAGGCAAAAATCCCGGACTTTCGTCCGGGATTTTTTACGTTCTCTCGTTGATCTCCGTCACGGTCAGGGTCTCCCCGTCCACCGAGAAGGCCACGTCCAGGCCGGCGAAGGCCATGGCGTAGCGCCGGGCGGGGTCATCCTGATAGCGCGGACGCGGATCGTTGGCCAAAACCGCGGTCAGTGCCGCGCGTTTGTCTGCCGGCACCTTTTCCTCCATGCCCGGCGCAAAGCGCACGGCCAGGGTCGCCCCCGGATCGGGGGCAAAGCCCGACAGGGCCTCCGGGTGGCAGTCGGCATAGGGCAGGTAGGGCTTGATGTCATAGACGGGAGTACCGTCCATAAGGTCGACGCCCGCGATCAGCAGCACCGTGCCGAGGCCGGGCCGCGTTTCCATCCCCATCAGGCGCACGCAGGACAGGCCCAGCGCATTCGGCCGAAAAGGGGAGCGCGTGGCGAACACGCCCATGCGCTTGTTGCCGCCCAGCCGCGGCGGACGCACCGTCGGCGACCAGGGCTTATTCGCATTTTCGGAGAACTGCCAGATCAGCCAGATATGACTGAAGCCCTCCAGCCCGCGCAGGGCGTCGGGATTGCGGTACTCCGGCTCAAAAACCACGGCGGCGGTCAGCTCCCCCACCACGCCCGCCTGCCGGGGGATGCCGAATTTTTCCTGAAAATCGCTCCGAACGCGGGCGATCGGGCGAACGATATAGTCCGCCATACTCACAGATACGCCTGCAGGCTCAGCGCGGCGTTGATGGCGATGGTGTTGACCGCCATATGGAAAAAGATGCCGCACCAGATGCTGTTTGTGCGCTCATAGCAGCGCGCCAGCAGCCAGCCCACCGGCAGATACTGCAGCAGGTAGACCAGATAAAGGGGGTTGGTCAGCGCATAGCTCCAAATATGGTACAGCGCAAAGGCCGCCATACTGACCGCGTAGGCCAGCACCCGGTTTTTCCGCCGCAGCACACCGAAAAGCCCCGCCCGGAACATCAGCTCCTCCACAATGGGAGCCAGCACCATGGCCGCGGCCTTCATGGGGCCGGTGTCATGGAGCACCAGGGACATGACCTCGGCATTGTTGGGGTTTTCGCTGTCGGGCAGCGCCGCCGTCATCAGGCTGAACAGGAGCAGGTTGAACGCCATCATCGCCAGGTACGACCAGACCACCTCCAGCACACAGCGCAGCGGGTGATCCGCCAGCGGGTCAAAGTCCCGCCGTAAAAAGCGGAAGGCCACCAAAACCATGTACACGGCGCCCACGCCGTAGACAATGAAATTGGCCATGTTTTCGGTCAGGCCCGTACGCTCGGCAACCAGCCCCAGCGCCACAGGCAGCAGGACTATATGCACCGGCAGCCAGGAGAGCACGCAGATGGCTTCCCGCCTGGTCAGCGCGCTGGTAAAGGGAAAATTGACGCGTTTGCCCATCATGCCCTCGCTTTCCTTTGCAGCTCAAAGAGCAGGTTCATCGCCTCAAGCGGCGTTAAGGTGTTGAGGTCGGTATCCTGTAAAATGCGGCGCACCTCGTCGCTGCCCACGTCGGAGAGGCTGATCTGCCCGACCTCAGGCGCGGCAGCATGGGGCAGGGCAGACACGCCCTCGGCCTCCAGCTCCTTGAGGTAGCCCTTGGCCTTGCTGATGACCGCGTCGGGCAGGCCCGCAAGCTTTGCCACCTCGATGCCGTAGCTGTCGTCGGCGGCGCCGCGCACGATCTTGCGCAGGAAAACCAGGTCCCCGCCCTGCTTCTTGGCGGTGATGTTATAGTTGCGCACGCCCGCCAGCTCCCCCTCCAGGGCCGACAGCTCATGGTAGTGGGTGGCGAACATGGTCTTGGCACCCAGGCGGCGCTTGTCCGCGCAGTATTCCAGCACCGCGCGGGCGATGGCCATGCCGTCAAAGGTGGAGGTGCCGCGGCCGATCTCGTCGAGAATGAGAAGGCTTGCGCCGGTGGCGTGCTTTAAGATGGCGGCGGTCTCGCTCATCTCCACCATGAAGGTGGACTGCCCGGAGGCCAGATCGTCCGAAGCGCCGATGCGGGTGAAGACCCGGTCGACGATGCCGATATTGGCGCTCTTGGCCGGGACAAAGGAGCCCATCTGCGCCATGAGGACGATCAGCGCCGTCTGGCGCATGTAGGTGGATTTACCGGCCATGTTCGGGCCGGTGACGATGGCGACGCGGTCATCGGCGTCGTTGAGGAAGGTGTCGTTCGGGACAAAGAGCACGTCCTTCATGGCCTGCTCCACCACGGGATGGCGGCCCTGAACGATGTTCAGGGTGCGGGAGGTGTCGATTTCGGGGCAGGTGTAGTTGTTGCGCACGGCCACCTCCGCCAGCGCGCACAGCACGTCCAGCCGGGCCACACAGTCCGCCGCGGCCTGCACCCGGTCGACCTTGGAGGCAACGCTGTCGCGCACCTCGCAGAAGTAGCGGTACTCGAGATCGTTGATGCGCTCACGCGCGGTCAAAAGCGTATTCTCCAGCTCCTTGAGCTCCTGGGTAAAATAGCGCTCGTTGGAGACCAGGGTCTGCTTGCGGATATAGTCGGCGGGGACATTTTCCAGCCCTGCCGAGCGCGGCACATCGATGTAATAGCCGAAGACCTTGTTGTAGCCGACCTTGAGCTTTTTGATGCCGGTGCGCTCCCGCTCCCGGCTCTCCAGCTCCTGCACCATTTTGGCGCCGTTGTCGCGCACATTGCGCAGGCGGTCGACCTCCTCGGAATAGCCGGGGCGCAGGATGCCGCCCTCGCGCACAGAGAAGGGGGGATCGTCGCAGATGGCGCGGTCGATTTCCATCCGGATATCCTCCAACGCGTCCATGGCCGCGATGTCCTTCAGCTCCATGCATTTGGCGTTTTTAAGCAGCTCCTTGAGCCGGGGCAGGGCGGCGGCGCACTGGCTCAGGGCGCGCAGATCGCGCCCGCCGGCGGTGCCGTAGACCGCGCGGCCGATGAGCCGCTGCATATCGCCCACGGCGCGCAGGGTCTCGATCAGCTCGCCCCGGGTGATGTGATCGGCGTGCAGCTCTCCCACCGCGTTGAGGCGGCGGCGAATGCCCACCGCGGAGAGCAAAGGCCGCTCCACCCAGGCGCGAAGCATGCGCCCGCCCATGGGGGTCTTTGTGCGGTCGAGCACCCAGAGAAGGCTGCCCTTCTTCTCCCCGCTGCGCAGGGATTCGGTCAGCTCCAGATTGCGGCGGGTCGTCCAGTCCAGCTCCATATACCGGCCGCCGTAAAAGACATCGAGGCGGTTGATGTGGCTGAGGTCAAATTTCTGGGTGCGGATGATGTACTCCAAAAGCGCGCCGGCGGCGCAGACCGCGCCCGGCTGGTCGCCCAGGCCCGCGGCGTCAATGTCCTTGAAGCCGAACTGCTTGCACAGCAGGATGGAGGCGGGCATGTAGTCAAAGCACATGGCGCCCTCCTCCGGCATGGCGGAGAGCTTCTTGGTGACGAAATCATAGATGGCGGCGCTGTCCTTCGCGCCGGGGGAGAGCAGCGCCTCCCGCGGGGCAAAGCGCCCCAGCTCGTTTAAGATATGGCCCTCGGCGTCGGCGTCGAAGGCGGCGCAGCAGAATTCGCCCGTGGACACGTCGCAGAACGCCACGCCCCCCTCCCGCGCGGCCAGATACACCGCGGCCAGATAGTTGGAGCGCCCCTCCTCGAGCATGGAGCTCTCGGTGACGGTGCCGGGGGTGATGATGCGGATGACGTCCCGCTGCACCAGGCCCTTGGCGAGGGCCGGGTCCTCGGTCTGCTCGCAGATGGCGACCTTGTAGCCCTTGGCGATCAGGCGCGCGATATACGCCTCCGCGCTGTGGTAGGGCACGCCGCACATGGGGGTGCGCTCCTCCGGGTCCTCGACGCTGCGGTCGCGGGTGGTCAGCGCCAGGTCCAGCTCCTTGGAGGCGATCTTCGCGTCCTCGTTGAACATCTCGTAAAAGTCTCCGAGGCGGAAGAACAACAGGCAATCGGCATACTGCTGCTTGATATCGTTATACTGGCGCTTCATGGGCGTGAGTTCTGCCATAACAATTCCTCAATGCTTTCTATTATCTCTGTTGAATAAA
This sequence comes from Oscillospiraceae bacterium, assembly GCA_017458085.1. Classification (GTDB taxonomy): domain Bacteria; phylum Bacillota; class Clostridia; order Oscillospirales; family Oscillospiraceae; genus Limivicinus. The sequence continues at coordinate 18,949 of JAFTGE010000075.1, forward strand.
CCCGGTTTTAAAAATCCGTATCGCAGGGGCCGCCGCGGGCGCCGGCCCCGGCAAAGCTATTCCTCCACGATTTCACCGTAGAGGGCCCAGGTGTTGCTGGCGGTGATCTTCGCCTGCACAAACTGCCCGACGAGCTTCGGGTCGCCCTTGAGGTGGACAAGGCGGCCGCCTCCCGTGCGGCTGGAGAGATTGTATTCGTCCTTGCCGGTCTCCCCGTCGATGAGCACGCGGAGGGTCCTGCCCTCGTATTCGGCGTGCTTTTCGCCGGAGATGCGGTTGGAAAGCTCCATGAGCCGGTCAAAGTGCTTCTGCTTATCGGCCCGGGTATAGGGGTCGGGCATTTTGGCCGCAGGGGTGCCCACGCGCTTGGAGTAGATGAAGGTGAACATGGCGTCATAGCGCACCTGCTCGCAGAGGGAGAGCGTCTCGTTAAACTCCTCCTCCGTCTCGCCGGGGAAGCCCACGATGATATCCGTGGTCAGCACCAGATCGGGCATATAGCGGCGGGCGGTCTCGATCTCGCTCAGGTATTTTTCGCGGTTGTAGCTGCGGTTCATGGCCTTGAGCACCCGGTCGCTGCCCGCCTGGACGGGCAGGTGGATATGGTGGGCGCACTTGGAGCACTCGGCCATGGTCTTGAACAGCTTCTCGGTGGCGTCCTTGGGGTGGCTGGTCATAAAGCGGATGATAAAGTCGCCGGGGATGTCGTTGACCATACGCAGAAGGTCGGCAAAGTCCACGCCGATGCCGAGATCCTTGCCGTAGGAATTGACGTTCTGCCCCAGAAGGGTGATGTCCTTGTAGCCCTCGGCCACCAGCTGCCGGGCCTCCGCCACCACGTCCTCCGGCTGACGGGAGCGCTCCCGCCCGCGGACATAGGGCACCACGCAGTAGGTGCAGTAATTGTTGCAGCCGTACATGATGGAAAGCCACGCCTTGACCTTGCCGTCACGCCGGAGAGGAATGCCCTCGGCCACGGCGCCGTCGTCCCTGGCGGTGGCGAAAACGCGCTTGTGCGAGTCCATGAAGCGCTTCATCAGCTCCGGGAAGCGCCAGAGCTCATGCGGCCCGAAGACCAGATCCACCACGGGGTAGGACTTTTTGATCTTCTCGGCCATGTGCTCCTGCTGCACCATGCAGCCGCAGACGGCGATGATCTGCCCGGGACGGGCCTTCTTGCTGTGCGTCAGGGCGCCGACGTTGCCGAGCACGCGCATCTCCGCATGCTCACGCACGGCGCAGGTGTTGACGACGATCACATCGGCCTGAAACTCGTCCTGCGTAAAGCCGTAGCCCATCGCCGCCAGATACCCGCGCAGCTTCTCGCTGTCGGCCTCGTTCTGCTGGCAGCCGTAGGTGTCCACCATGGCCAGCGGGCGCTGCCCGTCGCCGGCGACGCGCTCGAAGATCTCGGCGCAGATGGCCTCCTGCTCTTTTATTTTTGCAATATCGATCGTTTTTCTCACATATGCCATGGTTTCTTCCGTTCCGCGCCCGCGGCGCTGCGTATTTTGACAGGATATTTTATCATAAAAGCTATGGAAGTTTCAACAGAAATCATGTATAATAGCTTCTTAATGAAATCTGTTTCCCTTTGGAGGATTTGTTCATGGCCGTCATCAACATACTCTCCCCCCATGTGGCCGATATGATCGCCGCCGGCGAGGTGGTCGAACGCCCCGCGTCGGTGATCAAGGAGCTGATGGAAAACGCCTTTGACGCCGGGGCCCACGCGGTGACCGTGGAGCTGCGCGGCGGCGGGGCCACCTATATCCGCGTGGCCGACGACGGCTGCGGCATGGCCCCCGAGGACGCGGGCATCGCCTTCATGCGCCACGCCACCTCCAAGCTCCATGACGAGCAGGGACTGGAGGCCATCGGCACGATGGGCTTTCGCGGTGAGGCGCTGGCCGCCATCTCCGCCGTCAGCGAAATCGAGCTGACCACCCGTCGGCAGGGCGACGGCAGCGGCACCTACGTCTCCGTCTCCGCGGGCGATATTCAGGATATGCACGAGGCCGGCTGCCCCGAGGGTACGATCATGACCGTGCGCAGCATCTTCTTCAACACCCCCGCCCGGCTCAAGTTCCTCAAATCCGATCGGGCGGAGGCCTCGGCCTGCGTGCAGACCGCGCTGCGCTGCGCGCTGGGCCGGCCCGAGGTTTCTGTGCGCCTCGTGCGCGACGGGAAGGAAGAATTTTTCTCCCCCGGCGACGGGAAAGCGGCGTCCTGCGTCTACGCTCTGCTGGGCCGCGAGATGGCCAAGGATCTGCTGCCGGTTTCCGGCGAGGACGGCGACATGCGCGCTACCGGCTTTACCTCCTCCCCCGCGGCGGGCCGCGGCAACCGCGCCGCGCAGTTTTTCTACTGCAATGGGCGCTATATCCGCTCGGCCCTGCTGCAATCCGCTGTGGAGCAGGCGTATAAAAACACACTGCTGGTGGGGCGCTTCCCCGCCTGCGTGATCTATCTGACGCTCTCCAACGCCGCGGTGGACGTCAACGTCCACCCCGCCAAGACCGAGGTCAAATTCTCCCAGGAAAAGCGCGTGTTCGACCTGGTGTATCACGCGGTGCTGTCGGCCCTGACACAGGAGGACCGCATCGAGGCCGAGGAAGCCCCGGCCGCCAAGCCCGCCGCCGCGCCGACTCCCGTGACCACGGGGCCGACCTACAAGGCCGCGCCCCGGCCCGACTTCTACCGCAGCATGTCGAGCGAGAGCTTCCGCGCCCAGGGCTACAGTGTAAAGCCCGCCCCGGCATCGCAGCCCGCGGCGTCCGTCCCTGTTCGCGCAGCGGAAATCCCCTATCAGACACGCATGGACATGCCGCCCATCGGACATGCCGCGCCCGCGGTCCCCGTTACCCGACCGCAAACGACTGAAAACACGGCTTTTCGCCCCGATTCGACAGCCCCGGTTGTGGAAAACCCTGTTCAAAATGTTGAAAAGTTGGCCGTACCCGACCACAAGATAGTGGGTGAGGCACTGAAGCTGTACATCCTTGTCGAGATGGGTGAGGAGCTGATTCTGATCGACAAGCACGCCGCCCACGAGCGGATGATTTTCGACCGGCTCAAGCAGCAGGAGCGCAGCATCATGGCCCAGGAGCTGCTCACGAGCGTGCCGCTGCGCCTGACGGAGGAGGATCGCGAGCTGATCGACATAAACGGCGCGCTCCTCTCCGAGCTGGGCTTTGAGATCGAGCCCTTCGGCGAGCACGACTATGTGCTGCGCACGGTGCCCTCGGATATGGCGCCTTCGGACGCGGAGGCCGCCGTGGAGGAAATCCTGGACAAGCTCAAGAGCGGCAAAGCCCCCGATCCGCAGAGCGCGCGGGACGAGATCCTGCACACCGTGGCCTGTAAAGCGGCGATCAAGGCCGGGTACGACACCACACGCGAGGAGCTGCAGCGCATCGTGGACGCGGTGCTCTCCGGCGCCGTCAAATACTGCCCCCACGGGCGGCCGGTCTCCGCGGTCATGACACGGCGGGACCTGGACAAGCTGTTTAAACGGATCGTTTAAAGACGTGTGGAGTTTGGAGTTTGGAGAGTGGAGTTGTGAGTCGGGAAAACTCATCCAGAGCAAAGAGCAAGGCTTTTGCGGTACGGATCGTGAAGCTGTATCAATATCTGTGCGATGAAAAGAAGGAATTCATTTTATCCAAGCAAATCCTGCGCTGTGGGACAAGCATTGGCGCGAATCTGGCAGAGGCGTCGACCGCGATCAGCCGGAAGGATTTTTTGTCTAAAGTTTATATCGCCTTGAAAGAATGTTCAGAAACCCTGTATTGGTTGGAACTGCTGCGAGACACGGGGTATCTGTCTGAAGAAATGTACGTTTCCCTGTACAACGACGGAGATGAGCTGCGAAAAATGCTCTCTTCCACAACAAAAACCATCCGTGCAGAGCTGTGAAGACCCGGATGTTAAAACACGCGCGAAGCGCTCCATAACTCCACACTCCACACTCCACTCTCCACACGCAAAAACGAAAGGGCGGTGTTTTTGACGCGCAATAAGATTCTCGTCATCGCCGGGCCGACCGCCTCCGGCAAGACCCGGCTCGGCATCGAGCTGGCAAGGCAGCTCGACGGCGAAATCGTCTCCGCCGACTCCATGCAGGTCTACCGCGGCATGGACATCGGCACCGCCAAGGCCGACGCGGAGGAGCGCGCCGCGGCGGTCCACCACATGCTGGACGTGGCCGAGCCCGCGGAAAGCTACTCGGTGGCCCGCTATGTAGAGGACGCCGGGCGCTGCGTGGACGATATCCTCGCCCGCAGGAAGCTGCCCATCGTGGTGGGCGGCACGGGACTGTATATCGACTCGCTGATCGCCGGGCGCGACTTTGCCGAGAACACCGGCGACGGCGCGCTGCGCGCCGCGCTCTCCGCCCGTTATGACGCGATCGGCGGGGAGGCCATGCTCCAAGAGCTTTCCGCCTTTGACCCCGAACGCGCCCGGAAGCTGCACAGCGGCGATAAGCGCCGCATCGTGCGGGCTGTGGAGATCTACCGCCTGACGGGGAAAACCGCCACGGCGCACGATGCCGAAACCCGCGCCCGACCCCCGCGCTATCAGGCCGCGCGGATCGTTTTGAATTACGCCGACCGCGCCGCGCTTTACCGGCGCATTGACCGCCGGGTAGAGGAGATGGCCGCGCGCGGACTCTTTCAGGAGGTTTCGGGTCTGCTGGACGCGGGCCTGTCCCCGGACTGCACCGCCATGCAGGCCATCGGCTACAAGGAGGCAGTGCAATGCCTCAAGGGCGAGCTGACGGAAAACGAGGCCGTCGCCCTCATTCAGCAAAACAGCCGCCGTTACGCCAAGCGGCAGCTGACCTGGTTCGGCCGCTGGGAGGACGCCCACCGGATCGTCTGGGAAGCGCAGCCCGATTTTGAAGCGGCCCGACAGTCTTCGACAAGGTTTTTAATCAGCCGCGGGTATCATGGTTAAGCGCCTGATAAGCGCAAATACTATGAGACAGGAGTGGCTGAAACATGCAGAAAACGCAAAATCTCCAGGACGGTTTTTTGAACCAATTGAGAAAGGACAAGTCCGTCGTCACCATGTTTTTGATGAACGGCTTCCAACTGCACGGGGTTGTCCGCGGCTTTGACGGCTTTACCGTCGTACTTGATTCCGACGGAAAGCAGCAGCTGATCTATAAGCACGCGATTTCCACCGTTGTCCCGCCGAAGCCCATCGCCTTCGATTGGGATACATAAGTGGGCGCGTCCCGCTTTTACGCGGCCTTGGCCGCACTGCTGTTCACGGCCGCCTGCGCTTGGTTCGGGGCGGCCGTGTTTCGTTCTCTGCCGGTCTCGCCGGTCCCGGCGGTCGAGTCCCCCGTGCCCACCGCGGCCTCCGGCCGCTTTCGCGGCGTCGCGGTGCGCCGGGAACAGGCGCTGCCCATGGGGACAAGCCTGTACGCCACGGCGGGAGAGCGGCTTTCCGCCGCCGAGACCGGCACCGAGAGCGCCCTGTTTTTCCCCGACGCCGACGGGCTGGAGTATCTGGACCCGGAGGCGCTGCCGGATCTGACGCCGGAGGCGCTGGACCGCCTGCTGCTTTCCGAGCCGGAGAGGTCCGCGGACGCAGGGCGGCTGGTCTACGGCCGGGAGCTCTACATTGCGGCCTTCTGGGAGGGCGATGAGATTCCCACACCGGGCCGCTGCACGCTCGAATTTGACGGCGGCACGAGCCTGCGGGCAGCGCTCCTGAGCGTTTCCGCCGACGGTGACGGCCGCACGGCGCTGCTGCTGCGCCTGCCGCTGGGGGAGGGCGCGCCGCTCACGGAGAGATTTGTAGAAGGTACGATTTTGTTTTGATGATATAGAGAAAGAAGGATCATTCATGTCTGAAAATCTGTCCATCGCGGAAAATCTGGCCCTGGTGCGGGCAAACATCGCCCGTGCCGCCAAAGAATCGGGCCGCGACGAGAAGGATATCCTGCTCATCGGCGCGACGAAGATGAACGACGCCGACCGTGTGCGCCAGGCCATTCGCGCGGGGCTCACCGCCTGCGGCGAAAACCGCGTGCAGGAGCTTTTGGAGAAAAACGAGCAGCACGCCTACGACGGCGCCGCGCTGCACTTTATCGGCCATTTGCAGAAAAACAAGGTCAAATACCTGGTGGGAACGGTGAGCCTGATCCACAGCGTGGACAGCGTGGCGCTCATGCAGGAGATCAGCCGCCAGGCCGAAAAACGGAGCATCGTGCAGGATATCTTGCTGGAGGTCAACAGCGGCGGCGAGGAGAGTAAATCCGGCTTTGCCCCCGACGAAGTGGCCGCGGCCCTTGACGCGGCGGGCGCGCTGCCCGCCATTCGGGTCCGCGGGCTGATGACCATCCCCCCGATCTGCCGGTACGGGGAAGAAAATCTCCCATATTTTCAGCTTTTGAAACAGCTTTTTGTTGACAATGGAGAAAAAAAATACGATAATGTACGTATGGACTTTCTGTCCATGGGTATGAGCGGCGACTATGAAGCCGCCATCTCCTGCGGGGCAAACATGGTGCGCGTCGGCTCGGCCATCTTCGGGCAGCGCGTCTATCCCGCGAAACAGTCTTGATGCATTGCTCACTGGAGGATCGCCATGGGTTTCATGGATGGATTGAAAAAACTGACGCAGCCTTACGATGACGACGAGGATTTCTTCGAGGGCGCAGATCTGAGCTTCAAGCCCCAGCCAAAGCAGGAGCAGAAGAGCGCGGTGTCCGCGGCGCAGATGGCCTTCGAGAACGCCTTTGCCGACGCCGGGGCCGGCCCCGCGCCGGAGGACGAGCCGCAGACAAACAAGAAAAGCGGCGCCGCCGACGGCGGCATCTTCGGCAACTTAGGGCTGAAAAAGGGTGGCCGCGCCAAGGGTCAGCGTACCGTCAATTTCGGCGGGAAGGAGACCTCGGTGCTGCTGTTCAGTCCCAAGTCCTTCGATGAGGCGGGGGAGCTGGTCTCTTACCTGCAGCAGGATCTGACCGTGGTGATGACGCTCGAGAGCGTCCCGGCCGAGACCGCGCGCCGCCTGCTCGACTTTCTGTCGGGCATCGCCTACGCCCTCGGCGGAAAAATCACCCCCGTTTCCGCGAAAACGTATTTCATTACGCCCGCGAATGTGGACATTCTGGGCGCCCAGCCCGAGCAGCCGGAGAGCTCCGGACACTATTTTTGACCTGGCAGGGTCGTAAAGATTGGAAAGGTGGATAAGCTATGATTACCGCGCAGGATATTCGTGAAAAGGGATTTGAGAAGGTTCGTCTCAACGGCTACGACATGGCCGCGGTCGACGATTTTCTGGAGGAGCTGGCCGACGACGTCGCCGCGTCCCAGAAGGAAAACGCCGTGCTCAAGAGCAAGATGAAGGTCCTCGTCGACAAAATCGAGGAGTACCGCGCCAATGAGGAGGCCCTGAACCTGGCCGTCCTGTCGGCCCAGAAGCTCGCCGTCCAGATCGAGGCCGAGGCCCGCCAGAAGGCCGCCGCCATCATCGCCGACGCCGAGAAGCAGGCGCACGACACCATCGGTTCCATTTCCGACCGCGCCGACGCCGAGGAGAAGCGCCTGGCCGACGGCAAGGAGGCCTGCGCCAAGTTCTTCGAGGCCGCCAGCGCCCTGTGCAACACCCAGCTGAAGAAGCTGGAAAAAATCGCCACCGATATGGGCGTCGCCCCCGTCGTCGAGACCGCTGTGGAAACGGTCGAAGCCGTTGCCGAAGAGCCCGCAGACGAGCCCGTGCTGCCCGACTTTACCGCAAAGCAGCGCCCGCTGGACAGCACCCAGCCCTTCTCCTTCTGATCCCCATTCGGACCTTTCGGGGGCGCGCGCGCTGCGTGCGCCCCAAATTATATTAAACATACAGGAGCTTCAAACACATGTCACAGGATTTTAACGGTACGCTGAATCTGCCGAAAACCGACTTTCCCATGCGCGCCGGCCTTCCCAAGCGCGAGCCCGAAATGCTCAAGAGCTGGGAGGCGCTGGACGTCTACAACGAGCATCTGAAAAAGAGCGAGGGGCTGCCCCTGTTCAGCCTCCACGACGGCCCTCCGTTCTCCAACGGCGACATCCATATGGGTCACGCCCTCAACAAGTCCCTCAAGGACTTCATCAACCGCAGCTACATGATGCGCGGCTACCACGTGCCCTACATTCCCGGCTGGGATAACCACGGCATGCCCATTGAGTCGGCCATTATCAAGGAGCAGAAGCTCAACCACAAGGCCATGAGCGTGGCGGATTTCCGCTCCGCCTGCCACGCCTACGCCGACAAGTACGTCCACCGTCAGATGGACGGCTTCAAGCGGCTGGGCGTCCTCGGTGACTGGGAGCACCCCTACCTCACCATGAACAAGGGCTTTGAGAGCGACGAGGTGCGCATTTTCGGCAAGATGTACCGCAACGGCCACATCTACAAGGGCCTCAAGCCCGTGTACTGGTGCGCCCATGACGAGACCGCCCTGGCCGAGGCCGAGATCGAATATCACGACGACCCCGTCACCACCGTCTACGTCAAGTTCCCCATGCATGACGACAAGGGCAAGCTCGCCCACCTGGACAAGTCCAAGCTCTTCTTCCTCATCTGGACCACCACCACCTGGACCCTGCCCGGCAACCTGGGCATCACCCTCTCCCCCGGCGACAGCTACGCCATCGTCAAGGTCCCGAACGGCGAGATGTACATTCTGGCCGAGGCGCTGATCAGCTCGGTCATGGCCGCCGGCGGCATCACCGAATGGAAGGTTCTGGAAACCCATGAGGGCCGCTTCTTTGAGTACATGCTGGCCCACCATCCCTTCCTGGACAAGACGAGCCTGCTGATGCTGGCCGACTATGTCACCATGGATTCCGGTACAGGCTGCGTTCACACCGCCCCCGGCTTCGGCGCCGAGGACTACCAGACCTGCATGCGCTACGGCACCGAGATGATCGTCCCCGTGGACGATCAGGGCCGCCACACCGACTACGCCGGCAAGTACGCGGGCCTGACCACCGAGGAATCCAACCCCGTCATCCTCGCGGACATGAAGGCCAGCGGCGTCCTCTTTGCCAGCGAGGAGCTTATGCACAGCTACCCCCACTGCTGGCGCTGCAAAAAGCCCATCATCTTCCGCGCCACGCCGCAGTGGTTCTGCTCCGTCGACTCCTTCAAGGAGGAGGCCGTCGCCGCCTGCGAGGACGTGCGCTGGCTGCCCGCCTGGGGCAAGGAGCGCATGGGCGCCATGATCCGCGAGCGCGCCGACTGGTGCATCTCCCGCCAGCGCCGCTGGGGTCTGCCCATCCCCGTGTTCTACTGCGACGACTGCGGCAAGCCCGTCTGCACCGAGGAGAGCATCGAGGCCGTTGCCCAGCTCTTTGAGAAGGAAGGCAGCAACGCCTGGTTTGACCGCCCGGCCAGCGCCATCCTGCCCGAGGGCTTTACCTGCCCCCACTGCGGCGGCAAGCACTTCACGCAGGAGACCGACACCCTCGACGGCTGGTTCGACTCCGGCTCCACCCACTACGCCGCCATGAAGCGCGACCAGGGCTTCTGGCCCTCCACCATGTACATCGAAGGCGGCGACCAGTATCGCGGCTGGTTCCAGTCCTCGCTGCTGGTGGCGGTCGGCGCGCTGGAGCAGGGCGCCCCGTACAAGGAATGCCTCACCCACGGCTGGACCGTCGACGGCGAGGGCAAGGTCATGCACAAGTCCCTCGGCAACGGCGTCGACCCCGCCGACCTGATCAAGGAATTCGGCGCTGATATCGTCCGCCTCTGGGCCGGCTCCGCCGACTACCACGTGGACGTGCGCTGCTCCAAGGAGATTTTCAAGCAGCTGAGCCAGAGCTATCTCAAGTTCCGCAACACCGCCCGCTACTGCCTCGGCAATCTGGACGGCTTCGACCCCAACGCGCTGGTCGCGCCGGAGGAGATGCTGCCTCTGGACCGCTGGGCCGTCACCAAGCTCAACGCGCTGATCGACAAGGTCGAGGATGCCTACAAGGACTATGAGTTCCACACCGTCTCCCACGCCATCAACGATTTCTGCGTGGTGGAGCTGTCGAGCTTCTACCTCGATATCATCAAGGACCGCCTCTACTGTGAGGAGAAGGACGGCCTGAAGCGCCGCAGCGCCCAGACCGCCCTGTATCTGATCCTTGACTCCATGACCAAGATGTTCGCCCCCATCCTCGCCTTCACCTGCGATGAGATCTGGCTGGCCATGCCGCATCGCGAGGGCGACGATACGCGCAACATCGTGCTCAACCAGATGAACAAGCCCTTCGCGGACTACAACCTCCCCGCGGACGAGATGGCCCGCTGGGAAAAGCTGATCGCTCTGCGCAATGACGTCAACGGCGTCCTGGAGACCGCCCGCGCCGCCAAGCGCATCGGCAAGCCCCTGGAGGCCGCCGTCACCCTGCGCGTTTCGGACGCGGCCGGCAAAGCCGCCGTGGACGAGCTGGCTGACATGGGTCTGGCCGAAATGTTCATCGTATCCCAGTGCCTGGTTGCCGCGGATGAACCCGACGAAGCGGCTGCCGCCGCCGACAGCACCGCTGTGCCGGGTCTGCGCGTGGCCGTGATGGAAGCCCCGGGCGTTAAGTGCCCGCGCTGCTGGAAGCACTCCGTCGACGCCGACAGTGATACCGGTCTTTGCCCGCGCTGCGCCGCCGTCGTGGCAAAGCTCTGAGTCAGCATGGATCAAGGCGGCCGCGTCTCGGACAGTTTCCGACGCGCTTACGCGCTATGAGAAGCAGACTTTGTCTGCTTCTCATGGGAAACCAGTATAAAATCGCGCGCCGGGTTCCCCTTCCCGGCAGATTGGAGAGTCTATGTTATACTCAATTGTCGGCATTCTGGTCGTCATTGTCGATCAGCTTGTGAAGTTTTGGGTGTCCAACCACCTCTTTGGCACGGACATCGTCAAGTTCATTCCCGGCGTTATCAGTCTGGTAAGTGTCCGCAACTATGGCGCGGCCTTTGGCTTCCTGGATGTCAGCGGCGCACGGATCTGGTTCATTGTCGCCACCGGCGTTTTTGTGATCCTGGTGATCCTTGCCCTGGCCACCAACTTCATCTCCGGCAGCCTGTCGCGCTGGAGCCTGGTTCTGGTCGCCGCCGGCGGCGTCGGCAACATGATCGACCGCATCATCTACGGCTATGTGCAGGATATGTTCAAGGTTGAGCTGTTCAACTTTGCCGTCTTTAACGTGGCGGACATTTTCATCACGGTCTTTGCCATCGTCTTTGCCCTGGCCATGATCTTTGAAAAGCCGGAGGACGATGAGCTGGAAGAGTTTGCCGACGATGACGAGGAGGATGAGCCCAAGCCCGCCCGTAAGCCCAAGCTCAAGACCAAAAAGTCCAGGGCCGAAGCGGACGACGCAGAGGATGAGGAGGATTCCCCGAAAAAGGCTTCTGCCGTCAAATCCGCGCGCAAATCGCGTCAGGATAAGTATGAACAGGAATATGAGGCTTACAAGGCGCAGCAGCGTGCGGCCATGAAGAAGGCCGCGCCCGTGCAGGAAGCGCCCAAGCCTGACCCGGCGGAAGCGCCCGTACGGGAGGACGATCCCTTTGCCGCCTGGGAAAAGGCCAACGCCCGCGCCGAGGCCGCCCGTGACGACTCCTATGCCAGCCGTGTGATGGACGCGCCGCAGACCAAGCCTGCGCCGCAGCCCGTCGAGAAGCCCGCACAACAGCCAGTGCAGCCTGCACCGCAGCCGGTCGCACGGCCCGCGGCCCAGCCCAAGCCCACGGTCAGCGAGGATTTTGACCTCGACGACATTCTGGCTGAGTTCAAGTAATGGACGAAGATCGTATCGAAATACACGTAGAGGAGAGCGGAGAACGAATTGACGCTCTCCTCGCGCGCACTTTGCCGCAGTTTTCCCGCAGTCTGCTTCAGAAATGCCTGGACAGCGGCGCGGTCACCCTGGACGGCCGCCGGGTAAAGAAAAACTGCCGCCCGGAAAGCGGCTCCGTGATTGAGCTGGTTCTGCCCGAGACCGAGGAGCTGCCCCTGATCGCCCAGGATCTCCCCCTGGATATCGTCTACGAGGACGACGACCTGATCGTCGTCAACAAGCCCCGCGGTCTGGTGGTGCACCCCGCGCCGGGACACCCGGACGGAACCTTGGTCAACGCTCTGCTCTATCACTGCGGGGATTCCCTCTCCGGCATCGGCGGCCAGCGCCGCCCCGGCATCGTCCACCGCATCGACAAGGACACCTCGGGCCTGATCGTGGCGGCCAAGAATGATTTTACCCACCAGGGCCTGTCAGCGCAGCTGGCAGACCACAGCCTGTACCGGGAATATGAGGCCCTTGCCTGCGGCACTTTCCGCGAGACAGCGGGGACGGTTGACCGACCGATCGGACGCCACAGCGTCGATCGAAAGCGTATGGCGGTCACCGAGAAAAACAGCAAAAGCGCCGTCACCCACTGGCAGCTGATCACCAACTATAAAGGCTACGCGCATATCCGCTGCCGCCTGGAGACCGGACGCACGCACCAGATCCGCGCTCACATGGCCAGCATCGGCCACCCGCTGCTGGGCGACGGACTGTACGGCGCCAGATGCCCCGATAAGGGGCTTGAGGGCCAGTGCCTGCACGCCCGCCGCCTGCATCTGACCCATCCGCGCAGCGGCACGGAATTGGTGTTGGAGGCGCCGCTGCCGACATATTTTACGGAGGTTCTGGCCCGCCTGGGGCCACCGTCGAGCATATGATACCATGACAAGGAGGTCACCCCATGAATTCCAGAAAGCTTATCTCCGCCATCATTGCCGCGGCCGTCGCCATTGCGCTGGTCGTGCTGCTGGTCAAGATCGTCTCCGGCGCGTTCAGCCTTTTAAGCGGCGCAGTCAATGCCGTGCTGGGCATCGTTGTGGTCGTGGCGTTGGTGATTATCGTCGTCTGGATGTTCGCCTATGCCAGACGGCACTGATACGGAAAAATGACAGCGGAAATCCGCTGTCATTTTTTAATGTGTCGACAAACCTCAAAAAACGTCATTCCGAGCCAGTGCTCACACTGGCGTGGGAATCCGCTCTACGGTAAAGTGCTGGAAATATGCGGCTTTCGGGGAATACGGATTGCACCCGCAGGGCGTACACCACACCAGTGACGCGGTCACTGGTTCGCAATGACAGATGGGTACTTTGTCTACAGTC
>JAFTGE010000076.1 GCA_017458085.1 Oscillospiraceae bacterium
ATTAAAAGTAGACAACGTCTACTTTTAATAGCGCGTAAGCGCGTCGGAAACTGTATGAGACGTCATCTGCGCTTTCGCGCAGATGGGCGACGCATCAAGCGGCGCCTTTTCAATAAAAAGTGTCTACTTTTTATTGAAAAAGAGTATTAAAAACTGTTTTGCCTTGTTGTGATGCGGCCGCCGGTGTGTTACAATAGAAACAAGAATACAACTGAGGAGGGACGGTTATGGCGTTTACCCCCTGGTATAAGGATATGGCCGTATACCACATCTGGCCACGGAGCTTTTGCGACGGCAACGGCGACGGCATCGGTGACCTGTGGGGCGTGCTCAGCAAGCTCGACTACATCAAAAGTCTCGGCGTGGACGCGATCTGGTTTTCGCCGCTCTACCCCTCCCCCAACGCGGACTGGGGCTATGACATCTCCGATTACATGGACATCCACCCCGACTTCGGAAATCTCGAGGTGTTCCGTCAGGTGCTCGACGAGGCGCACCGCCGCGGCCTGCGGGTGTTCATGGATCTGGTGGTCAACCACAGCTCCGACGAGCACCCCTGGTTCGTAGAGAGCCGCAAGAGCAAGGACAATCCCTACCACGATTACTACTACTGGCGGCCCGGCCGCATCGGTCCCGGCGGCAAAAAGCTCCCTCCCAACAACTGGACAAGCGTCTTTGAGGGCGACGCCTGGGAGTATGACAGTCAGTTAGACGAATATTATCTGCATTTGTTCGCGAAAAAGCAGCCGGATCTGAACATGGACAATCCCAAGGTGCGCGAGGAGGTCAAGCGCATCCTCCGCTTCTGGCTGGATATGGGGGTCGACGGCTTCCGCGAGGACGTGATCACCTTCATCTCCAAGGCGCCGGGTCTGCCCAACGCCTACCCCAGGCTGCCCGTGGCCAACGGCCTGCGCTATTACTCCAACCGGCCGCAGGCGCACGATTATCTCAAGGAATTCAAGCGCGACGTGCTCAGCCGCTACGACTGCTTCGTCGTGGGCGAGAGTCCCATGACCGACGCCGCCACCGCCCTGCGCTACGTCACCGAGGGGCCGGAGCAGGTGCTCGACGAGATGATCGCCTTCTCCCACATGGAGGCCGACTGCTTCATGACCGATTTTATCCGGCGGCCCTTTAATCTGGTGAAGATGAAGAAGGCCTTCTCCAGCTGGCAGCACAAGCTTGCCGGCAAGGGCTGGAACGCGCTGTACATCGAAAACCACGACCACGCCCGCGTCATCAGCCGCTACGGCAGCGAAAAATACCGCGTCGAGAGCGGCAAGATGCTGGCCGCGATGTACATGCTGCAAAAGGGCACGCCCTTCATCTATCAGGGGCAGGAGATCGGCATGGTCAATAACCCCCTGCCGGAGCTGGAGATGTACAAGGACGTGCAGACCTTCAACACCGCGCGCATCGCCTCGAAGATCATGCCGAAGAAAAAGGTGCTGGAGCTGATTCAGGCCACCTCCCGCGAAAACGCCCGCACCCCCATGCAGTGGGACGACAGCGAAAACGCGGGCTTCACAACCGGGCGGCCCTGGTTCTTCGTCAACGGCAACTACCACGACATCAATGTCAAGGCCCAGGAGGACGACCCCAATTCCCTGCTGAATTTTTACCGCAGGCTTTTAAGCTTCCGCAAAAACAACGCCGCCATTTTGCGCGGCGAATACCGGGAATACATACCCGCAGACAAGAATTTCTACGTCTACGAACGGCGGCACTTTGAAAAGCGCGTGCTGGTCATTTGCAGCTTTACCGCCGAGCAGCTGCGCTTCAACGCGCCGGAGGATATCGACCTGAGCCAATGGGAGCTGGCCCTGACCAACTACGACTACAGCTTCACCATCGGCAACGGCTTTACCTCCCGTCCTTACGAGCTGCGGGTCTACACCATGAACTGAAGGAGAGTCGCTCCCTTGGACACCATCACCGAAAAAGCCTACGCAAAGCTCAATATCTCCCTGGATGTGGCCGAACGGCGGCCGGACGGCTACCATGACATGGTTATGGTCATGCAGACCATTTCCCTCTGTGACGACGTGGCCATCACCCCCGCCGACGGCGGCCGCGTGCAGGTAAAAAGCAATCTCAGCTTTATCCCCGGCGACGAGCGCAACCTCGCCGCCCGCGCCGCGCTGCGGTATCTGGCCGCCATCGGGAAGGAGGGGCAGGGTCTGCTGATCCGCCTGAACAAGCGCATCCCTGTGGGCGCGGGCATGGCCGGCGGCTCGGCGGACGCGGCGGCGGTGCTGCGTGCGCTCAACCGCCTGTATGACGGCGCGCTTTCATCTGACGCGCTGGAGACGCTGGCCGCCGACGTGGGCTCCGATGTGCCCTTCTGCGTGCGCGGCGGCACGGCGCTGGCCACGGGCCGCGGCGAAAAGCTCCGCTCCCTGCCGGACATGCCGGGGTGCGAAATCCTTGTGTGCAAGCCGGATTTTTCCATCTCCACGCCGGAGCTGTTCCGCCGCCTGGATGGGAGCAGCATGCGCTGTCACCCGGACACGGCGGGCATTCTGGAGGCCCTGGACAACGGCGATCTGACCGGCGTATGCCGGAGAATGTACAACGTCTTTGAGGACCTGGAGGACCGCAGGCTGCGCACGGTCAAGGAGATCAAGGGTCTGCTGCTGGACGCCGGCGCCCTCGGCGCGATCATGACGGGCACGGGCTCGGCCGTCTTTGGCGTCTTCTCGCCCGGCGCCGCCCTGGACAGCGCCGCGGAGACGCTCCGCAAGGAATACGGCTTCTGCGAGCAGGCCCGGTGCGTGGGAAGATTGAACAGATAACGTTTAATACGAAAGAAAACCGCCCATACTGTACGTATAGCAACATACGGAAGGGCGGTTTTTTCATGGATAGGAAACATACGATGCGACTCTGGGAGCTGTCGGCGCTGATCAGCCTGTGCGTCTGCCTGTGCGCAGGGGTCTGGGCCCAGGGGCGGCAGCATTCGCTCAGCGCGGGACTGGTGCGGCTGCATGTGCTGGCCGTGTCGGACGAGGCGGAGGAGCAGGCGGTCAAGCTCGCCGTGCGGGACGCGGTGCTGGATTATCTGACGCCGCAGCTCAAGGACATCTCCACGGTGCAGGCGGCCGAGGAAATCATCACGCAGGCCCTGCCCGGCATCGAGGCCGCGGCACGCGCCGCCGCGGGAGACCGCCCCGTCACCGTCACGTTGGATGACGAGCGCTATCCCACCCGCGTCTATGAGGGCTTCTCCCTGCCGGCGGGACGCTATCGCTCCCTGCGCGTTATCCTGGGCGAGGGAAAGGGTCATAACTGGTGGTGCGTGGTATTTCCGCCGGTGTGCCTGTCGGCGGTGCAGGCGGAGGCGGTTCGCCCCGCCATGAATCCGGAGGACTACGCCCTGATCACCAACGCCGAGGGCTGGCAGCTGCGCTTTCGCACGGTAGAGCTCTGGGGCGAGCTGGTGAACAAATGGGAGGAACGATAGTTTGGAGTGTGGAGTGTGGAGTTAAGGTGTGCCTTTGAATATATCTGCGAAGTGACGGCACATAAAAAGGCGGAGCCTCTCTATAGCTGTCTCTCGTCCCTTCAGGGGCGAACTCCAAACTCCACTCTCCAAACTCCACTCTCAAAGGAAAAACAAGGAACAAGCGCCCCACATGGGGCGCTTGTTCCTTGTTTTGACATCAGCACAGCTGTGCGCCGGCGGGGACGGAGTCGTCCAGCATGAGCAGATGCAGCTCCTCCTTACCGTCCACCTCGCGGACGGCGGAGAGCAGCATGCCGTTGGACATGAGCCCCATCATCTTGCGCGGGGGCAGGTTCAGGATGGCGACCACGGTCTTGCCCACAAGCTCCTCCGGTTCATAGAACTTATGGATGCCGGAGAGGATCTGGCGCGGGGTGCCGCTGCCGTCGTCCAGCTGGAACTTCAAAAGCTTCTCGGACTTCTTGACGGCCTCGCAGGCGAGCACCTTGCACACGCGCATATCGCACTTGGCAAATTCGTCGATGGTCACGTCGGGCAGGACGGGATTGAGCTTCACCTTGGGGGCGTTTGCCTGCTGGTGGAGCTTGTCCAGCTCGTCGAGCATCTTCTGAGTGTCGATGCGGGGGAAGAGCGTCTCGCCCTTGTGCACCGCGACATCCGCGGGGAGAACGCCGTAGCTCTCAGCCTTGTCCCAGGTGACGGCCTCGCCCTCGGCGCCGATCTGCGCGAAAGCCTTGGCACAGCTGTCGGGAATGAAGGGCGTGAGCATTACGAGCGCCACGCGCAGCGCCTCGAGCAGATTATACATAACCGTCGCAAGGCGGGCCTTCTTGCCCTCGTCCTTGGCCAAGGCCCAGGGCATGGTCTCGTCGATATACTTATTGGCGCGCTGGATGAGCTTGAAAACCTCCTCCAAGGCCAGGTGCAGCTGGAAAGCGTCCATCTGCGCGGCATACTTGGCGCCGGTGGACTGGATCAGGCCGACAAGCTCGTCGTCGACAGGCTCGCTCTCGCGCTCCGGGATCAGCTTGCCGCCGAAGTACTTCTCCACCATGGCGGTGGTGCGGGAGACAAGGTTGCCCAGGTCGTTGGCAAGATCGGTGTTGATGGTGGAGATCAGCAGCTCGTTGGAGAAGTTGCCGTCGGAGCCGAAGGGGAAAGTGCGCAGCAGGAAGAAGCGCAGCGCGTCCACGCCGAACTTGTCCGCCAGCAGGTAGGGGTCGACCACGTTGCCCTTGGACTTGGACATCTTGCCGCCGTCAATGACGAGCCAGCCGTGGCCGTAGACCTTCTTGGGCAGCGGCTCGCCCACGCTCATGAGCATGGCGGGCCAGATGATGGAGTGGAAGCGGACGATTTCCTTGCCGACGATATTGACCGGCGGCCAGTACTTGGTGAAATCGTCGTAGCGGTCGTTCATATAGCCGAGAGCGGTCGCGTAGTTAAAGAGCGCGTCGACCCAGACATAGACCACATGGCCCGGATCGAAATCCACGGGCACGCCCCAGGTGAAGCTGGTACGCGAGACGCACAGATCCTCCAGACCCGGCTTGATGAAGTTGTTGATCATCTCGTTGACGCGGGACGCGGGCTCCAGGAAGGTGCCGGTCTCCAGCAGCTCCTGCACGGGCTTGGCATACTTGGAGAGACGGAAGAAATAGGCCTCCTCCTCGGCGTCATGGACGGGACGGCCGCAGTCGGGGCACATGCCGTCCTTGAGCTGGCTCTCGGTCCAGAAGCTCTCGCAGGGGGTGCAGTACTTGCCCTTATAGGCGCCCTTGTAAATGTCGCCGTTTTCGTACATCTTCTTGAAGATCCGCTGGATGGCGGCAACGTGATAATCGTCGGTGGTGCGGATGAAGCGGTCGTTGGAGATGTTCATCAGCTTCCACAGATCCTGAATACCGCCCGCGCCGCAGACGATGTTATCCACAAACTCCTGGGGCGTTTTGCCGGCGGCCTTGGCCTTTTCCTCGATCTTCTGGCCGTGCTCGTCGGTGCCGGTCAGGAACTTCACGTCGTAGCCGCGCAGCCGCTTATCGCGCGCGATGGCGTCGGTGGCGACGGTGCAGTAGGTGTGCCCGATGTGCAGCTTGTCGGAGGGGTAATAGATCGGGGTGGTGATATAGAAGGTCTTCTTTTCCAGGCTCTTTTCTCCTGTCTGATCTAGGGTTTATATGAATTGCCGGTATTACGTGGGAATGAGATAGTCCTCAAGGAAGGC
>JAFTGE010000010.1 GCA_017458085.1 Oscillospiraceae bacterium
TCAGGATAGCCTTCCACGGAAACCTTTCTGATCTGATCCTGTTCGTAAAGCAGATTGAGATTATTATATACTGTAGCAAGAACGACCTTAGAGTTCGAGGCTTTGAGGCGCAGATAGATCTGCTCAGCGGTCAGGTGCTCCGAAGATGCATTTATAATCTCGAGTATCTGTTGTGCGTACTTTGTCATGGTCTTCTCCATATTAGAATTATTCTAAATCTATTTTATCCTAAAAGACAAATGATGTCAAGACAGGAACCGAATAATTTCAAGTAGCAGTTGTTCATATTACTGTTTGCCCCTTATAAGGATGATAATAAAACAAGGCTATCGGCGGATTTTTCCACTATAAAAAATCGGCGCTCCGCAGTTTGCAGAGCGCCTTGCTGGCATATGCGATTATACCACCTTGAACATTTTCTGAGTGGCGGGCGCCTTGCCCGCGATCTTCTCCTGCTCCTTGCGGGCGGCCTCGGCTTCCTCCATGCGGTGAAGCTCCTCGGCAGCGTCTTCCAGCCCCAGGTGGGTGTAAGTGTTGAGCGTGACGCCGATATCGCTGTGGCCCATCAGGTACTGCAGCGTCTTCGGGTTCATGCCCGCCTTGGCCTGATTGCTGCAGTAGGTATGGCGGCAGACGTGCGGGGTGATGTTCGGCATTTGGACCCGGTAGATATCATTGTAGCGCTTGACCATATGGTTGAACCGGTGCTCCCAGTGCATCGCCACTTCCGGCAGGCAGTCCTTGTCAAGAAACAGAAAACCGCTGCGGCCGTCGACCATGCGCTCGATCCTGGGGGTCGGCCGGTCCTCAATGATGGCGCGGAAGCATTGCTCGACGTCTGCCGTCATCGGGAGCTTGCGGGTTCCGGCATGGGTCTTGGTCTCCTGGATCACAAGGCTCATGTCCGAATTGCGCTGAAGCTGATGGTCGATGTTGATCAGATGGTGCTCGAAGTCGATGTCCTTTATGGTCAGCCCGCAGAATTCCGATATGCGCATGCCGGTATGGAACAGGATATAAACAACCTCGTAGTATTTGCAGTAGCAGTTGTCGTCATGGACGAATTTCAGAAACTTCTTCATCTGGTCCCGGGTGATGGCTTCTCTGGTAACGCTGTCGTTTACCACCACGCCGGCAAGCTCAAAGGCGAAGGGATTCTTGATGAGCAGATCGTCGTCCACCGCCATCTGGAAAGCCGGACGTAGCACACCGCGCACAGTTTTGACCGTGGAATAGCGCCTGCCGTCCTGTTGGAGCTTGATGAGAAACAGCTTCGCGTCCGAGGTCTTCACCTCACCGATCGTCTTTAGGGCGAAGTCTTCCTTCTGCAGCAGGTTCATCACGAAATTGTAATTCATGAGCGTGTTCGGCCTGACGCCGGTTTTGGTGGAAAGGTACCGCTCCACCAGTTCCATCACCTGCATGTTCTTCTGCGTCGGATCGAGCAGGGTGTCAAGGTCGCGGCCGATCTGCTTCTCCAGTTCCCGGAGGGACGGCCCAGGCTTTTTGCCCTGGGGCGTTTTGTCCGTAGGCTCCAGCCGCCAGCTGTAAACGAACTTGATCTTGCCGCCTACATAGTATTTGAACTGGTATTTGCCGTCAGCCCTGACCGATTCGCCGTTTCTGAGCACACGGTGCTTTGAGTCACGTCTTTTTGGGTACGGGTGGTCTGCCATTTTTCAATGCCTCCTTTGTCTCCGGGTGGAATCTGAGAAACGCCTCAAACTCGGACCGTATGATGAGCTTTCTTGTCTTGTACATTGCCACAAAAGGGAGCCCGTCCGTCTCGTCCAGCATGCGGAAGAATTTCCTTCTGCTCAGATCATAGAATTCGGCGGCCTCGGACGGATTAAGCACGTCCTTTTCAGCCAGAGATGGCTTTTTCACAACGTTTTGCCCCCTTCCTCTGTCTTCAGACAGCTGATGATATATTCCTCGCACCTGCTGCGGATGATCAGGTATCTGTTGCCCTGGAATATGGAAAACGAGTCAAGATGATCCTCCGCTATACGGCGCATATTCTTTTGCCCAATATTGAAGTATTCTGAAGCCTCGTTTATCGTGAGCAGAAACTTGTCTTTGACTGGGATGGGCTGTTTCATTCCGGGGCCTCCTTTTCCGTGAAAACTCGCCCTCTGGCGGTGTCCTATCTATCACTCTTAAGCCCCCGGAAGTCAACTACTATTTGCCAGATAAAAGGTAATTAAATCGAGGAAGAATGGTCGAGATAATGCTCAAATTTTGGCCGTATGATGAGAAAGCGGTTCCCGCTCTCAACAGCAAATCTCCCCAGATTTTCCTCGGCGAGTCTGCGCAGCTTCTTGCTGCCAATATTGAAATAGATCGCGGCCTCCTTGATGGTGAGCGCGTACTTCTCGCTGAAAGGGATTCTCTCGGCTTCCGTGGTTTCATGCGCAACAGGCAGTTGACTGATTGCCATATACCCACTGTCTTGCTCTGCGTTCAGCATATTTTCACCTCCGAAATCGTGGAAATGGTTATGGGTTCCCCGGTTCCTAAAAGAGAAAAGTCAGCCGATTTGCCGAAAAAACGGGCAAAAAAATTAGGCCCGCCACGGATTCTTCCGCAGCGGGCCTTATCAAGGTATCGTATGAAGTTTTAGCTGGTCAGCAGAGCTTTCCAGGTGGCGGCTCCGATGATCCCGTCCGCCGTCAGGTTTTTCTGCGCCTGGAAGCTCTTCACGGACTTCTCCGTAGTGGGGCCGAAGTCCCCATCGGCGGTTTCCCGTCCGGCGGTGACCTTGCCGCCGCAGGGGTAGCCCTTTGCGATGAGCAGAGTCTGCGCGTTCTTCACCGCCGCGCCCGTAGCGCCGTTCTTCAGCTGAGGAATGGAAACGATGCAGGTGACGGTTGAAGCCCCAGCCTCCGCCGCGGGCTTGGTCGGCTCGTCGGCATCAGAATCACTGTAGAGCGGATGCCCATACCCGGCAATGTAGCTGTTGGAGCGGCTGTAGGTGTTCCGCTTCACCTGATCGGAACTGTTGCCCTCGACCGTCACGATGGTGGAACCGGTGACTTCTACCACAATACCGGTATGCCCGATCTGCCTGCCGGTCTGAAAGAAGACCTGGTCGCCGACCTTCGGAGTCTTGTCATACCGGCCTTTCTGCTGGTAGTACTGAGCGGAGTAAATACAGCCGGCGCCGAGAGGACCGGACTGGCACTGGATGCGCTGGCCTTCGACGGCTCCGTAGGCTTTGAAAAAGCACCAGTCCACGAACACATCGCACCAGGCATACCCGTTCTTGTTCCCGTTGTAATAGCCTGCGGCGGCGAGGTCGCGGGCATACTTGGTCCAGTTGGCCGAACCGGCGTTGGCGCTTTTATCATCCAGAGAGGCGTTGGACGCCTTTTCCCGATATCCGACCTCCGCCAGCGCGATGGCAACGATATCACTCGGTCTGCTCATGGTCATCCTCCTTTTCCGCTCGGTCGTGCAGCTGCTCCAGGACAGCTTTCAGTTTCGCCGGGACGGGCAGACCGAGATGCGCGGCGTTCTCTACCAGGGACACGCCTTCATTGGAGATGTAAAAGAAGATCACGGCGGTGCGAAGGACGCTGCCCGCGCCGATAACCTGGGTGTCGATAATATGCCCGACACCGACGAGCATGAAGATGAGCACCTTCCGGCAGATGCCTTTAAAGCCCACCTCGCTGGACAGATTCTTATCCGCCACAGCACACATGACGCCTGTGATGTAGTCGATCGCAACAAAGGCGATCAGCGCGTAGAGCAGACCGTCACAGCCGCCGAGGAACCAGCCCAGCCAGCCGCCGACGGCGGTGAAGACAAGCTGAATGACATTCCAGAATTCTTTCATGATGATAGTCCTCCTTAAAAAATGAGCGGCCGCCGTAAAGCGACCGCGAGTTTATGAGATTACAGAAAGCCAAGAGGCGTGAGCGGGATGCGGGAAGAATCCGTGCTGTCGATCCAGGCCGGACGCTCTGGGATCTCTTTCGTGGCGGTCACGTTCAGCCATGCCAGGTACCAGGTCCGAAGCTCCCGCCATTGCGCGAGGGTCAGCGAGGAATACCAGATCCAGCCCCGGTTTACAACTGAGAAGCATTCCGTCTCCCGGCGCTCCCGCAGAGCTGCCAGTTCCGTTTCCAACCGATCCGCTTCCTCTTTCTCTTCATCCCGCACCAGCTTCCCATTGACCAGCTTGAACACATCAAAGCGGTCAAGGAAGCCGTCGAAATCCTCCGGGGGATCGTATTCCTCGCCGCCGTTGTCACCGACCATGCACCAGCCGCTGACGTAGCCGTTTTCATCAAAGGTTACTTTCATGATGACCTCCTCAGTTGATACCGTAGACGGCAAGAATTTGACCGGAACTGTTGCGGCCTTTATATGACAGATACACCGTCCCGGATGAGACATAGAGATTGAAGGAATAGTAATAGGATTCATCCGCCAACTGGAACGCAAGAGCACTGGTGGAGATTGCGCTCCTCGGAATAGTTATGGTAGCCCTCGACCCTGTGGATGAAAGCTGACCGATGATAACGAAGAAGTTGTAGGAATAGGAAAAAGAAAGTGATCCTGTCGTGCAGGCACCTGACCAGAGGAGTGTTGCCGCGATCCCGAGATTCGTTCTCGCCGTCGCGGAGTTGTTTGCTCCGGTCCCTCCGTAAGCCACAGCCAGCGGATTTGTCAGCGTGATATCATCCCAGGAGTTCCGGTCATACGCAGCCTTGACCGCGGAGGCAGTGGCGGCAAGCGTCGTGCTGGTCGAGGACGTGCTGCTGGTGAGCCGCGTCAGCCCATAATAGCTGGTTGTGGCGGTGTTCAGCGTGAAAGCCACATAGTATGAGCCGTCATAGATGAACAGCACGGTCTGCATCGGCTTCCAGGCCAAAGTCGGCGGGAGATAGTTGTTGTAGGCGACAATGTACTTCAGCCCTGTCCCATTGACATTCATCTTCACCTGCTGTACCGTGTTATAGTTGGTGAACTTGATTGCCACCATAGCACCGGCTTTCAGTTCAAAACTCCCGGGAACGGTAGCTATCTTTTCACCTTCATCTGCCGCAGTATCGCAGGTACCAAAAACTATGCCGCCCGCAGCCTGTGTGCGGATATACTCCGCCAACAGCATGCCATATACTTTTACATCCCAGTTCTCGGCTACCTCGAAGCAACTGTCCGTCTCGGACACTTTACCTACTGCCAGTCCGGTACCGCCGGCTTTGAAATCCATCAGCACGGAGGCTGTGGACAGGCTGTCGATGACAGTCACGGTGCCGAAAGCATCGGTCAGCGTAAACCGGATATCGTAAGAAAAGTCTACGCTCAGGTTCCCGCCGCCGAAGATGAACTGCGTACCGCTGGTAAACGTCACACCAGCATCGGTGTAGGAACTGTCTGTGGATTTCTTGTACGCCACAGCGGTCGTGATCGTATTCTTCCCGCTGCAGGACCACCAGTAAAATGAGACCGTGCTCTTGGCGTAGGTGCCGTTGGAAGAGGAAGTTCCCGCGCTTGTGCACCGCTGTGTGCTGTAGGCGGTAAAGCGCGGCGAGGCATAGGCCACGACCGTAATCGTAACCGTCGCCTCATCCGACCATCGCCCACGGCTGTCGCAGACTTTACCCGTGAAAGTGATGGAGCCGGAGGTGTTCAGAAAGCCGGACGTGACCGAGGACTGCGTCGAGGAAAGCCCTCCGCCCGTTATGCTGTAGGAACTGATGGTAGAGCCCCCGGCCCCGGCAGCACCGTTTATCGCCAGCGTCACCTTGGACTTGGTCTGCACATAGATGCCCCAGGAGGCTGGGACTGCGCCGTCCACCCGGGTGGCGGTAAAGCTGGAGATCGTCGGCTTGATAGACGCCGGAACCGTCAGCGTCACCGTCGT
Source organism: Oscillospiraceae bacterium (assembly GCA_017458085.1). Taxonomy (GTDB): domain Bacteria; phylum Bacillota; class Clostridia; order Oscillospirales; family Oscillospiraceae; genus Limivicinus. The sequence continues at coordinate 5,879 of JAFTGE010000010.1, forward strand.
TGTGCTCGTTCCGACCAGCGTGTTGCCGTTGTAGGTATAGCAGGTCAGCGTACAGGTGCCGCTGGTGCTGTTGGGGATCTGCGTGGCCAGCGAGGTCGGCGGCGTCCAGGAAACCGACGTGGAAGTAGTTTTGGTGGCGATCGTCCCAGACGCGCTGCCAAAGGAATAGGTCAGCGTATGCGTAAAGGAAGATGACGCCCGGGTGATCGTGATGTTGTTCGCGCTGCCCATCGTGGTGGCGGGCATGGAGATGCTGGATGTGCGCGGGATGGTCTTCAGCGCAACGGTCTGGCTGCTGTTGACGTTCCAGCCGCTGCCGCCCTTGCCGTCCGCCGTGTAACAGGTGAAAACAGCGCCGATAGAGACCGACTTTGTGCCGTCTGCGTTTCCTGCGATATTGCTCAGCGTCCAGGGAGCGCCCTGATAGCCAGACGCGGCAATGACGTTATATCCCGCGCCCTGAGAACCGATGGTGCAGTTGTGGCTGCCGAGGTTGGAGTTGAAGGCAATGACCTGCGTCCCGTTGATATACAGACCACCGCTGGGATAATAGGTGAAGCCGTACCAGTTATAAGAGACAAGCTGGCAGGCCGTGATGCTGACGTTATGGGTATTGGCGGATTCGTTGTGGGTCTCCGACCAATAGATAATGACGGCAAAATTCCCTGACGCGGAAAGCGTAAAACTGCCGCTGTTGCCTGTTGCCATAGATGCTCATCTCCTTATGCTGTGGGGTCCCTCCATTGGATGGACAGGTTCCCGGTCTCCCGGGGGATAAAGTCAAACCAGCCCCGTGCCGCCGTACCGAGGGAGAGCCTGTTGCGGATCTCCGCGTTGGTAATGACGAGGGACTGATTGGAAATATACGCGATCTCCTGCCCGTTCTCTTTGAAGGACAGGCTCTCGTTGGAAAGCTCCGCTGTGAAAGCGTTTCCCACTTTACCCAACTCTATGAGTGCGCCGCGGAAGCGGATGTACTCCTCAATCAGGGCAAAGTTGGAGGAAACGTTCTCCGTGAGCTCATTGTTCATAGCGGTAAAATCCATGCGGATCTCTGACGCCGTCTGCGTGATGGCCGTCTGGAAATCCTGCTGGATGGTGGTCAGATCGTCCTTGCTGAGATAGTTGTCGCGGACGGTAGACTGTATCTGCTCGGAAGTTCTGGAGATCTCGGCGTAGCACTCCCGGATCTCCTCACGCAGAGAATCCACATTTCCGAGACCGTCGACCGTCTCCTCAAGATCATCCACCTTGCCGGAGATGTCCTCGATCCTGGAATCATAACCCAGAACATTTTCTTCCAGAGCGGAGATTGTATCATTCTGCTTTGTGGAGAGCCCGGTCAGCCTGACGCCGCTTGCGCCGATGGTAATCGTGTTCCCGGCTGGGTTCAGATAGTCCCGTGTCCGGCCGACGCACAGATATCTGCCGTCAATGCCGTGAGGAGAAGATTTGCACTCCACATACATTCCCGCATGGATGTCCCCAATGTCCGCGCCCGTGTCCGATTCGTCCACGATGGTCAGTTCCATGCTTGTGACGCCCTGGGCCAGATCATGCAGTCGGGCCCGCGCCTTGGTGAGCAGATTGCCGGGGACGGTCACATCATCCCATATCTCGGTTTTCCAGATCATTCCGATCTCAGCCGCGGCGTCTTCATCAACAATGTAGTTTTTCCCGCCGTTCACGGATGTGATCTGTACCCGCTCACCAGTCTCCTCGTCTTTTGCCCCCAGGGGAAGCAGGACGGAAGCCCGGTCGGTATGGTCCCGGTTGATCTTCACATCGAGCAGGTTCTTGCCGTACTCCACTGTCTGCGGGGAGAGCGAATCGAAGTCTGCGATATAGTCCAGGTACTTCGTCGTACCGACATACCGTACCCTCAGATAGCCGCCGTGGGTCTTGATCAGCTTGTCCCGGATGGCGTCGAGAGTAACGGAAAACTCGGTGTTGCTGTAGGAGATATAGTCGTTGCTATCCGTCACAGTCACGTTGCCGAGGATAAACCGCTTTTTCTCCTCCACGGCTTCATTATGCTCGGAGATGAACTGCTCCAGAAGACCGCGCAGGGTGCCGCTGTAATCATAGGGCGGCTGGAGGCTGTCCTTCAGATAGGCAAGACAGGACTCGCATGTCCATGTATGGGTGTTGTAAAAATCTGTTCCGTTATCCAGCGCCCGCCCCTCAAACACAACGGCATTGCCTTTTTTGCAGACGATGGTGGAGGCAAGCGGCTGGACGGCGGACAGGTACGGATGGTTGAAAGGCGCGGACAGCGTCATGCTGTCGATGTTCTCCGCGTCCTCTTCGATTCGGGCGTCCGTGATCGCCAGCTTCGACATCTGCGGATGATAGAACAGAGCGCCATCCACGTATACGCGAAAAAGGCTCATGGGCAGCCCTCCTTCGTAAAATGAAAAGAGACCGGATTCCTCCGATCTCTTGGGTTGTATTCAATTAGCTAAACTGGAATCTGTTAAGCCATCAGCATGGCCAACTTTCTTCCAAGCATGATTCCCGTAATACAAAAACCTACGCTGGCGACAATATAAACACCGCCCAAAGCAACCTGGTGGTTCTCGATCAGGGAGAAAGCTTCCAGGGAAAAGGTTGAAAAGGTCGTAAAACCGCCGCATACCCCGGTTTTCCAAAACAGCACCGCATTCGGTGAGATATCATTGCGCTTGCTGACGAGCCCGACGACGAAGCCGATCAGGACAGCACCAAGACAATTCGTGATCAGTGTAAGAACAGGGAAAGCTGATTTCACCGGAATCAAGCTGATCGCATATCTTCCCATTGCTCCGATTGCCCCTCCGAGGGCTACGAAGAGAAAACGCATACGGCACCTCCGTAAATACCGAGTTGTCGAGATGGAGTATACCACATTTTCCATGCTATTGGAAGACACCTTATAGCCGCCCCTGCCTATAAGTGAAGGCCGTAGTTCCTTCTCCCATAACGGATACCATGTTCTCCCCATGCCGCAGCTCCAGCTCCGGGATTTCCCATGTCCCAACACTGACGGTCTTGTGGAAAGTTTCTCCATCAACGGCCCAGCGCAGCGTAGTCTCCGCTGTTGTTGTGATGACAGGTACTACCGGCATATAATCGTTGCCAAGTGTGATCGTACCGCTGCCCGTGATGCTCTCGACCGTTTCGGACACATAGTAGAGAAAGGCATCCCCGTCCGTGCAGGACAAAACCAGGGTGCCCTTGCCCGTAAGCGGATCATAGGTCGGCGCAACTTCCAGCGTCCCAAACGCGTACAGTTTGGGCTCCTCAGTCAGCGTCACCCGACAAAGCTGACCGACAAACTGATTCACGACCACGCTGACAAGCAGATCATAGTCTGCCCTGTCACCCAGCATGGAGAAGGTCATATCAAAAGAGCGCGGCTGATAGGCCACACGCCCCAGTGCCTCTGTAAATCGAATAGGAGAATTTCTTCCCGGCACTGTAATCGTGTTGCTCTGTGATTGCGGTGTCGGGAAGTTTACTGTCTCACGCAGCCAGCCGAGGCTGAGCATGGAAATCCCGTTTATGGTTACGTCAGGCTTCATAGGCTCAACCTCGCATTCAGCTTCTGCGTCTGGCCGAGACCGCTGTCAATAGCGGGCAGCAGGCGTCCGACCAGGGTGCCGTCATCCAGATAGATGCCCTTACCGCTGTTGGCGGCGATGACGGCCAGATATTTCTCGACATTGTGCATGTTCAGCTTTTCGGTCAGCATGGCTTCCAACTGTTTATAGAATCCGCTCAGAGGTAGGATCGCCTCAGATCCGGATTCTCCGCCCGCCATCAGCGCGCTGCCGTTCATGCCGAAAACCGTGGGCTTCGTCATGATGCCGCCTTCCTTGTACCAGTCGATGGACAGGTGCGGGACGCTCGGAGGAGAGATAGAGAGCGTTCCGGACACACGGAAATGCGGCAGCTTGATATGCGGCAGTTCCAGCTTCAGCCCGGAGAAGAAGCCCCTGACCGCATCAAGCGCGGAGCGGATCTTGTCCCGGGCTGCCTCGATAGGCGTGATGATCGCGGTTTTAATTCCGTTCCACACATTTGTGGCCGTGGACTTGATCCCGTTGAACAGGTTTGTGGCGGTGCTCTTTACTGACTCAAACACAGAGGAGACTTTGCTTTTGATGCCGTCCACGACCGTGGAGATGGCGGTCTTGATCCCGTTCCAGATCGTGGTGGCGGTAGTCTTTATAGCATTGAAAACTGTAGTGACCACAGTCTTTACGGCATTGATCTGCGCTGTGACCGTAGAAACAATAGCGTTCCAGATGCCGGAGAAGAAGGCAACGATCCCGTTCCATATAGTCTCGAAGAAGGATTTGATCCCCGTCCACACGGATTCCCATGTTGTGCCGAACCAGCCGAAAACGGTCTCCGCCAGGGATTTGAGCAGATTCAGCGCCGTATCGAACAGGCCGGTAATCCCGTCCCAGATGCCGGAGAAGATCTCCTTCACGCCTTCCCACATCTGAGACCAGTTCCCGGTGAACAGCCCGATAAATACATCGAGCAGGCCGGTGATCACATCGAGCACCGTACCAAGAACTGTGGATACCGCATTGAAGGCCGCTTCAAATACGGGAGCGAGGAACTGGCAAAGCCCGTCCCACAGGCTTTTCAGCACGTCCACGATGGAACCGAAGTCAAATCCGAGAGCGTTCAGCCTGTCGACGATGCCCTGGCAAAAGGCGCTGATCTTGCTGACGATGCCCTCCCAAATAGCGGTGATGGCATTGCGGAACTCCTCATTGGTATCCCACAGATGCTTGAAGGCGGCAATCAGCACGGCGATTACCGCGACGATAGCAAGCACGGGAGCGGAGATGCCGCCAAGAGCGGCTCCCAGCTTGCCGAAGACGCCGGTTCCTGCTTTGACGGCGACGCAGAGTTTCTTCACTCCGGTCGCCAGCTTCACAAAGCCCTGCATCGCGGCGCCTACCTTGGAGATCAGGGTCCCGATTATAACGAGGAAAGGTCCCAGCGCGGCCACAATCAGGCCGATGGTCAGAATCGCTTTCCGCTGGCTTTCGCTCATGTTGTTCAACTTGTCCACGAACGCCTGGATCTTGCTGACAATGGCGCGGATGGCGGGCATCAGCATCTCGCCGAAGGAAATGGCAAGTTCCTGGATCTGCGACTTGAGGATCGTCAGCTGACCGCCGAGGTTATCCTGCATGACAGCGGCCATCTGTTCCGACACACCGTTGTATTCCTCGATCCAGTCAATTCCTTCCTCAAGCGCCTGGGACATGGGGATGATTGCCCCGTCCACGGTCTTGACGAAGGTATCCGAACAGTGGTCGATGGAACTGGCCAGCTTTTCAATATCCGCGTCCCCGGCGTTCATCAGCGCCAGGAAGCCCGACATGGCGTTCTTGCCGACAAGCGCCTCGGCCGCGGCGGCCTGCTCCGACTCGGAAAGCTGAGAAAAGGCCCCGCGGCAATCCGCCAGAATATCTGACAGATCTCGCATAGAGCCGTCGGCGTTCGTGGTGGCGATGGTAACGTCACCGAGCGCCTTGCCGGAGAGTTTGATCTCCCCGGTCAGGTTGTTCATGATGGTGCGGAGCGCGGTGCCTGCCTGGGAGCCCTTGATACCGGCGTTGGCCATCAGGCCGATGGCCTCGGCAGTGTCTTCCGCCGAGAAGCCCAGAGCCCCGGCGATAGGCGCACAGTACTTGAACGTTTCGCCCATCATGGAGACATTGGTATTAGCGTTGGAGGAAGCGGCGGCAAGGATATCCGCGAAGTGGGCGGAGTCCTGCGCCGACAGGCCAAAGGCGGTCAGCGCGTCCGTCACGATGTCGGAGGTGGTCGCCAGGTCTTCGCCGGAAGCGGCGGCGAGGTTCATGATGCCCTCGATGCCCTCCAGCATATCCCCGGTCTTCCAGCCCGCCATCGCCATATAGTTCATGGCGTCAGCGGCCTCGGAAGCGGAGAACTTGGTCTTCGCGCCCATCTCCCGGGCTTTATCCCGCAGGGCATCCAGATCGTCCCCGGTCGCCCCAGATACAGCCGCGACCTTGCTCATGGAGGTATCAAAGTCGGCGGCGGTCTTCACGGCGGCGGCGCCGAGACCGGCGACAGCCATAGAAGCGGGCATAATCGCCTGGCCGGCGTTGGTGACGGAATCGCCGAAGGCTTCTATCTTTTTGCCCGCCTCGTCGATCTTGGCAAGGGCCACACTGGTGGAGGCGGCTTCCTCCTGCAGACGGCGGAGCTCCTGCTCCGTCTCGATGATCTCCCGCTGCAGGGCGTCATACTTGTCCTGGCCGAGATCGCCGTTTTCGAGCTGCTGCTTGGCCTGTTCCTGCGCGGTCTTCAGAGAATCCAGCTTCTCTTTGGTCGCGCCGATGGCTTCCTTCAGCGCCCGCTGCTTCTGGGAGAGAAGCTCCGTATTGGAAGGATCCAGTTTGAGGAGGCGGTTTACGTCCTTCAGCTGGCTCTGTGTATTTCTGATCGTGGTATTAACGCTCTTGAGCGCCTTTTCCAGACCTGTGGTATCACCGCCGATTTCAACGGTAATGCCCTTAATGCGTCCGGCCATGGTTCCCGCCTCCCTTCATCAAAAATTGTCGAAGTCCTGCTGACGCGCCGTCCGCACGACTTCCTTTTCGTCGTATTTATAATCGTCGTTGCCTTTCTCCGTCCAGATATCCAGGACCATGCCGATGGTCAGGAGATCGAGGTCAGACATGGACAGCCCGATCTCCAGGCATCGGAGCAGGAAAAGCGGCGTCGTTATTTCCCGGGCGCTGGGATTCCGTTTTTTTTAGACTGGATGTCAGTAACCAGATTGGCACCCCATAGTTCGAGAATCTCAGGGAGCACCTGGTAGATGGAGAACATCTCAAATTCATCCAGCCACTCCTCAATGGTGCCGGGGATGGTGGGGTCGGCATGCCAGGCCATGATATAGGCCACATTCTCAAAGATCTCCAGATCCTCGATCTGCATCTCCTCACCGTCATCGGTCTTGCCCTTGTAGGACTTTTCCAGTTTGGTGAGATCCTTGAAGATATCACGTTTGAACTTAATGCGGTAAAGCCGCGGAACAGCGGCGGAGGAACGGAACCGCACCTCCTTGCCGCTGATCAGAACCGTTTTTTCCTGCATGGCTTATCCCTCCGTGCCCGCGGTCTCTACAGCGGGCACATACACGGACTGGTACCAGCCGTCATAGGTGGCTTTTGCCGTAGTGTCGCCGGTGCGGCTCTTGACCAGGCCGTCCTCGCGGGGATCGGCGGTCAGGGACAGCGTCTCGGTGCCCGGCTCGATGGTTTCCTCCTTGGTGGAGGACTCAATGCTGGGACGGGAGGCGGAGCAGTTGTACATGACGTGCCGGATGGCGCGTTCGTCGCCGTCAAACTCAAAGAGCAGGGCGAATTTCACGCTCTCGGCATTGTCCGCCTTCTCCACCAGAACGCCGTTGGTGTCCAGGACTTCCTTCAGGATCTCCGTGCGGAACCATTCCGGGATCAGCGCAATCTCCAGATCGCCGCTGTAGCCGTTGTTGGCATAGGAACGGAAATACACGATGCCGTCGGCGTAGAAGGGAGAACTGTCGCCCTCGGCGTCCAGGGTAATGCTGACAGCTCCCGGGATTGCCTGGGGCGTCGCGTAGGAATAGGTGGTCACGCCCTCTGTGACCGTTTCGGTCAGCTTGGCGGCGTGGACGTTTTTCAGATTGTATTTGACCTTATTGCTCATTGGGATACCTCCAGCTCAAAAGAATATAGGACTTCGTAGAGCTTTTCGCTCTCGATCCAGACCTCGGTCTTGTCATAAAAAAAGCCGTGCCCGTCGAGCACGGTTTCCACCCGGGATTCGGTTTCCGGGTTCTTTTCATCGGTGTACAGTTCGATATGGATCTGTCTCACCTTGAAGTAGACCCGGCCGTCGGCGGCGAAGTTGTCGCTGCCGGGGCTGAGGAAACAGATGAAGGGCGGCTCCGGGGATTCTCCCTCCGCGAAATGGTCGTAGGCAAAAGGAAGGCCCATTTCTTCCATCATGGCGATCAGATTATCCATTCCGCAGCGTCCTCCCGATTTCTTCTTCCAGCTCCTCGATACCATCCTGCTCCGCCGGCGCGATGTGTACTTTCGCGGCGACCCTGCCGCCGTTGCGCATGGCGTGGCCGTGCTCCAGCAGATGCGCCAGCATGTATCTGGTCGGCGAATACACCGTGATCTCCAGCGCGGAGGAGCTTTCCCTCGTAGTCTTGGTGCGCCAGCTTTTGGCATAGCGCCCGGACTTCTCCGGCGCTCCCGCCGTGATCTCTTTCTTCACGGTATTGGCGGCTTTCCTTACGGCGGCCTTGACTCCGTCGGCGGTGGTGTCGGCGTAATTGTCCAGCTCTTCCATAACGGCGTCGGCCAGCCCGTCGATGCTTACCCTTCGCGCCACAGGATCACCTCTCAGTCAGTTCCGTATGGAACTTCCGGCTGTTGTGCCGGAAGCCCATCTCATCGATGCTCAGAATGTTGTAGACGCGGTCACCCAGAAGAACGCGGTACTGCTTGGAATTGACGGCGGCGGTCTCGGTAGACCAGCGCACCGTCATATCCAGGCGGTCAGCCTCCACGGTATGGCCGGCGGTTTCATCCTCGGAGGAGGACAGGCCGCTGGTCACCGCCGTAGCCCAGCAGGAGAAATAATCCTGCCAGACGGATTTGTGGTTGCCGTACTTGTCCGTTACAGTCTCGTTCTTCTGTATGGTGATCCGCACCCGGAGCCCAGAGATGTTCATCACACGACTCCTTCCCGGATGCCGAAGAGCAGGGATCGCAGCGTCAGCTGCAGACCGTGGTGGTCGGCTTCCTCCCGGTGCTCGAACAAGTAGCCGAGCGCGTAGAGGATCGCCACCCGCATGGTCTCCCTGACGGGGACAAGGTCGGCGTCCTCACTGCCGTTATCCACGGCGGCCCACTGTTCATCGGTGAGCCGCGCGACATCGGCGCAGAGCCGTCCCGCCGAGGACAGGAGGATGGCGATCATGGCGTCCTCATCCTCCGTGTCCACCCGGAGATAGCTCTTGGCTTCCTCAAGAGAAATCAGCGCCATGACCGCTCACCTCCGTCCATCAGGTGCCGGAAGAGGCGGCGCCGGTGCCGAGAGCCATGACCTGCATGGCTTCGGGCAGGATCAGCTTGCCGTCCACGCGCTGGGTGCCGATGAAGCCGACCTGGTCGGTCACGGCGTAGAGCTCGTTGAGGCGCTTGAGGGTGCGGGCCTTGCGGTCGGCGATCCAGTAGTAATTGAAATCGCCGAACAGGAGCACCTTCTTGTTCTTGTCCGCGGTTGCGCTGCCGGTGATGGCGGGCATATAGCAGCTGGTGTAGATCGGGCGGCCCAGAATGGTATCCGGCTCTGCCTCGTTCAGACCGGGCTTCCAGATATAGTTGCCGTTGAGATCCTTCAGCAGCATCAGCTGGAGCAGCAGGGTCTCGTTGCACAGGAAGGAAGCCTTTCTGCGGTACGGGGCCTTCAGGCTGTAATACAGCTTGTAGATGTTGTCGAAGTGGACGGTCTGGGCGTTGGCGGTGGTGTTGTCCGCGGTTGCGGTCACGCTGGTGAGGATGCCGGTGGGCTGGCTGGGCGTGGTCTGCGGATTGGCGGACGGGCCGGTGCCGTTGATGAAAGCGTCCTCCTCAGCGTTGCCGAAACGCACGCCGAAGCGCTGCGCGATATAACCGGCAATGTCGAAAGCGGAATCGTTCAGAAGCTCGTTGCTGACTTTGACCATGCAGCCCAGCTTGTACGCGGAGAGCGTCTCCTGGGCGAAGGTCATATCGGACTCTTGGATGGCCGCGCCCTCCTCGATCCAGGAGGCGGAACCGGTATCGGTCGCAAGAGGGATGATGCGGGAGCCGGAGTTGGTGTGGATGGTGTGCGCCAGGGTACGGAAGATATTGTTCTCCTCAAGGCCCTGGATGAGCTGGCGCTCAAACTCGTCGGGGACGGTATAGCCGCCGTTCTGGTCGACGCCTACGGACAGCGCGTCCCGGACTTCCGGGGAACTGTGGCCGCGCATCATGTTCCAGAAGGCTTCGCCGTACTCGGCGGTAGCGGTGGGACGGACGTTTGCCTTGCGCTGACCGGGCTTGGGGTCGGCGTGCACGGGAGCGGAGGTCGCGGCGGACAGCTTGGCGTCCATCTCCATTTGGTCCTCCAGGCGCTGGATCTCGTCGCCCAGGGACTTCACGTCGGCGGCCATCTTGTTGTACTGCTCGACGGCGGAAGCCTCCACGAGACCGTTCTCATCGCGGTGCTCTTCCAGAAACGCCTTGGTCTGCTCCCACAGGGTATTGCGCTTATTGCGCAGTTCGATGATCTTACTCATGATCGTTTTTCCTCCATAAAAAATATTGCCGGAGCCCTCAACGGAGGAACTCCAGCTGGTTTATAAGGATCTGATAGGGCACGGCCCCATCCTCGGTCTTGCCGTCCATGCCGATCACAGGAGCGGGCGGCTGCTCCTCCGCGCCCAGGCGATTGAGGATCGCCCGGTCCATGACCCGGGTGGAATAGAGCTGCGCTTCCACAGATACAGCGGAATCGGTCTCTTCCTGCTCAGGCTCCGTTTCCTTGCCTTCGTACAGCACTTCGTCCGCAAAGCCAAGCTCCACAGCCTTTTTGGCGTTGAGCCAGGTTTCCTCGCTCATGAGATCGGCGATCTTGTTCCGCCTCATTCCGCTCTTGGCGGCGTAAGCGTTGATGATCGCTTCCTTGACTTCATTGAGCGCGGCGATGGCTTTTTCCATGTCGCGGGTATTGCCCATCGCGATGGTGGACGGGTCATGCACCATGAGGAGCGCCGTCGGGGACATCTGCACCGTGTCTCCCGCCATCGCCACCACGGAAGCGGCGGAAGCGGCAAGGGACGCGATCTTCACCGTGATCTTCCCGGCGTAGTCTCTCAGCATGGTGTATATCTCTGCGGCGGCGAAGACGTTCCCGCCGGGAGAGTTGATCCAGACGGTGATGTCGCCGTCCTCGGCTTCCAGGTCTTCACGGAACATCTGGGGCGTTATCTCGTCTCCCCAGAAATTCTCGTTGTCGATAGGCCCTTCCAGCCGGAGGACGCGGCCCCCGCCGTCGTCATGGATCCAGTTCCAGAATTTCTTCATGTCTTCCTCCTGTTTTTGCTCTGCCCGGTATCATCCGCGGCAGGCTCGGTCTTGATCTGCTTCCCGGCGTCCCGCAGCTTGACATAGCCGCCGTTGAGGTAGTAATCGTCGCCGCCATTCTCGGCGGGGATCAGGTTCATGTTCTCCAGACGGCGGATATCATTGGGAGACAGAAAGCCGTTGCTGATGCCCGTGGCGTAGCCCTGCATACGCGATGCGTAATCGCCGCGGAGCAGACCGTCCACATTGAATTTGGGGAAATAGGCGTCCTGTTCAGCTTCCAGAAGCAGATCCTTGGTGATGGCCTGCTCAAAGCGCACCAGCCAGGGCGTCAGGGTATGCACCACAAAGTCGATGCTCTGGTGCTCGATATTGGAGAACGTGGCGTGCTCCAGATCCTGCACCATGTGCGGGGGTACCCGGAAGATGCGGCAGATCTCGTTGACGCCGAACTGCCTGGTGGAAAGGAACTGGCTGTCCTCCGGCGGGAGGGAGATCGCCTTATACGACATGCCCTCCTCCAGCACAGCGACCTTGTGGGCGTTGTTGGGTCCGCCGTAGATCTCCGACCAGTTCTCCCGCAGCTTCTCCGGGTTCTTCAGAACACCGGGATGCTCCAGGACGCCGGAAGGCTGGGCACCGTTTTTGAAGAAGGCGCTGCCGTATTTCTCCACGGCCAGCGTGGTGCCGAGGCTGTTCTTCATCATGGCGATGGGCGAAAAGCCCACCAGTCCGTTGAAGCCCAGCCCGGGAATGTGGAAAATCTCATCCCTGCGGAAGTAGATATCCTTGTTCTGCTCCCCGGGAACCTCGTCTGTGTATGCGTGGTAGATGTAATAGATCTGCCCCTTCTCGTCACGGTCGGGCTCCACGTTTTCCGGCAGAAGCGGGTACAGCGCCATGATGTTGTTCCTGCCGTCCCGGATGATCTGGGCGTAAGCGTTGCCCCAAAGGAGCAGGTGCGTCATCATGGTCTCCCGGAAGGAGAAGCTGGTCATCTCCGGATTTGGCTGACGGTACAGCAGCTTGTACAGCGGATGGTCTTTGGCGCGCTCTTTGTCCTTTTCGGCGTCGTCGGTGAAGCGGTACAGATGCAGCGGAAGCCCCGCCACCGTCTCCGCGAGGAGCCGGACGCAGGCATACACCGTCGCGATCTGCATGGCGGACTTTTCATCCACACGTTCGCCGGAGTCAGCCTTGCCGAAGACGAAGGTCTGCCCAGAATCCCGGACGCTGTCGGTCACCTCGGGAGCGTCCCTTGCGCTGATGCCCAGCCATTCAAGAAATCCCATATCTGCGTTTCCCCCTTAAAATGAAAGAAGACCGCGGGTGTCGTACACGCTTTCCCCGGTATCCAGACCGCAGCGGATGGCGCGGTCCAGAGCCATGATGGTTGCGACGGCTCCGTCGATCTTCTCTGTAGATTTTTCTTTGTCCGCCTTGATGTTCCCGGCGGGATCGGTGCGGATGAAGATGTTGTCCATCATCCAGCGAAGCACGGGATGCCCGCCGTGGCCGATCCGCTTTTCCAGCACCAGCTTCATCAGTTCCTTTGTCGGCGGGCTCATATCCTTGAAGCCCTGACCGAAGGGAACGACCGTGAAGCCCATGCCCTCAAGGTTTTGCACCATCTGCACGGCGCCCCAGCGGTCGAACGCGATCTCTCGGATGTTGAACCGTTCGCCCAGGCGCTCAATGAACTGCTCGATGAAGCCGTAGTGAATGACATTTCCCTCCGTGGTCATGATGTAGCCCTGCCGCTCCCAGATATCATAGGGAACGTGGTCGCGCTTCACGCGCAGGTCAAGCGTGTCCTCCGGCACCCAGAAGTACGGAAGCACCCAGTATTTATCCTCATCGTCGGTCGGCGGGAACACCAGCACAAACGCTGTGATGTCCGTTGTGCTGGAGAGGTCAAGCCCGCCGTAGCAGATTCTGCCTTCCAGATCCTCCTCGGAAACCGGGAACGCGCAGGCGTCCCATTTATCCAACGGCATCCAGCGGACGGACTGCTTCACCCACTGATTGAGCCTCAGCTGACGGAAACTGTTCTCCTCGCCCGGGTTCTGCTTCGCGGACTCACAGGCGGCTTTCACCTTGTCGATGCCGACCGTGATGCCCAGGGACGGATTTGCTTTCTTCCATACCTTCGGATCAGTCCAGTCCTCATCCTCGGCGGCGCCGTAGATAACGGAGTAGAAAGTCGGGTCGATCTTGCGGCCTGCCTGGATGTCCAGGGCTTTCTGATGCACCTCATAGCAGATGCTGTTGGTATCGTTGCCCGCCGTGGTGATCAGGAAGTACAGCGGCTGCATTCGCGCGTCGCCGGAGCCCTGGAGCATGACATCAAAGAGCTTTCGGTTGGGCTGGGTATGCAGCTCGTCAAAGATAACGCCGTGGGTATTGAAGCCGTGCTTGTTCGCCACGTCCGCCGACAGCACCTGGTAGGAACTGTTGGTGGGCAGGTAGGTGATCTTCTTCTGCGATTCCAGGATCTTCACCCGCTTGGAAAGCGCGGGAGAAAAGCGGACCATGTCCACGGCCACGTCGAAGACGATCTTTGCCTGGTTGCGGTCAGCCGCGCAGCCGTAGACCTCGGCGCGCTCCTCGCCGTCGCCGCAGAGGAGCAGAAGCGCTACGGCGGCGGCAAGCTCACTTTTGCCCTGCTTCTTGGGTATCTCGATGTAGGCGGTGTTGAACTGCCGGTAGCCGTTGGGCTTGAGGATGCCGAACAGATCCCGGATGATCTGCTCCTGCCAGTCGATCAGTTCAAAGGGCTGACCGGCCCAGGTGCCTTTCGTATGGCACAGCGACTCGATGAACATGACGGCGTAGTCCGCGGCGGCCTTGTCGTAGTGACTGTCCTTCGCCTTGAACCTCGTCGGGGTATATTTCTTCAGCTTCCGCATCGCCATGCCGTTTCCTCCAAAACAAAACGGCCGCCTCCGCAATCGGAGCGACCGTCATAACGGAGAACAGGGCCTTTCGGCCCGTCCCCGGTGTATTTCTCTGTTAACTCAGTCCCGCGTCCTGTGGATGATGGAGAGGATCTTGTCCTGCTCCTCCGGGCTGATCCCTATGCTGTCCAGCGCCTGCCGCGTTCCGCAGTCAGGGCAGATGGGCGTCTCATTGTCCGTCCTGGACAGCGCCGGTGGTTCGGCGTATGCCTTTCCGCACAGCGGGCAGACACGGATCTGCCTGATCTCATTCTTCATTTTCCGCAGCCTCCACACATTTATCATAGGCGTCCAGGAGAACGCTCTCATCAAAACCGAAGGTGTCGTAGCCTTTCAGACAGGTTCTCATGTAGTAATCCGATGGGATGCCGATGGGCCTGTCCTCACGCATGATGTAAACGAAAGCGGTTACCGTGCGGTATCTGCCGGAGCGGATCCCCTTGTAGCGCACCTCCATTTCCCGTTTGTAGTAGAAATCGGGAAAGCCTTCATAACGGTCGAGCGCGGCCTCGTCGGTTTCCGTCACCGCCCATATGGCGACGGGTACCTTGCCGCCTTCGCGCTCCTCGATGGTGAGGTAGGAGCCGGTCTTGCTGCCCCTGAAAAGCAGCTCCCAGCCGTCCAGTTCCGCGGTGCCGAGCGCGGCGGCATACGGGCAGCGCATCCGCATCTGCTGTACATTGAGGTTGCTGCCGTAAGCGATGTAGTACTTCTTTTCCATGTCGCGCACCCTGCCGAAATCAAAACAGTATCTGCTTGCCATAGTCTGATCCTTCCTTTCCGGGGCTGCTGCCCCTTCTACCACCGAAAGCCCGCTTCTCAGCGGGTTCGGGGGCCTCTGGGCGGCGTCCTTCAAGCGGCGGCTCTGCCGTTGCGGAAGGCCGCGTCGCCGTCAAGGTTGCGGGTCAGGAAGTCGCGGGCGGTGGCAAACTCCTCGCCGATGAAGCCCAGGCGGAGGAGCCAGGTGCGCATCGCGTATTTGGGGTTCTCGTTCTGCTGGGGCTTGGGGCTCGCCGTGCGGACGTCCTTGGCAAGCTGGCTGAGCGCGAGGCAAAGCTGAATGTAGCTCTTCAGCTGTCCGGCGTGGATGCCGTTCTGCCGTGTGCCATCCGGCGCGTCAAACTGGAAAAGCCTAAACTCGATGGTGCCCTTCGTGAAGGTGGCGTGGAGGTTCAGCATGTGGTACCGGCTGTCGTTGTAGTGCTGGCTTCTGCCGTAGTCCGCGCCGTTGCCTCTGTACCAGACGTCCGCGAGGGCCGCCATCGTCTTGGGTTTGCGCTGGTTGAGGAGGCGGAGGAAGTCGGGATCGACCGTCCGGCAGTAGCGGCGCATGCGGCCGCGGTCGAGGCGCAGGGCGTCAGCCAGGAGGTCTTCGTGGCTCGCCATGATGTTTGCCAGGTTGCGGAGGGTCTGCGGTGTGTGGCCGTTGGCTCCGATGTGGATGTGTACTCCGCATCCTCTGGTGGCGTCGCTCTTCGCGCCTGCCTTGCGGAGCCTTCTGCAAAGCTCCTGCAGGGTCTCGATGTCCTCGTAGCGGAGGATCGGGGTGACCAGTTCGGTCTTCTCGCTGTCCGGCCCCGCGATGCTGACGTCCTTCTGGAATTTCCACTCGCGCCCGGCGGCGTCCCAGGCGCTCCAGGTGCAGTAACCGTTGCGGCGGGCGGTGTCTTCCCAGCGGCCGGTGCCGAAGTACTCGGCGGCCAGCTTCGCGGCGGCCTGGCGGGTAATGCTGTTCATCTCAACCTCGACCCCGATGGTCTGGTTCTTCATCTCGGCGATCTGGCGCTCGGTCTTGTTTGTCATGGTCGAATCCTCCTTGATGTGGGGCTGTCCGCTCCCTTTTGTCGTGTACATATATCACTCTGAAGGGCGGATATATCAAGTTAATTCGGAGCCATGATCTGCACAAAGATACAGCGGATTATGTGTGTATATCTGGCAGCTCTGAAGGCTTGTCCAAGGCCTCCAGGAGCAGTCGGACGCCGAGCTTCACGCCGGTCCGAAAGAACTCCAGATTGTAAAGGTCGGTCACAATAGCGGTTTCTTCTTTGTACTCATCCAAAAGAGCGCACTGTTCTTCGCTCAGGTTCTGAGCAAGCTGCCTGGAGAGCTTCTCCGCTTTTTCCAGGTGCTCCCGAAAAGTGTCGGAATCCGGCCTGACCAGTTCCGCGGGGTAATACCCGCCGTTGTAGATATCATCGATCAGGCTCATGATCACCCATCCGCCTTTCTGACCAGGTCCTCACCGTAGACCACGTTGAGGCCACTGCCGTTGTCCCAGCGCATCAGAAGGGAGCCGGTATCGTCAACGCCCAGCACCGTACCGAGCGTTCCAATGGGCGGCGCCTGGACGTCCTCCATGCGGAGAAGCTCTACGCGGGTGCCCGCCGGGTACTCCCGACGGACACGCTCGACCGTTTCTCTGGATGGGAATCTCATGCCTGTTCCTCCTTCGCTGCGTCACGCTTGGCTTTCTGCGCCGCGCTGAAAGCGTCGGCTTTCTCTTTGTTGGGGAAGGCCGCGCTGCCGGAGAGGTTCTTCAGCAGGAACTTCCGCTGTTCCTTGCTCTCCGCGCCGATGAAGCCGAGCCGGAGGAGGAAGCCCCGGAAGGCGTACTTCTCGCTTTCCACGTCCTTCTCCGTCGCGGTGACGCGCTTGGCTTCCTTCGCCATCCGGCAAAGGGCCGCGATGAAAGCGGTGTAGGCGCTTGTTTCTTCTGGGCTGGGCATCGTGTCCCACCAGGGGAAGCAGACGGCCCCGTCCCGTCTCTGAACCGTGAGCCGGTCAGCGCCGAGCGCCTTGCGGATCAGGTTCGCCTTGCTGTCGATCAGCCTGGTGAGCCGGTCAAGACTGTCAGGCTCAAAGCCGTCCAGCGGCAGGAGGATCTGGAGCCCGGTGTCGGGGATCTCGGCCGGCTCTTCTTCGGCGGGCATGGTCTCGGGGGCCTCGGCGGTGAAGCCCTCGGCCGCAAGCGCCTCGATGAGGTTTTCGATCACCTCGCTGTCGGCGCGGTCGTCGAAGCTCACGCGGCCGTTTTTGTCGATGTGGAAGAAGTCCACCTGGTAGGCGCAGGACGGAACGCCGAGGTACTTTGCATCCGCGCCTGTGAAGCCGCTGATGGCTTTGACCAGGCGCTTGCGCTCCGCTCCGGTCACGTTGTAATCAAGGGTGAAAGTGTTCTGGGTCATGGTGGTAAGCCTCCGTATGTTATTCCGCGGGCGGTGGCCCTTCGGTAGTGTATTCATCACTCTTTTGGGCACATATAGCAAGTCAATTCTTGCCCCGCGGCCGCAGAAAACAGGGAGAATTATATGTCCTCGTTCTGGTGACAGTACACAATGCCAGCCAGCACGAACCATACGCATGGGAGCGCCACGCCGTTGCCCCAGAGACGGTAAGCGGAACTGTCCAGGTAGGGGTCTTGCAGCCACTTTACGATCTGCGCTCTGGTCTTCGGCTTCTTCGCCCCGGTGATCACGCGGCGGTGGGTCTCAAAGACCTCTGTCCAGAACGCGATGTCCTCCTCGCTTGGCTCGGCGGTTTCCAGCCCGGAACACCACCAGTCGGGAAAGCCCTGGAGGCGGGCGCACTCGGTCGGCGTGAGACGGCGCACGATGTAGTACGGCTCCGCGCTCACCACGGGCGGCTCCTTGTACTCGGAAGCCACCAGCGTGTCCACGGCGGGCTCATCGGAGAACTTTGTCACATGCGAGTTCTTGGAAGCGTGGTAGGCGGCCGCGACGCCTTGCTGGTCGGCGGTGTTGAGGGTAAACGCCACATCGTCTCCGACGCCGCTGCCCTGGGGGCCGTTCTCATCGGCCCGGCCGATCATGTTGCCCTGCAGGGAGTAAGCCTTTTCCACCACGCACACGCCGCCCTGGTTACAGCCGGGGTGCCCGCCGCTCTGGTCGAGCGTCCGCGAGGTGTCCGCCTCATAGATCCCGGCGTGAGGATTGCCCGAGAGCATGGCGTGGCTCTTGTCGGAACTGATGCCGAAGACGGTCGGCGCGAACACGGTCTGGTCGTTGCCTGTGGCAAGGGTAGCGGATTTCTCCTCCTGCACCAGAGCGCCTTTGCCGCCGCCTTCTTTCCCACAGCGGATCTTCAGCGTGTATGCCAGAGGACCATCCGGCGTCATGACCAGCGGTACGTTCCCGCCGCCGGTTCCCATACGCTGGGTCAGCGTCTGCACGACATTGTCCTCGTCGATACCGATGCGGCTGTCCACAGGATGGTGCTCCAGCGCGATGGCCGCCGGAACGACTCCGGCGCGGAGCGTGGGAGAGGTCTCGTCCTCGTACCCGATGGTGCGGCTCTTCGCGGAATGCTCCGTGCAGAAGCCCGCAGCCAGCACCGCGGGAGGATGGCCGTGGTCCTGGGCGCGGAGCGTTCCTGTCACATCCCCGGACACATCCATCCGTTCGCCGCCCTGGTCGTTCAGGCAGAGGCCGCCTGACGCTCCAGCGCCAGCCGCAGGATCTCGGGCAGCTCTTTCCCACGCCTGGAAGCCCGCCGCAGAATACCCAGACAGGCCTTCGGACTTAAAGAGTATGTCTCCGGCACGTTCGCCTCCAAAATCCGCGACAAGAAAGATTCTTGCTCTGCGCTGGGGTACACCCCAGAATTGAGCGTCGAGAAGCCGGTAAGCCACGCTCCATCCGTCTCCCAGGTACACGTCGGCGTAGGGCCATCCGTTTTTACCAGGCGGAGGCACCTGGGCGGCCGGTTCTTTAACGCCGATGACCGCTTCGAGGACAGCCTTGAAGTCGTCGCCGCCGTTTGAACTGAAGGCGCCGGGGACGTTTTCCCAGACGCAGTATCTCGGATATTCTCCATTTGTTGCTTCCCTCATTTCTCTGATGATGCGGATCGCCTGATGGAACAGGCCGGAGCGTTCTCCGTCAAGTCCGGCGCGGCGGCCCGCGATGGACATGTCCTGGCACGGACTGCCGAAGGTGATAATGTCCACGGGCGGGAGATCGCCGCCTTTGAGAGCGGACACATCGCCGTAGTGGATCATCCCGGGCAGGCGCTTTGTGGTGACGCGCACGGCGAAGGGCTCCACCTCGGAAGCCCATACCGGTTCGATGCCGGCGAGGATGCCGGCCAAAGGAAAGCCCCCGGAGCCGTCGAAGAGGCTGCCGAGGGTCAGACGCTTATTCATGTTCCACCTCTTTCACCAGATCGGCGTACCCGATCCGTACCCCATTGCGCTCCACATACACCTGATCCGCGCTGCCGAAGTCCTCGACAAAGCGGCGGAGGATAACGGAGGCGTATTTGGGGTCGAGTTCCATCATCCGGCAGATACGGTTGGTCTGCTCACAGGCCATCATGGTGGAGCCGGAGCCGCCGAAGGTGTCTATCACGATGCTGTTTTCCTGCGAGGAATTGCGGATGGGATACGCCAGCAGATCCAGAGGCTTGCTGGTGGGATGGTTGGCGTTCCGCTTGGGCTTGGCGTAGTTCCAGATCGTGGTCTGTTTGCGATCTGAATTCCAGAAATGCTTCCCGTTCTGCAGAAAACCATAGAGTATGGGTTCGTGCTGCCACTGGTAATCCGAGCGTCCGAGCACCAGGGAGTCCTTCACCCAAATACAGCATCCGGCGAGGTGGAACCCGGCGTCGATGAACGCTCTGCGGAAGTTCAGCCCCTCCGTGTCGGCGTGGAAAACATAGGCAGCTCCGCCTTTCTCCAGCACGTCCGCCATATTCTTGAACGCGGAAAGCAGGAAGGCGTAGAACTCCTCGTTCTTCATGCTGTCGTTCTGGATCGTCAGGCCGCTGGAGCTTTTGAAAGACACACCATACGGAGGGTCGGTCACGATCAGGTTTGCCCGGGCACCGTCCATCAGCTTCTGTACATCTTCCGCTTTGGTAGCGTCTCCGCACATAAGCCTGTGGCGGCCGACCGTCCAGATATCTCCCGGCTCCACGAAGGAGGCTTTCTCCAGCGCGGCGGTCAGGTCGAAATCATCATCATTTATGTCATTGTCATTCGCGCCGTAGAGCGCGGCGAGTTCTTTCTCATCAAAGCCGGACAGCAGAGGGTCCATGCCCATTTCCTGCAGGGCTTCGATCTCCACCGCCAGCAGTTCCTCGTCCCATCCGGCGTCCAGGGCGGAGCGGTTGACGGCGAGGATGTAGGCTTTCTTTTCGGCTTCCGTCATGCCCGTGAGCATGACATAGGGCAGTTCTTTCATGCCCTCCGCCTTCGCCGCCTCAACGCGCCCGTGACCGGAAAGGATGGTGAAGTTCTCATCCACCTCCACAGGATCGCCGTAGCCGATGCCCCGGTAGATCGAGCGGAGCTTGTTGATCTGCTCTTTGCTGTGGGTGCGGGCGTTGTTAGCGTAGGGGATGAACTTGTCCACGGGCGCCATTGGATAGTCCTTGGCGAACACCTTGATCTCACTCATTTATCTGCCCTCCCTGGCTCTGAGCAGCCGCTCCATCAGATCGTCCTGCGGGGACGGCGCGCTGTCGTAATCTGTCGAACAGTTTTCCTTCACGATTTGGAAGATCTCGTTCCACAGCCTGTTGGCCTGGTTCATGTACTGGATGCCGATGTTGACGAACGGGGACGGGATCGGACTGCCCGTGGTCGGATGCTTGGAGAGGAAGCCCAGCTTGCTGGTGGTCTCCTCGCACTGGATCCAGCGGGCGGAGCTCATGGCGTAGCGTTCGATCAGGTCAGGAGAGACCTTCGCCGCGCAGCCGACGCGCTTCAACCAGTTCCAGGTGCTTGTGTAAATATCCCGCGCCTGCAGAGGATTCCCGTCGCGCTGTTCAGCCGAGAGGAAATTATGGGGCTCCGGCATCTCCACGCCCTCCATCTCCGGGATGTCGAGCACAAGGAGCGGACGGCCACCCGGATTGCCCGCGGCGGCTTTGTCTTTTACAGCGGACTTCTTGCGTCCGGCGCCCGGTCTGGCGCCGCCGTGACCGCCGATGTTATTGCTTTTTGTGGGCATGCTTTTTATCTTCCTTTCCAGGGACCCTTAATAACCCGCTTGAAATCGCCATTTTCACACGCGAAGGGGGCCGACGGTCTCCAGGGACCCTGACCGTAGAGGTAAAACCCCGGCCCCGGCGGTCAGTACCGGTACACCGGGTCATGATCCTCGCGGCGGGTCTTCTCGCTGTGGTGTTTATGGCAGAGCGGCTGCCAGTTGCTCTCGTCCCAGAACAGGACAGGATCGCCTCGGTGCGCTTTGATGTGGTCAACGTCGGTAGCCTTGACATACCGTCCGTCCTTGAGGCACTCCACGCACAACGGGTGCGCTTCCAGGTAACGCTTCCTGGCTCTCTGCCACTTGGAGCCGTAGCCCCGGACAGCGGCGGACCGTATTTCCTCGGGATGCTGAGCGGCATGCGCCTCACAGTATTTCTTTCCCCTGGACACCAGCTTTGGACAGCCGGGGTGGGCGCATGGATGGTCCGGCATTCGCGGCATTGCAATCTCCCTCGTTCCGTGGTATACTGCGTCCCACTGAAGGAGGTGTCCGTATGGAAAAATTCATTCCCTACGAAAAGCTCTCCAAAAAGAAACAGCGGGAGCTTGACAGAAAACGCAGAAACACATGGGGCAGCCTCAGCCCGGTCACCCGGAACACGGCGAACCCCAAAGCGTACAACAGACAGAAGGCACGGAAGTGGAATCGTGATGATTACCCGACCGTGCCTTCTTCGTTATGCGCGTGAAAAGCCCCGCGGAGAAAAACCCGCGAGGCTCATTACGCTTTTTGCTGATTATACTATATCACAAAGGCAATAAGCTCATCTCGGTTCAAAACGGGTCAATTTTCGATCTGAATGAAATTTTCCGGCAGGACAGCGTGGTCAAGCGCGGATCTGTGCCGGCGTTTGACCGTACTGACGCTCTCGTTCAGCTCATCTGAAATCTCCTCCCAGGTGAGATTGTGTACGTACCGATAGCTGAGGACCATGCGCTCGTCTGTGTCGGGGACTGCCGCGATGACGCCGCGGATCTGCTCTTTGAGGCTGATCAGCAGATCGATCTCGGAATTGATCTTTTCCTCCAACGCCATGATCTTCTCCAAGCTGCGGACAAAGGGCGCTTCCGCCGGACGGGAGGTCTGCACCCTGTCCCCAAGCACCGGAGAGGAGATGCTCCCCATCATCTTCCGCAGAGTCGACACCTCCCGGATATTGCTGTCGATTCTCTGGTCAAGCCTGTACGCCTGGAAAAGATAATCTCTAATCGTCATTGATACCAGCCTCCTGTTTCAGTTTCCGCAGTATGACGCTTCCGTCCACACTGGTCAGTTCCTCAAACCACTCGGAGCGGAAGAACCGCTCACACTCGTCCCTCATCTGCTTCGCGGTCTCATACCGGGGCCGCTTTTTCAGCGTTTTCACCGCCTTGCGCCAGTCCTTCACCGCCTGGAGGACGATAGCGTTGGCGAGGTTTTCGTAGGCGTCGGTCATGCCAGCACCGCCTTCACGGCGTCGATCAGCGCCGACTGCGTATCGTCTTTGTCCTTCAGCGCCTTCACGATCCTGCCGTCGATGGTGCCCTTCGTCACGATGTGGATGACGGAGACCGTTTCGGACTCCTGCCCCTGGCGGAAAAGCCTGTCCACGGTCTGGGTGTAAAGCTCCAGCGACCACGGGATCGAGAACCAGACGATGGTGCTGCCGCCATGCTGCAGATTCAGCCCGTGACCGGCGGAGGCGGGATGGATCAGCATCACGGGGTACTCTCCGCTGTTCCATCTGCGGATATCCTCGGGCTTGTCCAGGCGGGCGAAGGGGATGTGCAGCTTACGGAGCCGCTCGGATATGCGCTCCAGATCGTGTTTGTACCAGTAGGCGATCAGAAGCGGACTGCCGTTGGCGGACTCGATGATATCCTCCAGCGCGTCCAGCTTCCGGTCATGGACAGCGGTGACGGAGCCGTCGTCGGCATACACCGCGCCGTTGGCCATCTGGGAGAGCTTGCCAGAGAGGGACGCCGCGTTCGCCGCCGTGACCTCGCCGTCGGGGAGCCGCAGGAGCAGGTCCCGCTTCATGGCGTCGTATTTCTCACGTTCCGCCTCGTCCAGGGTGACCGTGTATTCGGAAGTAACCAGCTCCGGCATATCCAGGAAGTCCGTGGACCGCATGCTGATGGTGATGTCGCCGATCCTGCGGTAGATCTCGTCCTCCGCGCCGGGAAGCGGCTTATAGCTGTATATGATATTGCCGTTGCGCCTGTCCGGGGCGAAGAAGACTTCACGGTACCTCCCAATAAACCGGCCGAGCCGTTCGCCCATGTCCAGGCACCTGTATTCCGCGAAGAGATCCATCAGGCCATTGCTGCTGGGCGTTCCGGTCATGCCCACCACGCGCTTCAGCTTCGGCCGAACCTTCATAAAGGCCCGGAAGCGTTTTGACTGCCAGTTCTTGAAGCTGGACAGCTCGTCCAGTACGCACATATCGTAGTCAAAGGGCAGACCGCTTTCTTCCACCAGCCAGGGGAGGTTTTCACGGTTGATGATGTAGATATCTGCGTCTGTGCGCAGGGCGCTTAAACGTTCCGCTCGAGTCCCATTTGCTATAGAACAGGTGAGCTCAGTCAAATGCTCCCATTTCATGATTTCATCCTGCCAAACATAGCAAACCCGCAGTGGGCAGACGACAAGCACTTTGTGGATACAGAACTCGTCATACATTAGATCGCCTATCGCGGTAAGGGCGGTTACAGTTTTACCTAATCCGCATGAGAGCAACAGCGCAGACACCGCATGATTCTTGATAAACTGAACTGAATACTCCTGGTATTGATGAAGATCAGTTCTTTTTAACAAATCTGCCATTTGAGTTCCTCTCTTTCTGTGCTGCGTGGATCCTGGCGTGTTCATTTGCCGTAAGAACCTGCAGATTTTCCGGTGAATTATTATTGTGGTTGCCGTCAATATGGTGAACTTCTTCATTGGAAGTTAGCGGACGCCCGATTTTCTTCGCGGCGAGGTATCTGTACAGCCGTTCACCAGCAACAATTTTGTTCCCATCAGCTGGTCTGGCTATGTCGATATAGTCCTGACAGCATCCGCGACTGCAAAAGTTGTGTTCGGATCTTGCAATATCAGATCTCTTTTTCAGAAATTCCCGTCCGCACCATTCACAAATAACAGATGCCTTTTGGCTTCTAAATGCATAAGCACATTCTGGGGAACAGAAGTGATGCTTATCGCGGTTGCCATGCTTGTTCTTCCGATCGAATGTCTTCCCGCAGTATTCACAGACCTGTGTATTTGATTTCCTGCTCCTCGCGCCATTCGCTTTGCCAAGACATGATCTGCAGCAATAGTTATGCTTCTTTATACTGGCGGGCTTTCTCTCAAATTCCTTACCACACCAATCACATTTGACCGATATCATTCAAAATTCCTCCAATCTGCTCCGGGGCGTCAAGGACGTACATCTTGAAGCCCAGGCGCGTCAGCATCTCATGTCTCGCGGTCTGCAGCGGGCGCGGCTTTTTGCCGGGAGCCTTCACCTCCACAAAGCCCAGCCTCCCATGAGGGAGGAGGACCATGCGGTCGGGCATTCCGTCAAAGCCGGGGCAGACCAGTTTGGGGCAGACGCCGCCGGCGGCCTTGACCGCTTTCACCAGCTTCTGTTCGATGCTTTTTTCTCTCATTGTGCTGTTCCTTCCGCCGCCGTTTTTCATCAGCGGCTCTGTTTTGAAAAAGTGACACTCATGGCTGTCGTCCCTAAAAATCTCTATATGGATATTTTTTATAAAATTTTCTCTATAGGGACTTTTTAGAGTAGAGAGACATGAGTGTCACTATTACTGTTTTTTCATAAGGCGATTTTTCAGATATGACCGACATGACCGGCATTTTCCGCCGTCCGCTGTAACATCGTCCGCAAAATGACTGTCACGACCGCCACTCCGAAAAATCTCGATGATTTGCCGTTATAAGCGGCATGACCGTCACTCCAGAAAATCCTGTCCGTCTTTCAGCCGGAGTCCCGTGATCATCCGGCCGACGTTCGTGCGTCTGCGCTGGAACCCCGCTTTCTCCAGGCTCCCATAGAAATCCGTGGTGCTGCGGGTATACTCCCCGGTCATCATGCAGACGTTGCGGTATGCCTGGTAAAGGTCCCCGGACTTTTCGGAGAACGACTTGTCCACTTCGCAGTGCTCTTCAATGAACTGCGCCAGCCAGTCGTTTTCCTCGCGGTATGCGTCGATGGCGTCCTGCACCACCTGGGGCTTGTCGGTGTGGAAGCCGGACTCGATGGCTTTGCCGGCACCTTCGATGATCCACTTCATGATGGCCTCCCCGGACTCGCTGAAGAGATGGTCGGCGAAGTTTTTGATATCCGACTTGCCGGTGATCTTGGCGTTGAAGGGAATGACGATAAGCCGCCGCCATGTGCCGTCGTCATTGGCGGACACCCGGGGCAGATGGTTCGTATAGAGCACCAGGGTATGGGACGGGTCGAAGCTGAAGGGATCCTTGTATTTCTTTTCCGCCTGGATGGGATCGGTGCTGCACAGCTGCTTTACCATGCCCGTGTTCAGCCGGGTGCCTTCCTCCAGCTCAGACGCGATGATGAGCCGCTTTCCCTTCAGTTCCGCCATTTCCGGCTTCACATTGCGCTTGCAGTTCATGGTCAGGGCCTCGGCGGAGATCTTGCCGCTGTAGTTGCCCAGCACCCGGGCGATGGTGTTCCAGAACGTGCTCTTGCCATTGGCACCGCCGCCGTAGGCGATGATCATGTGCTCCTCATGGACCCTGCCGATGGCGGCCTGTCCCACGATGCGCTGCACATAGTCGATAAGCTCTGCGTCGCCGCAGAAGAACAGGTTCAGCGTATCCAGCCAGAGCTGCATGCCCTTGTCGCTGGGAGCGCAGTTGGTGATCTTGGTGATAAGATCGTCGGGATCGTGAGGCGCACAGCCGTCCAGCCCCTTTGACAGGTCGTAGGTCCCGGCGGGCGTATTCAGCAGTTCCGCGTCATAGTCCAGCTCGGAGACATCGATGGCTACCATCGGCTTGGCCGCGTTCATGGTGTTGACGATGTTTTTATAGTTGCGGTATCTCATGACGAACTTCTGGTAGGTGAGAGCGCCGATCAGGGCGTACAGCAGACCGAGCTTGTCATCGGGCACGGCTTTTTCCAGATCCTTTCCGTGCCCTTTGACGATCTCCTCCGCGATTCCCAGACCGATAAGCGCGTCCTCGGCGGCGGTGATGGCCTCCTGGGCGTCGGAAAGCTGCGCGTCCAGGAAAGCCTCGACTACGCCGAGGGACTTCTCCTTGTTCTCGTACCAGCGGTCTCCGCCGAAAGCGAGGTAGTCCGTGGCGCTGGTGTATCTGAGCGTCCCGGCGCACTCCGCCGCCAACACCCGCGCTTCGCCGATATCCGAGTAATCCTCGGGTTTCAGCCGGCCGGAGCCGAACTCGTCGTTATACTCTTCGGGCGGGATGTAGTTGGGATCGGCCTGCACCTTCTGGGCGAACTTGACGGCGCTTTTCCAGATGGTCTTCAGTTCCGACGCGGGGAGCGGCGGTTCGCACTTGGCGGCGCGTTCCAGGAAAAGCTCATGGGCTTTGTCGCAGACGCCGTATTTCTTCAGCACCCGTCCGGCAAAGTGCGACATGGTGTTGTTCCGCGCGCCTTCAAGGATCGCGTCATCCGCCGAGAGGACGGCGGTATCCTCTTCCGGCTCATAATCCAGATCGGTAAGGATCTCGTCCACCGTCAGGAAGCCTTCATGCCAGAACACATCATCCGCTGTGATGCGGGTACCGTACATGAAGCGTCCGGCGTCCAGGGCTTTTTTATCGAAAAAGGGGTACTTCTTTCGCAGAGCCGTTTTTATGGCGGAGATTCTGTCCGCGCTCACGCAGTGTTCAATGGTCGCGTGGAAGTGGAAGCGCGGCCGGGCGCATTTGCCGCCCTTGGGGAGCATGTTATGTCGGCTCGGCGTGGTGGCGAACTCCACATCCCTCAGATCGGCGTCCTCCGCCAGCTTTTCCGGCGTTATCCATTCGGCGGGATCTTCCGTGTGGTCGTTATCACAGTCCATTTCGATGACCGTGGCTTCGATGAAATTGTCGATGCTGCGGTAGTCGTTCAGATACCTGGCGGCGACATGGTCGCGCGCGACCGCCGCGGCCAGCTCCGCCGCGTTCGTGACTTCCTGCTTGTGCGGGTACAGGCAGTTGGTTTTGTCGCCCGTGCAATCTGCTGTGTAAATGGTGAGTTTCATTTCATTACCTCCGCAATCAGCCCTCCGTCCGGGAGGGTATATTCTCTGCCCGCGTATTGTTCCGTCGGATGGTCACGCATTGCGGTACCTCCTCATGCGCGGCGTCTCGCCGTACTCGAACCGCGCCTGACGGGCAAGCCGGTACGCGCGTTCCGTGGCGCCCTTGTTCATGTCATAGGTGTAGTTGCTGTCAGCGCCGAAGAGCTGGAACTTGCCGTCCTTGCCGACGCCGGGCATGGCTCCGAAGTAGTCTCCGTCAACGGTCTCAAAATTGAAAAGGGACACGCCATAGGGAGCCGGACCGAAGCCCGTCTCAAAGACCTCGTCCTCAAGATCGCGGGCGCAGTCGCCGGCGGGGATATTGCCCACGACCAGGAGCGGATTGATCTCCGCGGCGTCCCAATCCTCATCATCAAACGGGAAAGCGAAGCCTTTGATCTTCTCCGCGTCCTCGGCGGTCATCTTTCCCTTGACCTCCACATAAAGGTCGTTGCCCTCGCTGTATCCGGCGTGGTTGAAAGTGACGTCATGGAGCAGAAAGTCCGGCAGATACTGCTGACCGTTGGGCAGGATGAAGCCCTCCGGCTCGTATTCCCACTTCACTCCGCAGGCGTCAAAGAAGACCGCCCAACGCGCCTCCAGTCTGGAGCGGAAGCGATAGCCTTTGTATTCTGTTTCAATTGCTTTTAACATCGATTCTCTCCTCACAGTCTTCATTGAAATAGCGGATCGGCATCTGCCGTTTTTCCGCCTTGGCGATCTCCGCGGCCATGCCGGCGGTGATCCTGTCTCCAAACACCCACAGCTGCTCGCACTTGCCGAGGAACACCATGTTCATGAACATGGCATCGTTCCTCTCCGTCGCTTCCGACATGAAGCGCGGCAGGAACAGGTGCGGCGCCAGGGGGATTGCTCCGCTGTCGACGGCGAAGCGGCAGTAGCGTATGGCGTTCTCCGTGTTCCGGGCTTCATCCCCGGCGAACGGCGACGCCACATACACAAGCGGTTTCCATACGCGCGCTTCCTTTTCTATATTGGAAAGCGCCTCATGCGGCACGGGGTCGTAATAGCCCTCGCGGTTGAATCTGCTGACTCCCACAGGCTCGTCCTCCTTTTCGTTAAAAGATGAAGGGCACGGCCCTTCTCAGCCCCTAAAAGAGAAAAACTCCCTGATTTGCCGAAAAAATCTGAAAAAATTTTTTAAATGAGAAAAGCCCGCTGGTCTCATTCCGAAATTGGAAGAGACCGGCGGGCCTTTTTCATTTTCTTCAAAAATTTTTCGGCAAAACGCCCCGCTTTTCTCTTTTGGGAACCGGAGAGGCAGTGAAGCCTCCCGGAAAGGAGGAGCGGACATGAACGTCACGCCTAATAAACCACCCGGCAGAGACGCCGAAGAGGAACGGCTCAACGTCCTCATTGCCGTCTGCGTAATTGTCAGATGGCTGGCCGAACAGGCACGAAAGCAACTGGAAAAAGAAAAAGCCCTCCGCCGCGGCGGAAGGCAGGGAGGAAATCAAGATGAGTAAAATGAGCGAACTGTCGCAGGCGCTCGACGAACTGACGGCCTGCGGTGAAGGGCTGATCCGAGCGGCCAACGCCATCCGGGAGATCTTCTCGGCCGAGGCGGAGCCTGAGGCACAGTCCGCGGACACCCCGGCAGAGGAGCCGGCGAGATACACCTTCGCGGAAGTCAGGAAGGCGTTCTCCGCCAAGTCCCACGCCGGATACACCGAGCAGATCCGGGCGCTGATCGCCCGCTACGGCGCGGACAAGCTCTCCACCGTGAGGGAGGAGGACTACCCGGCGCTGATGGCGGATCTGGAGGCAATCGAAT
Organism: Oscillospiraceae bacterium; assembly: GCA_017458085.1. GTDB lineage: Bacteria > Bacillota > Clostridia > Oscillospirales > Oscillospiraceae > Limivicinus. The sequence goes on from JAFTGE010000010.1 coordinate 35,057, forward strand.
GAGCGCCCACAGCATTTTCTCGCCGTCGGCAAGCCACCGCATCCTGAACTGCCCGCCGAGCCTGATGCTCTGCGCGAAGCAGCCGGATCAGTCCAGCGCCTACGCCGCCGAAGGCACCAGTGCCCATGAGCTCTGCGCCTATCTGGTAGAGAAAGCCCTGGGCCGCAGCGTGAAAGACCCGACCGAGAACCTCGATTACTACAACGCCGAGATGCAGACCTGTGCCGAGGGGTACGCTTCCTTTGTCATGGAGGAGTATGAGAAGGCGAAAGCGGCCTGCCCTGACGCCCAGGTGTTCGTGGAGCAGCGCGTGGACATTTCCCGCTGGGTTCCCGGGTGCGGCGGCACCGCCGACTGCATCATCCTATCGGACGGCGCGGTCGAGGTGATCGACTACAAACACGGCGTCGGCGTTCCGGTCAGCGCCTCCTCCGAGGAATTCGGCGGCAATCCGCAGCTCATGTGCTATTGCCTGGGCGTCCTGGAAATGTTCGACGGCATCTATGACGTCAGCACCGTGAAGATGGTGATCTTTCAGCCCAGGCGCGAGAACGTGAGCGAATACACTATGAGCAAGGCTGACCTGCTACGCTGGGCGAACGAGGTGCTTGCCCCAGTGGCCGCGCTTGCCCTGGAAGGCAAGGGCGAATTCAAAGCTGGCGACCATTGCAGGTTCTGCAAGGTCAAAGCCACCTGCCGCAAACGCGCCGAGTTCAACCTGGAAGCCGCCAAGTACGACTTCGTTATGCCCGCCGAGCTGGAGGACTATGAGATCGACGCCATCCTCATGATGGTGGATCACCTGACCGAATGGGCGAACGACGTAAAAGAGTACGCCCTGGCCGAAGCCCTCAACGGCAAGGAGTATGGGCATTTCAAAGTAGTCGAAGGCCGCAGCAATCGGAAGTACACCTCCGAGGAGGATGTGTCGAAAACTGTCGAAGCCGCCGGCTACGATCCCTGGGAGCGGAAGCTCATGGGCATCACCGCCATGACCTCGCTTCTGGGAAAGAAGAAGTTTGAGGAGCTGCTCGGCCCTCTGACTTACAAACCGCGCGGCAAGCCCGCGCTCGTCCCCAAGTCGGACAAGCGTCCGGCAATGAAGAATTCAGCACAAGCAGATTTTAATGAGTAAAGGAGAAAAACATCATGGCAAAATTCGTTAATCCCACCAAGGTCGTAACCGGCGTCTGCACTTTCAGCTATCTCAACTGCTGGGAGCCGAAAGCAATCGAAGGCGGCAAGCCCAAGTTCAGCGTCAGCCTGATCATTCCGAAGAGCGACACCCGCACCGTGGAGAAGATCCGCGCGGCCATCGAGGCGGCCTACCAGGAAGGCCAGAGCAAACTGAAGGGCAACGGCAAGTCCGTCCCGCCGCTGTCTTCCATCCGCACCCCGCTCCGCGACGGAGACGTCGACCGCCCGGACGATGAAGCCTATAAGGGCAGCTGGTTCATCAACGCCAATTCCGACAGCGCCCCCGGCATCGTGGACGCCGACTGTCAGGAGATCCTGACGCGCTCCGAGATGTACAGCGGAGTGAAGGGCCGCGCCTCCATCAATCTGTACGCCTACAACGTCAACGGCAATCGCGGCATCGCCTGCGGTCTCAACAACCTGCAGAAGATCGCCGACGGCACTCCTCTCGGCGGCAAGTCCCGCGCAGAGGATGACTTCGCCACCGAAGACGAAGAGGACTTCCTGGACTAAAGACAAAAAAAGGGCGGCGGGAACCCTGTCATAGGACTCCTGCCGCCCGGAAAAGAGAGGTAAAAGAATATGGAATTTTTCGCTTACGATCACATCAAGGAACTTGTCGTCTACAGTGCCTTCGGCTGGATGGCCGGCATGTCCATCTGGGCATACGGCTGGCTGATCGTCACAGGCGTCAAGGCGCTTATCCAGAAGCTGAAGAAACGCTTCGGCAGAAAGAACACTGAGGAGGAAACCGTCAATGAGTAAAATCATCACCTGCGAACAGGTATCCCGCGGGCACGTCGACAAGATCTGCGATCAGATCTCCGACGCCATCGTCACCGACTGCCTCAGGCATGACCGCCGCAGCCGCGTGGCTGTGGAATGCCTGATCAAGAACAACACCGTCGTGATCGCCGGGGAGATCACGAGCAAGCATGAGCCGGATTACGCCAAGCTGGTCAGCAGCGTCTTTGGGCGCGTCGGCATCACCGACCAGTACGATAAGGTCATCGTGCATACCCTCGTCACCCGACAGTCCCCGGATATCGCGATGGGCGTGGACAAGGGCGGCGCCGGCGACCAGGGCGTCATGTACGGCTATGCCACCGACGAGACACCGGAGCTGCTGCCGATCCCGTTCGCCCTTGCCACACGCTTCCTGGAACTGCTCCGGGATGTGAAAGCGCCTATGCTTCTGCCCGACGCGAAGGCCCAGGTCAGCTTTGACTATGAGACCGGGAAGATCACCGTCTTCCTCTGCTCCGTTCAGCACACCGCCGACAGCGAGGTGGAGGACTTCCGTCCCGTCATTGAGAGCCTCATGACGCTGACCGCTTCCGAGTACGGTCTGAACACCGACTTTGAGAAGCTTATCAATCCAACGGGCAAATTCGTGGTCGGCGGCTCCAACGCCGATACGGGCGTGACCGGGCGCAAGCTGGCATGCGACACCTACGGCGGCGTTGGCAGAATCGGCGGCGGCGCGCTCACCGGCAAGGACCCCACCACGGTCGACCGCAGCGCCGCGTACATGGCGCGGAAGATCGCCGTCGACCTGGTCAAAGCCGGATACTGCTCCCGCTGCGAGGTGCAGATCGCCTATGCCATCGGCAGAGCGGAGCCGGTCTCCGTGGACGTGAACACCTTCGGCACCGCGGTCGTATGTCCCAGATGCATTGACGCGTACATCGAGGAGAACTACGACCTTACCCCGCAGGGGATCATCGGCTTCCTCCGCCTTCTGGACGTGGACTACAACGACGTCTCCTCCGGCGGCCATTTCGGCAAGGAATGGCTCCCTTGGGAGATCGTTGACGATGAGGAAGTCTACCGCATCTACGGCGACGGCAATTAAAGGGTATCGGGACGGCGGCAAAACTGCCGTCCCATCTCTTTTAGAAGATGTGATTATGAAAGAAATATGGAAAGACATCCCCGGATATGAGGGGAGATACCAGGCAAGTACGGAAGGAAATATCCGCAGCGTGGACAGGGTCGTATATAGCCGCAACTGGTACACAGGCCAGCCGTTTGCGAGACACATCAAGGGTCGTATCTTGCGCCCGGGTCGTTTCTGCAAAAATGGTCATGTGTCTGTTGTTCTGGGGCATGGAGCTGTAGGAAGTCCCGTCCATCAACTGATCATGTTGACCTTCGTCGGCCCACCTCCAGCAGGGCAGGAGGTTCGCCATAAGAACGGAGACCCTACAGATAACCGGCTAAGCAACCTGGAATATGGCACCCGCACTGATAACATTCTTGATGTGTTCTATCAGGGAAAGGCGTGGAGGAAGCTCAGCATTGAAGATGTCGAACAGATCAGGTTTGGCATAAGCACGGGAATTTCCGGTGCCGACCTCGCCGGAATGTACGGTGTCTCTGAAACTGCCATAAGCAACATAAAAAACGGGAGGTCATTTTCATGGCTATAAAAACTTTAGATTGTGACATCGAAACTTTCAGCAGCGTGGATCTGCCGAAAGCCGGCGTGTATAAGTACAGCGAGTCTGAGGATTTTGAGGTGCTGCTGTTTGCGTACTCCGCTGACGGCGGCCCCGTCCAGGTTGTCGATCTGGTACGGGGAGAGACGATCCCCACGGAAGTTCTGGAAGCCCTGACCGATGACAGCGTTCTCAAGTGGGCGCACAACTGTGCCTTTGAGCGCGTGTGTCTGTCAGCGTACTTACGCCGGAACTATCCGCAATACTTCCGCTCTTACAGCGTCACGGAAGACTCGGTCGGAAACTATCTCGATCCCGCCGCTTGGCGCTGCAGCATGATCTGGGCGTCGTATCTTGGCCTGCCCAGGTCCCTCAAAGGCGTCGGCGCTGTGCTGAAGCTGACCGAGCAGAAGATGGAGGAAGGCACCGACCTTGTGAAATACTTCTGCAAGCCCTGTCGGCCTACGAAGAAGAACGGCGGCCGCACCAGGAACCTGCCCGACCACGATCCGGAGAAGTGGGAAACGTTCAAAGCCTACAACAAGCGCGACGTCGAGGTGGAGCTTGCCATTAAAGCGCGGCTTGGAAAATACCCCGTGCCGGACTTTCTGTGGGATGAGTTTTGCCTCGACCAGGAGATAAACGACCGGGGCATTCTGGTGGACACCGTGTTGGTGGAACAGGCCATCGAGATCGACGGCAAGACCAAGGACTATCTTCGCGGTCGGATGTACGACCGTACCGGGCTGGAGAACCCCAACAGCGTCAGCCAGATGAAGGAATGGCTCTCCGAGCAGGGCATCGAAGCGGAATCCCTGGACAAGAAGGCGGTAAAGGAACTGCTGTCCGAGACCGACGAAGATGTGGCCGACGTGCTGTCCTGCCGCCAGCAGCTCGCCAAGGCGTCCGTCAGCAAATACCGCGCCATGAAAAACGCCGTGTGCGACGACGGCCGCGCTCGGGGCATGTTCGCGTTTTACGGTGCCAACAGAACCGGCCGATGGGCCGGGCGCATCATTCAATTGCAAAACTTACCGCAGAACCACATGGACGATCTCGCCGAGGCGAGGGATCTTGTCCGGGCCGGGGATTTCCGCGCCCTGGAGATGATGTACGACAACATCCCCAACGTGCTCTCGGAACTGATCCGCACGGCGTTCGTTCCCAAGCCTGGGTACAAGTACATCGTCAGCGACTTCAGCGCGATTGAGGCGAGAGTCCTCAGCTTCCTCGCCGGGGAACAGTGGCGCATTGACGTGTTCCGCGAGGGAAAGGACATTTACTGCAGCTCCGCCAGCATGATGTTCCATGTCCCGGTCGAGAAGCACGGCGTCAACTCCCACCTCCGGCAGAAGGGCAAGATCGCGGAACTTGCTCTCGGCTACGGCGGCTCCATCGGCGCGCTCCGGGCGATGGGAGCCCTGGAGATGGGGCTGACCGAGGAGGAACTTCAGCCGCTGGTGACGGCATGGCGCGAAGCGAACCCGCACATTACCCGGTTCTGGTGGGACGTGGATGCCGCCGTGAAGAAGGCTGTGGCGAATAAGACCTCGGTCGCATCACATGGCTTCCGGTTCTACTACCAGAGCGGAATGCTGTTCATCGACCTGCCCTCCGGCAGACGGCTATCTTACGTCAAGCCCCGCATCGGCATGAACCGCTTCGGATCCGAGTGCGTGACCTACGAAGGCACCAACCTGGGCAAGTGGACCCGGCTGGAGACCTATGGGCCGAAGATCACGGAAAACATCGTCCAGGCGGTGGCCCGGGACATTCTGGCCTACGCCATGAAGACGCTCCGGCACTGCTTTATCGTGGGGTCGGTGCACGACGAGTTGATCATTGAATGCTCCCCGGGCGTCGACCTCCAGGCAATCTGCGACCAAATGGGCCGGACCCCGCCGTGGATCAGCGGTCTGCTCCTGCGGGCTGACGGCTACGAATGCGGGTTCTATAAGAAAGAGTGAGAAGAGGGGCGGTTCTTATGATGGAATCGCCCGTCATGATGACCAAACGTGGTATATTAAAAGATCAACTTGATTAGTTGCCAGTAAAATGCTATACTTGTGACTGTGTTATGAGTGCCTTTTGCGGGTGCTAAAAAATGAGGAGTTGAAATAATGAGTATAGCGAGTGAAATTAAGGAGATCCGGCAGAAGTGCTTTCTCAGTCAAAATTCGTTTGCTACTGAACTCGGCGTGTCCTTCTCAACAGTTAATCGCTGGGAAACTGGCAAGACAGTCCCCAATTGCATTATGATGAAGCGAATTGTGGAATTTTGCAAAGCCCAAGGAATTGACTATCATCTTGCTGATGAGGCATGGAAGGAGTCGAAGAATGCCGTACACACATATTGATTGTTTTAGCGGCCCCGGTGGTATTTGCACTGGCCTTCATGCCGCAGGCTTTGAAACACTGGTAGCAATCGAATATATAAAGAGCTGTGTTGATACATACGCTGCAAATCATCCTGAAGTGCATGTTATTCATTCAGATATTCGTAACGTAACAGCTGAACAGATTTTGCCATATATCCCAGAATCGGGAGTTGATTTGGTCACATCTGGCATGCCTTGCGAAACATTCTCGACTGCCGGGAATTCGTCCCGCGCATCATATGATGATAGGCAGTTCTTGTTCCGTGAGGGGATTAGAATTGCTAAAATAGCAAAGGCCAGGATGATTCTCTTTGAAAATGTCCCTATGATTACGACAAAACGTGTGGCAAAAGATTCAAAGACACTCGTCTTAGATGTATTAAAGAAAGAATTGGTCGAAGCTGGATACTCAAATTACCGGCAGTTTATTATCGATGCAGAAAAATACGGAGTACCCCAAAAGAGGAAACGCTTCTTCATTCTTGCTTCACGAAACCCTGAAGACGAAATAACTGCTCCGGCTCCTACCGCGAAAAAGATCGTTACTGTAGAAGATGCTTTCTGTGATATTCCGCCGGTTGAAGCAAATACCTGGAAAGAGAATCCCAATTATCTACCAAATCGCCACTCGGATTATACGGAATTGATGCAAGATGATGCTTTCTGGCGGAGAGAAACCACAGAGCACAAGTTACTCAATCATCTCCCGATGAATCATAGAGCACATATCATAGAGCGTTTCCATATTTTGAAGCAAGGTGAAGGCCTCAAAGGCCTATTCGCACGATTGGAGCCTGAGGAGCTTGAGGCGCTTCAAAAACGCAAGGTCGTTCCGAAAGTGATATATGTCAAGCGCAACTACAGGCTGCGTTGGGACGAACCGAGTCCGACAGTCACAAGCCATGCATTAGATGAGTTTGTTCATCCTGAGCAGGATCGTGCTCTGACCGTGAGAGAATGTGCACGTTTGCAAAGCTTTCCTGATTCATATGATTTTGTGGGTGGACCGTATCTGGTTGCGCATGATGATCGCTCCCAACAGGATAAATACGAGCAAATCGGAGATGCTGTTCCACCTTTAGTAGCATACGCATGGGGAAAACATATAATGGAGATTTTAGGATAGATAGTTAAAGCCAGCTGGGTGTCAATTCAGCTGGCTTTTTTTATTCTGTCAATCGAACAGATGTTCAGATTCGTGGAAATACTCTCCGAATTCTTTAACATGGATCTTGGGGAAACGATCATTGAGCTCTCTGTATTTTTCTGGAATATCAAGATAATAAGCGCGGGTAATCTGGGCTACAAACAGCTGATAATTCATCCATTGATTTGGTACGCAAGTAATCCCTACAGACATATTTTTTTCCAGATTGGTTTCGCCAATGCAAGTCAGAAGGCAGAAGAAGCGACCGACTCCGAATGCGCCATCCAAAATTCGTTGCTGTGCCCATACTTCAACAACCCTCTCGCGGGTAGAGGTTTTCACAGGGATATGAAGCTTTGGCCTTCCCGGTCCGAGATTGAAAATGAAATCCGTGGGCAGCGATATGGATTCACCATCTAATTCCACAGCGTTCATTTGGGTAGAAGGCTCAATCCCGAGATGCCTTGCATAAAGGTGCCCAATCAGTTTTTCAAAATACGCGCCAGCGTTATTCTTAAGTCCCGGGAGAGTATCTGCGCAGGTGCAGTAGTTCATCGCGATAACATACAGTGCTGTTGTGATATCGCGCGCTGGCTGATTAGAAATAGTTTGAGCGCGTACATTTTCCCAGAAGACCTCAACTTTTGAATTACCATCGGCATCCGCTGATGTGCCTTCCGTGTATAGGTCGATATTTACAGGGCGGGATCTTTTCCCGTTCTCATGCTCAAAAAGAACATAATTTTTCCCACGGGCAGTCGCGCTGCTTGTTAAAGGAAGACGCTGCATGGCATCTGCCTCAAGCTGGCATAAATCGTTTATTTCCTTGAACACTTGTGTAATGGCTGGATCGAGCGGAGAGGCGCTAAACAGCCGTTTCATGGCATCAAACTTTGATTGAATCTCTCTTCCATCTGGCATTTTTTATTCCCCACCTTTCCCTTATCAATCATCTATTGTTTCGAGTATATCCTCTATGTGGCAATTCAACGTCTCGCAGATTTTGAGAAGCACATCTGTAGTAATGTTGCCTCCTTTGCCGAGCTTGGCGATAGAGGTGGCGCTGACACCTGCAGCATCTTTTAACTCCATTTTTGTCATGCCCTTATCAATCAGCAATTTCCAGAGCTTGTTATAACTGATTCTCATCCCTTTTCTCCTTATTTTACATCTGCCAGAAATCCGTATCTTCCGTCTTCCAGCCCTTTCGTGAAGGTGATTACATTGGCACCGGAAGCCTTATAATCCAGTTTTGGGATATGCCGGATGTTTTCCAGGATGATTATCTGACCATCGCCCTGGTGATTCATAAAGTATCTGAACAACGCTGTCCGCATGCTTTCCGGCGCAGCGTCATCAACACCCTGATCTAACCCCAGCAGCGGCGTATCGATAATTGTAAACCCCGGATCGTATACAGCATGAGTTCGCATATACCGTCTAAACACCAGGGCTACAACACTGTTCAGATATGAGCAGTATCCCTGTCCGTTTATCTGGGATTTTTTGTGCCCATTAACCTCGATGTCAAAATCGGACATATTGAACCGGGCTGTAGTAAGGTTCTCATAAGCACATTCTGTAAGCGCCTCTTTCAACATACCATCAAGCTGTTCCTGGAAGGAATCGTCAAAGTATTCTTTCGGATGGTATTCGATATGGCTCTCGTCTTCGCTTGGTAGTTCGCGTAGATCGGTTTCCCAGCTTGCCGCAAAATCATCGATGACCTGCAGCTCTTGCTGCAGGGAAATATAAGTTCTGTAGCCATTGAGGGATGCACGGAGTTCTTCCGCCCGCGGTTGCAGCTCTTTTTTTATCAAGGACTCAATGCTATCTCGCTGCTTTTGCAATTCAAGGAGCTTTGCTTCAATTTCAGCTTTCTCCTGCGCGATGTCCCGTTCTGTTTCAGTAAGGCCATCCATTTGGGCGGTGATGCGGTTTAGCTCGGCTTGTGCAGAAGCTATGTACGACTTTTGATCCCGGGAGGGGATTTTGCCATCACAAAACGGACAGGTTTGGATCTTGGGGACACGCTTTATTTCAACTTCGCCATTGACAATAAACGAGAGTCGTTTGATATCAGATACATATTGCGTCTTCAGCGCAGCATATCGGGATGTAAGAAGATCGCATTCTGCCGCTCTGTTCTGCAGGCGGAGAATCTGGCTTAGCAATTCACGGCTTTGATCCACTGCCGAGGAGATCTCGGCCTCAGTGGACTGAAGGCTATCAATGACGTCCTGCATAGCTCTTTCAACATCAATGCCCTCAAAAGCCTTGAGGCTGCCCAACAAGCCCTCCCTTTTATCAGCAACCGCCTGGATTTTCCTGTTTACATACTCCTCGACTGCTTTTTTCCGAGCGACACGGATTTCCTTCTTGGTCTGAGCATCAGCTTCAGCAAAGTCCTTTCCCGTTAAAAGGAACAGCAATGCGGACAGCAGAGCCGTTTTTTCCGTAGCCTGCTCTGGCAGAATAATAGAAGTCTCCTTGGCAATATCCGCAACATGGAAAAGCAGGAGATGGAGGAACGTGCGCCAGGTAAGACGTTTCTTTTCAAAATTCTTGTTCTTAATAATGAGGTGTTCACCCTCAATACCAATGGATGCCAGCAGCAGATCACTTAGTATCGGCAAGGGCTCCTTCTTTTTCGTGGGTTTTAGATCGTAGGTGCCGTTATCGAATCCGGGTACATCAGTTACCACTTCAACCTGATTCTTACCCAATGTACGGGTAATAGTAATGTTGCCTTTCCCCGTGTGGACGCAAAGGTCGATCGAGGTGTAGCCAAAACTGTCGTCAAACGGCTTGTTATTGCTTCCAAGGCAATAATCGATACATTTGATGATGCATGTCTTTCCCGTATTAGAGCGCCCCTGAATAATATTCAGTCCGGGGAACAATTCAATCACAGAGTCTGTTTTCCCGGGGCCTCTGGCAATTACCTTTGAGATATAAAACTCACTCATGTTTTACCTCCTCAGAGACTGCACTGCTTTGCCGTTTATTTCTTTTAGCAATGCAGAATCCGACTTTCTGGAGTATTTTGCATCGACGGCTTTTACGATTTCGAGATACTGCTGCTTGTAGTCAGATTCAAGGCTGTCGACATATTTCCGGCCTGCCGCTGTCAATGCATACAGAAAACCGCCTTGAGTTCGCTTTACAGTGATGAGCCCGTCAAGGACAAAAGCCTTGACACCCTCAGAGCAGATAGTCCGCTTTGCGGACAGTTCGCTGAAATTGAAGCTATTATCGCCGTGAAGGTTTTTCTGGGAGACTTCAAAATCACTACCGTATATGCAGATAAAATCGTATGCAGCTATCCTGTCGATGGTCATTCCGTTGTTTTTTACACCATACAGAATCAGCAGAGCTCGAAGGCCGGTTTCAAACGGAGTGTTGAACAGCTTATTCATCGATGTTTACCCACGATTTTATTACGTCATCGTTCACCAGCATGTGACAGATGCCTTTCTTTTCGAGGTTACCGATCATACCGACGATGTTCATAAGCGCAGACTTTGTCAGCGTCGTACTGGTTATTTTCTCAAGAACAGCCTGGAGTCGTTCATACCCAGATTGATGCCGGTCATCATAATAGGTAGTTGATATTCCTTCATATGCGTCTTCCTTGAGAGCGGAAAACTGTGCCTCGCCCTCTGCAAAAACCTCTCGCACCGACCGATGAACGCTCTCCGCGCTGTAATATGCTTTTCGCTGATCAGCGTAGAATCGCCGCAAGTTGCCGGGAAGCGTATCAATCACATCTGGGGTAATAGCCCGCTGCAGCTTCTCAGCATAAACCTCGCACAGGGCATTGATATACGGGAGTTCTTGGGAAGACAGAACGCTCATCGGAGTTAGCTGCACAGGAAGCTTTATCTGCTCCGTACCCAGATAAATGACCCTTGTTGTGCTGTCGAATCTGGTAGGAACGATAGGGGTCAGGGGTCTGCCAGATTCATCGTAAGAGTCAGAGCCTCGATCCATGTACACATTCATGCTGAGGTTTTCAACATTGCCAATGTGCATAGGGTGATCACCGTATTGATTTACTTCCGTAGTTGGAGGGGTGCTCGGCGATTGCTTATTTAATTCTTCTGCCAAGAACAGTCACCTCCATTATAGTTTCAAATTCTCGACGTGATCGATGTGTACGGGATGATCACCATACTGATTCACTATCGTTTGATGAACAACTGTTGCTGCCGGTTTTTGTGCGGCATCAGTTTCGCTTTCCGCAGCCTCGTCAGTTGGAACCGAAGAGGCACCCTGAGCGTTTTCCTCAGATTTCTTTTTTGCCTCATTCTTTCGGATATCTTCTGCCATTTGATGCTCTTGTGCTTCAACTGCTGCGGCGAAATGAAGCAGAGGCTTGGCCAACTTTTCTGCATCGATTGTCGGCGGCTTATGTGCTTCCAGCACAGTAAGTACCGAGGAGAGAGACTTTGCCATGTGATCTGTAATAACCTGCCGGTCACTACGGGTATCTGCTGAAGAAATCTCTTCTGATGGATCGGGAAGTGCTGCGCTCACAGCAGATTGTGGTGTAGGGGCCGTGGCGGCTGCCGTCGGTATGTCAGTTGTAAGGTTAATGGGGGCAATTGTATCGCCGAGGTCTGTGCGATTGAGCTTCCATTCAGCCCGTGGAGAAGATTGCGTGTACCAAGCCTCAAAGGTGGGCCTTCCAGATTCCGCATCTGGGCTGTGAAGCAATACATATTGGAGCACACTCAGCATAAACGGATACAATGCCACATTTCGCACGGTGTGCAGGTCATGTTTTTGAATATAGCAATCATAATCGACAGCAAACTCAGCAGAGTTTTCTATCTCCTCGTCGCCTTGGATGGTTTCAATGATCGTTCGGACGAGCCACTCGCACTTGGCAACATTCAAATACTTATCTATGAAGCCCGACATTCTTCGAAGAAGGTCGGGATCTTTTCTTTTTATCGCAGAATTAAAAGCCGATGCGGTGCCTGGCTTGGTAAATGGTACATAGTAGCCAGTACTGGTCTGACATTTCTTGTAGTCGGAAGCGCACTTTTCGAGGGTTGAAGTTTTATATAGCGATTCGTCCTCCCCGGTCACCACATGGATCAGTCCTGCAAAAACATTTGGGGCGGCAAGGCCATCAGTTCCGCCATGTAATTTATCGCGGGCCTTTTTCCCCGGCTTACGCGCCTCCAGAAGAAGGCAATAGAGTATCCCACCGCAAAGATGCGGAACAGATGTTTTTGCCATCTCTATAACCTCCCTCGAAAATAGTAACCTTACGCGACCTTAGAAACCTCAAAAACGGGATTTCAATTCTTGACAAGCACCCTATCTACCATAGGTTAAAGACCGAAGATGAGAAATCCCTGATTCGGAATCGGATTTGTTCAGCTTTTCCAGTATATCACACAAGCTCGAACAAATCTACATTTTTGCGGAATCACATCTGTTAACGCAAAAATAAAACCTTTCTTGTGGATTTTTCATCCATCGCATCACCGCCCCGGGCATGGCGTAAAACCGTCCCGTCAGCGCCAATGGTGCTCGTCTCCGGAGACGAGGGTTCACCGCCGGCGGCGCGGACGCAAACTGAATAGGCAGCCACCTCAGTGAACAGAGGGGGCACGGAAACTGAAACGGAGCGCTGGAAACGGCTCTCGGGTTCGGGTAGATTCGTGCACCCTTCTATAGTGGGCATTGACGGCTCTCCGTTTCGCGATGACGACAAGGAGAGTCGAATATGTCAAGCATTCACAACAATTCCTACCAGCACGTACGCAAGAACCCCATCACCGGCGAAGACGATTATTTCTACCCGATGGAGATCACCGACCCCAGCATCACAGCCCTCGCCCGGGAGCGCGGCTTGGAAATCACCAGAACCCGCCTCGGGAACAGGACCATCGACGCGGTCATGGTTCCCTGCAAAAACACCGCCACCATCAACGGCGTGGAGGTCTTCGTGGACACGCCGACCGATGTGCAGCGCCAGCGGTATCTGGAGTACATCCGCGACGAACTCGCCGAGCAGGACGCCAAGAGGCAGGATGGCCGCTGCCAGATTCCCGATGGGCGCGGCGGCGTCAAGCGGTGCCCGTGCCGGGTGCCGAATCCAGACTACGTCCCCGGCGGCGATCAGCCGAAGACCCTGCCCGTCAAGTGCCAGGGTTGCAAATTCGAGCAGTTCAAGCAGGCGCACACGACCATCGTGGTCAGCGCCCTTGACCATGAGAACGAGGCCGGTGAGTTTGAAAGCTACGAAATCCCGGCGACGAAGGACATGCTTGCCGCCGATCGCTTTTTGGAACTGCGTCAGGAATTCATCGCTTTCGTCAGAGAGCGGCATCCCAAGCTGGCAGACCAGGCGGAGTTGAAGACCCTTGAATTCACAAACAGCGAGATTGCACGTCTGCTGGATCAGCCCACATCCACGGTCACCAGCCGTGGCGAGAAGCTGAAAGCCCTGGTAGCGGCCTTCATTGACACCATTATTATCCCTTAAGCACACGAAGCCCCGGGGCCATTACGGCTCCGGGGCAATTGCGTCCTGATACCTTTTAACGATGCCCAAACCTTTTAACGATATATCGTTAAAAAGTGCATCCCCCTGACTGCCGCCGAGCACTCCCACGCCCGGATTCGGCGGCGTTTTGCGCGGAAAATAAGAAGGGCAAACAAGGCTGATGTGCCGAAAAGCCCCTGATTTCAAGGGCTTTCCTGGCTTTTGAACTAAAAAAGTGTTGTATCAAATCCACGAAGAAAATAGACATGATCATTACGAAATGTATATATCGGTTTTCCGATGATGAGGATACAATTGAGACAATTACTGTCAGAGTATAATTGTCTTTTTCTCAATTTCTTACTGCGCCTTCTGCTCCTTATAGTTGTTTCCCCATTCCTGCATTGACATCAGAATCGGACGCATACTTTCGCCGAGTTCAGACAGGGCATACTCCACCCGCGGCGGGACTTCGGGATAAACGGTACGGGTAATGATCCCGTCTGCTTCCATCTGACGCAGACTGTCCGTCAGCACTTTCTGGCTGATCCCCTCAAGGTTTTTGTGCAGTTCATTGAAACGCCAGGGGCGAACAAGGAGATTCCGCATAATAAGCAGCTTCCACTTGTTGCCGATCAAGGAAACTGTCGTTGCCACCGGGCAATCCGGAAGTTCATCTTTTGTCTTCATAAGAGCACCTCAATACTTTCAATTTGAATGTAGCAATCATATTATACTGCAACATCCATAAAAAATCAATGGGGTTGGCTCCATTCATAAAAAAGATACAATCTGTTTTTTGACCTGAAAGCCCCTGCAACTACGCAATAGTTACTAAAAGGTAACCATAGTTATAAAAAAGTGCGTACTTGTGCGAACTTTCTGCGTCCGTATAATTGATAGTGCAGAGAGCAAAACGCCCTCTGACTACAACCAAGGAGGACATACATATGGCACTGAAAAACCTGTTCGGATGGGGCAAGAAGGACGAAGAGAATAAGGCTCCCGCTGCTGCTTGCGGCGCTGCCGAGAAGCCCGCTGAGACTCCCGCTGCTTGCGGCGCTGCCGAAGCTCCTGCTGCCTGTGGTGCGGCCGACAAGCCTGCTGAGGCTCCTGCCGCCTGTGGCGCTGCCGAGAAGCCCGCTGAGGCTCCTGCTGCTTGCGGAGCTGCCGAGGCTCCTGCCGCTTGTGGCGCTGCTGACAAGCCGGAAGAAAAGCCCGCTGCCTGTGGCTCTGCCTGTGGCGCTGGCGACAAGTAATCGCTTCTTCCCACCCAAAACCGTTCCCGGTGGGAAGATTCTTGCCGGGAACCTCGCTTATTACTCGGTCTTACCGATTTATGATAGAAACAAGAAACAGTAAGGTGACAACGATGAAACAGTACTTTTCCTTCCAATGGCATATCACGGATGAATGTGATCAGCGCTGCAAGCACTGCTATATTTTCTCCGGTGATCCCTGCCGCAAGCTGGATTCCATGACCTGGGAGCAGATGCAGGACACGTTCTATAACTGCCTCGATTTCTGCGAGGTGTATGGGCGACTGCCGTATTTTTATCTGACCGGCGGAGATCCCATCCTGCATCCGGATTTCTGGCGGCTGCTGGAGCTGTTTCATGAGCATGACGTGCCTTTCACGATCCTGGGTAATCCATTCCATCTGAACGATCAGGTATGCCGGGAGCTGAAATACTATGGCTGCCAGAAGTACCAGCTCTCGCTGGACGGCCTGCGAGAAACGCACGACTGGTTCCGCAAGCCCGGCAGCTTCGAATGTACATTGGAGAAGATCGGTTGTATTAACCGCGCGGGTATCCGCAGTGTCATCATGACCACCGTCTCCAAACAGAACTATATGGAAGTGCCCGGCATCATCGACGCCGTGGTGAAAGCGGGTGTGAACATCTTCGCCTTTTCGCGCTATGTACCGTCAGGCGGCGAACTCGATACTTCCATGACACCGCAGGAGTACCGGAGCCTTCTTGCCATGTGCGACAAAAAGTTCAAGGAATATGAGGCGGAAGGCTGCGACACCTATTTCAACAAGAAGGATCATCTTTGGACTTTGTACGAATATGAGACAGGTACATTCAAAATCCCTGCTTACGCCTGCGACGGCATGATCTATGGCGGCTGCAACTGCGGCAACTGTCACATCACCATCCTGCCCACCGGCGATATCTACGCCTGCCGCAGGGTGGCGGAGAGCAAGGTCGGCAACATCTTTGAAGACCGCCTCGCAGACATCTGGGTCACGAGCATGGAGGCATACCGAAACTACGATGAATTCTCCAAGTGCTCCAGATGCAAGCTCCGTCAGTTCTGCCGTGGTTGTCCTGCTGTGGCAAAAGGCTACACCGGCGATTTCTACGGGGACGATCCGCAATGCTGGGCCAGTGAGGAAAACGGCCTGCTGATACTAAAAACGGAGGTACATGAAAATGAAAGCCGTAGTGCTTAACAAGATCACGGAAGGAAAAGATATTGTTCTCTCTGATGTTTTGATTCCTGACGTCCGCCCCGGATGGGTGCTGGTAAAGGTGAAAGCCTTTGGGCTGAATCATTCTGAGAAGCTGCTGCGGCTCAATGAGATCCGTGCGGACTATATCCAAAAGCCGGTCATCCCCGGCATTGAGTGCGTGGGAGAGATTGTCGATCCCTCCGACAGCGGACTTGCTGTCGGGCAAAAGATCGTGGCGCTGATGGGCGGCATGGGACGCAGTTTCAACGGCAGTTACGCCGAATACGCCCTGCTGCCGCGCCGGATCGTTTTTCCGATAAGCAGCGAGCTGTCATGGGAAGAGCTTGGTGCCGTTCCGGAAACGTATTTTACGGCTTGGGGCAGTCTGTTTGAATGCCTGCATTTGACGGAGAAAGATACGCTCCTGATCCGTGGCGCGACCTGTGCGCTTGGGTATGCTTCCTTACAGATCGCCAAGGCATTGGGCTGCAAGGTGATCGCTACCACCCATAGAGAGGATAAGCTGCCGCTGATTGCCCAAGCGGACGAGACCGTCATGGATGATGGCAAACTGACGGGAACGGTAAGCGGTGTCACCAAAGCTCTTGACCTGATCGGTCCCCGCAATCTGAAGGATACGCTGAGCGCAGTGGAAAAGGGCGGGATCGTCTGCCAGACCGGGCTTTTGGGCGGCGTCTATGCCTTGAACGGATTTGATCCCATCAAGGACATCCCCAATGGCGTCTATCTGACAGGGTTCTTCTCCAACTATCCGACGCAGCAGGTCATGGATGAAATCTTTGCCTTCCTGCATGAGAAGAAGCTCGTCCCTGTCAGCGGAAAAGTGTTTGGCTTTGATGAAATCCGGGAGGCTGTTATCGCGCAGGACGAAGGCAAGGTCAATGGAAAGATCATTGTAAGAGTCTGAGAGGGAATACCATGGGAGCAGAACAGAAAACACAGTTTCAGATTGATAAAACCAAATGCATCAAATGCGGCAAGTGTATCAACACCTGCTCCGGCATGGTGATCGAGTTCGGCGCGGACGGATATCCTAAGATGAAGGAGTTTGAGCGTTTTGGCTGGCGTGGCTGCTGGCGGTGCCAGCACTGCCTTGCGGTATGTCCGGCCGGAGCGATCTCCATTTTCGGCAAGAAGCCGGAGGATTCCTTGCCGCCGGCTCCCAAAGAAATGGGAGACTATTTGGAAAGGCTTGTGACGAACCGCCGTTCCTGCCGTAGGTTCCTCGACAAGAATGTTGATCCGCAGGTAATCACACGTATCCTCTCTGCCATGGCGGCCGCCCCCACAGGCGGCAATGCAATGGGCGTGGAATATACGGTTATAGACGATAAAGACCGTGTGGAAGCTATTCGACGGGTCGCTTATGCCAAGATGGATGCAGACGCCAAGCGACATATCTATACCCACAGCTTCAGTGATTTCTACTATGGGAAAATGAAGGAATCCGAGAAAACCGTCCGCAAAGACGATCTACTCTTCTGCGGAGCGCCGCACCTGTTTATCGCTCATGAGAAATGCACCGGCAAATGGGCGGAGGACAGCAAAACGAACTGTCATCTTGCCGCCGCCTATTTTGAGCTCCTCTGTAATGCACATGGGCTCGGAACGACGATCATGAGCTACTCCGCCGAAGTGCTGAATGAACTGGCACCGGAAGCAAGAGCCATGTTGAACATCCCCAAGGATCATTACACCGGGCTGATTATCGGCTTCGGCTACCCGGAGATCGAGTATGCAAGAGGCGTACAGAAGGATCGCTCGGCAAAAACACACCGCTGGACACAGGCGCACAAATGAGCGAGCTGATGTGGGCGTGTGCCATACTTCCAGAAAAGGAAGAGACGGCGATCAAAGGTATTTGCAAGCGACTGAACAAGGGGGTCGGCCTGCCGGAAACGGTATTCCGGTTCCCTCTGCACATCTCTCTGAAAAAGAGCTGGGATTGTGACAGATTTGAAGCAGCGCAAACAGACGTTGCCGATTATTTGAAACACTGCGGAAGCTTTGATATTGATATCGGCAAACCGATTATGCACAGGAATATGATCTGGCTTCCTGTGGGCGTTACTGAGAAACTGCAAGAGATCCATAACGGACTTGACCTGCTTCTTGAGCGAAAATATGCTGTGCCGCGTACCGCATTTGATACAAGCTTCCATCCTCATATCAGCCTGTTCACGAAAGGTGATCACAGGCATATGGCTGCGATGCATGAGCTGCTTGTAAAAGAGACTATGCCACAAACAGCGCGGATACGGAATGTCGTGATTGGCGGCGCTGTCCATCGGGATACCTACTATACGATTTGAGAGGACTATTGATGAAATACAGAAGAAACGGCGATCAGATATTGATCCGTATAGACAAGGGTGAGGAGATTCTCGATATCATTCGCAAGATTTGCACAGCCGAAAAGATATACGGAGCGGTTTTCTCCGGTATCGGGGCTTGCAGCAAGGCTGTGGTATCTTCCTATATTCCGGAAGAAAACGATTTTACGAATCACGAGGCAGACGGCTTGCTGGAGCTGATCTCCTTAAGCGGCAATATCTCACGGGAGGATAATGCGCCCTTTGAGCACACGCATGCGCTGTTCTCATATTTGGAAGACGGCGAGCAGAAAATGCTGGCAGGACACTTGAAACATGCGCTTGTCAGTTATACGGCTGAAATCCTTCTGACCGTGACGGACACGATTGAAAAAGCATTTGATCCAACTGTCGGAATCACGGTATGGGATCTGTGATGGTGATATAGAAAAGCATTATTGAGTTACTGGATCGTTCTATCGAAACAAAGGAGCAGTGACATATGGACTTCATGGAAATATCAAAAAAGCGGGTAACCGTGCGGAAGTTTTCGCAGAAGCCCGTTGAAGATGAAAAGATCGAAAAGATTCTGGAAGCCGGGCGCTGGTCGCCTACCGCTGTTAACCTGCAGCCCCAGCGGATTATGGTGTTGAACACACCGGAGAGCCTGGATAAGGTCAGACAGTTCTGCTCCTTCGGCTATGATCAGAAGTATGTGGATCTGGCGAAAGAATGTGACGATAAAGAAAAAGGCAAGGTCAACTTCTATTATGGTGCGCCGCTTGTACTGTTCGTCGCTTACGACAAAGACGAATGCTGGACGCATCCGCAGAGCGGAAAATCCAGCGGAGCTACGGATGCGACAATCGTTGCCACACACATGATGCTGGAGGCGGCAAGCTTGGATCTGGGTAGTGTATGGATCTCATATTTTGACGAAGAAAAAGCAAGGGAATTGCTTGAGCTGCCCGAAAGCTGGCAAAGCGTATGTATGCTCTACATCGGCTATCCGGCAGACGATTTTGAGCCAAATGCGAAAATGAGCGGCCATCGCAAACCGCTGACAGAAACCTGCTTCTGGAATGAAGCACCGAAGAATTAAGGTGATTTAATGAACCAGACAGAAAAACGGCAGTTCCTGATCAGGCGGCTCTTGGACGAGCAACCGAGATACCGGAATATGGAGATCCCGTCTGACGTGATGGAGCAGAGACAGCTCCTTCGGAGTCTCTTCAATATTCGCATGCCGGGTACAATCGATGAAAGCATTCTCAAGGTACAGGACGAATATCTGCGAGAAGAAACAAAGAGGAAAGGTGTCACCACGCTTGCTGATCTGACGCCTATCCAGCCAGGGCTTTATCTTTGGCAGGGAGACATCACGACCCTTGCCTGCGACGCGATTGTGAATGCCGCAAACTCCGGCATGACCGGTTGTTATCAGCCTTGCCATAACTGCATCGATAACTGCATCCACACCTATGCCGGTATCCAGCTTCGGATCGCCTGCGCTGAGATTATGAAAAAGCAGGGATATGAGGAACCCACCGGGCAAGCTAAGATTACGTCAGCCTACAATCTTCCGTGTAAATATGTAATTCATACAGTTGGCCCCATTGTGCAAGGAAGACTTACAAATAAACATGAAAAACTGCTTGCTTCATGCTACCGATCCTGTTTGGAGCTTGCAGAAGAAAACGGATGCGGAAGCATTGCGTTTTGCTGCATCTCCACCGGTGTCTTCGGATTTCCACAGAAAAGGGCGGCTGAGATCGCAGTACAGACAGTACGTGATTACAGGGCAGAAACGAACAGCAATATCGAGGTGATTTTCAATGTTTTCAAGAATGTCGATTACGAAATCTACCGGGACTTACTCGGATAATATCAAGAAGTTGAAGGAAACCCTTATTGATGCCGATACGGTAGTTATCGGTGCAGGTGCGGGGCTGTCCACTTCTGCCGGCTTCGTATATAACGGAGAACGGTTTGAAAAATACTTCTTCGATTTTGCGGCCAAGTACCGCTTTGCGGATATGTATTCCGGCGGCTTCTATCCCTATGCCACACAGGAGGAGTTCTGGGCATACTGGAGCCGGTATATCTGGGTCAACCGTTACATGGACGCTCCCAAGCCGGTCTATGAAGAACTGTTCCGGCTGGTGAAGGACAAGGACTACTTTGTGATAACCACCAACGTGGATCACTGTTTTCAGAAAGCAGGCTTCGATAAGAAGCGTTTGTTCTATACGCAGGGTGACTACGGTCTGTTCCAATGCAGCGAACCGTGTCATAGCAAGACCTACGAAAACGAAAATATGATTCGTGAGATGGTTCTTTCGCAGGGGTGGGTGATCGGAGAAAACAACGAACTGGTTCTTCCAAATGGCACTTCGCTGAAAATGGCCGTTCCCACCGAGCTTTTGCCTCGATGCCCCGTGTGCGGGAAGCCGCTGACGATGAATCTGCGATCCGATGATAAGTTTGTTGAGGATGAAGGCTGGCATCAGGCGGCGGAACATTATGAGAATTTTCTGCGCACCCGCAATGGCAAGATGCTTTTTCTGGAGCTCGGCGTAGGTTACAACACCCCTGTCATCATCAAATACCCCTTCTGGCAGATGACTGCGCAGAACCCAGATGCCTCATATGTCTGCATCAACTATGGAGAAGCACTCTGCCCGGAGCAAATCAAAGAACGCTCCATCTGTATTGACGGCGATATCGGAAAGGTTCTTGCGGATCTAATATAACGCACAACAAAACAAACTCCCGATCATCGTTTATTTTCACCGATGATCGGGAGTCTTTTTCATGGTTGATAATAATACATATTCTGCTTTCAGTCTCCTGGACGGTAGTAAAACGGTAGTCAGCTGCCGGTAGCGTTGCCGCAGTTTGCTGCGATTTATCGCAATCAATTTCAATCTGCCGGGGGCAGGGAACTCCTGCCGTGGCAAACGAATAGTATTTTCATCATCCTTGAAATTCCTCAAAAAAGCCCTAAAATCAGCCTTTTTCCGGCTAATTCCTCACTTCGTTTCGTGGCATCTGGTGGCACCTCGTGGCATGGGAAAGTGCAAAAAAGGTGCAAAATAAGGTGTAAAACCATCGCGTTTACACCTCGGCTTTTTCAGCCTGCACTCATGCGCTTCACTTCGGCCTGCGCATCTTCGAAGCTGACATGGGTGTAGGTGTTGAGTGTAACGCTGATGTCGCTGTGGCCCATGATGTATTGCAGCGTTTTGGGGTTCATCCCGTTCTATGCCATCTTGGAGCAGAACGTATGCCTGCAAACATGGGGCGTGATCTTCGGCAATTGCACCTTATAAATCTTATTGTACTTCTCTACGATATGCTGGAAATACTTCTCCCAATGGAGCGCGACCATCGGCATCCCGTTCTTATCAAGGAAAAGGAATCCGGAACGTCCGTCAATGATGGGCTCGATCTTTGGCTTTGCACGCGCTTCTAGGATCCTGCGGAAGCAGGCCTCGACCTCCGGCGTCATAGGCACCATGCGCTTTCCGCTTTCCGTCTTGGTGTCCTCGATCACATATTCCATCTGCGACGTGCGCAACAGCTGATGGTCAACGATGATCTTATGGCCCTTGAAATCAATACAGCCCTTGGTCAGTCCGCAAAACTCGGAGATCCGCAGGCCGGTATGGAGCAGGATGTAGATCCCATCATAGTAACGGCAGAAGTGTTTGTCACCTTTTATGAAGGCAAGAAACCTTCGCTCCTGGTCTCGTGTGATGGCCTCTCTTGTCACGCTGTCATTCACAATGACGGTGGCAAGCTCAAAGTCAAAGGGATTCTTCCGGATCAGATCATCATCGACGGCCATGCGGAAAGCCGGGCGCAGTACGCCGCGGATCGTGTGGATCGCGCTGTAGCTTTTGCCCTGTTCCTGCTGCAATTTGATCAGCCAGATCTTTGCATCGGACAGCTTGACTTTATCAATGCGCCGATTGCCCATTGGGTCTTTTTCTAAGAAGTTGGTCACAGTCTTATAGCCGGCTCTTGTAGAATTGCGCACCCCGGTCTTGGTGGAAATATATCTTTCGACCAGCTCCAGCACGGTATAATTCCCGCCGTTGGAAACGATCTGATCGAACAGATCCGCCTGGATTTTTCGCTCCTTTTCCCGCAAGGGAATATCGTTCTTTCTCCCATCGGGCGTGCGGTCATTCTTATCCAGTCTCCAGCTATAAACATATCGTACCTGTCCTGTGTGATCCAGATACTTGAAACGATACCTCCCATCTGCAAGCTGCATCTCACCGTTGTGCAGGATGCGGTTTCTGCTGTCTCTTCTTTTTTCACTCACGTGGCGGCTCCTTTCTAAAAAAAGCAGCCCGCCATGACATACTCACTATATCACATGGCGGGCCTCTTGTCACGACTCAAAGTGCGCTGGCGTTGTCCAAATACGCTTCAAACTGGCGGCGCTTTATCAGGACGTGCCTGCCGATCTCCAGAAAGAAATCCCCGCTGGGGTTATCCGCGATAATCTGGCGCAGTTTTTTCGTGCCGATCCCGTAGTAGCGAGCCGCCTCATCGATCCCGATTGTGTACTTCCGATAGGTCGGGACACTGACCGCTTTTGCTCCTTCGGAAGAAACCACGCTCTCATCCATACCATCTATCTTGCAATTATTGATCATTTCCATCAGCAACATCTCCCTCTTAAAAAATCTCTATGCTTTTTCTTTCTCATCGCGTGCGTTTGGAATATAAAAAATCCGTGGCCTCCGGTAGCGCTCCCGGTGGTCACGGATGGATTTTTTGTTCATAAAAACCGCAGCGCATTTTCAAAAATGGGCTGCGGCTGTGAGATTATTATAATCGAACCATGCGGGATTGGGGTGCATTAACCCCAACAAGTGCCGGGCACAAATTCATTTTTGGCGGCCAGGGCGAAACTTGCTCTTAGCAAGTGGAGCCGCATAAATGACAGACAGTGCGAAACTTGCTCTTGGCAAGTGGAGCCGCATAAATGACAGACAGTGCGAAACTTGCTCTAGGCAAGAGACGCCCACTCCGCGCATAAAAAAAGCCGGTTCCACAGAAATCACTCTGTAAAATCGACATCCCTTGTGCTATAATTTATCTTGTGATTTTAGACGCTGGACGCGGCTGGGAAACTATTAGTCCTCTCGATGCTTCCCGTCAATCATCATCTAATCAAGACTAAAAATGTAGGAGCTTAAGGCCGTACTTCATAAAGCACCAGGCCTCAGACCCCTTGATTTTACAGGCTTTTTTGAAGGTCTCCGAAAAATTAACCCCTAAATTAACCCGTAATTTTTCTCGGAGGTTTAACCACCGTCA
>JAFTGE010000011.1 GCA_017458085.1 Oscillospiraceae bacterium
TTAGTTGTAAATCAGCTCCGTCAGCACCGTTTCCTCCGCTGCCTGCCGGATGCCGTTCATCAGCCCCACCCATTTCATCTGATCGGTGGCTTTCAGTTCCTCCGTCACGCCCTCGGCTCTCACCATCTGCGCCGTGATCTGCTCCATCCGGGAGTGCGCCGTCTGCTCGATCTCCAGAAGATGCTCCGTCAGCTTCCCGCTGGTCAAGAGATTGGTGTAGGTCACTCTGCGGTGCTGCCGCAGATACCGGCGTCGCATAAGGCCGTATTTCCCAAGCGTCACCTCCGGCTCCTGCGGGGGCAGCAGGTTGGGCAGACGGTAATCGCCCTGCATCGTGTATGTCAGCTCGTTCATGCTCATGGCTCCTTTCTGTCTCGTTGTTTCTTCCAATGACAGGATACTCGTCTTTGGGTACATCTGCAAATGTGCGATTTTGCTTTTTCGGCTGGCGCTCCATGGCCGTGACGGTGCGGGAGATCTCCGTGAGGCACATCTGCGCGATGTCCCCGGTGGCCACGCCCAGCGCATTGAGGGTCTGCGGTGTGTTGAAGTCCACAACGCCCCGGAAGTCATCGTCCGTGAAGTAATCGGACGGGTCAATGCCACAGCGCACAAGCAGCATATACGCCACGCTGTTTTGCAGGGCATTCCGATACTGCACTTCAATATTCAGATCGTCCAGCTCCTCCAAAAAGCTGTTTTCTTTGTAGTAGTGCAGCTCCTGAAGGTAGTCCTGCATATTGTCCTCCACGGCGTTTTTCGCCGCAGAGATCAGCGCAGAGGCAAGGGAGTATTTGTTTTCCAGTTCACCGAAGCTGTTTTCCAGAGCCTCCGTGACCTCTTGCTCATATTCCCGGCGCATTGTCCAGATGGGAACACGGCGGGAGAAACGTCCGGGGTGGGTATCGGATACATCAAAATAGTATTTCAGCCGTGCGCGGCCTGTGGTGTCGCCGTCAAACACGGCAATGCCCGTCGCGCCTCGGTTGACCCAGCGCCCAAACTGGCGATTCCATTTGTCGATCTCCAGAACGGCGGTGGCGTCCGGGCGCTGGGCATAGAGTAAAAGCTGCTCATCAAAGGAGAGCCGGAAATTCCGGCAGGCGGTAGAGAGAAACCGCTGCCATTCCTGCGGCGCGGTTACGCCCTTTTGAGTGCGCGCGTATAGCTCCGTGATAAGCTCATATTTCGTCGCCATCGGCGTTGCCTCCTATCTTTCGTGATTTCGCTGTTTGTCCTTTTTCGGCGGGTGCTTTTCCATATATTCTTTGAGTGTGCTGTCTATGCCCTCATAGTTCCAGTCCTTTTCCGGGTCAATATCCAGAAAGGCGTTATCCCGATGCGGCACCGGGATCAGCTTCAGCGGCTCGTTGGAGATCAGCGTTCCCCAGTGATTGACCAAAATCCAGTTCCCGATCTGGCAAGGGTCGCCCCGGCCATAATCGTCATGGCGCACCTCATACAGATACATCCCTTTGGGGACGGTGCTGCGGTCAACGCGGAGACAGGTGAACAGCATGGGCTTATCCAGCACGGTCACTTCTTCAAAGGTTTCTTTTCTTGCGTCTACTCTATAATTCATAATTCTGCCTTTCCATTGATTTGGCGGGTGCGAGGGGAATACCGCAATTCATCGCGTATGTTCGCGCTCTGCGGCTTTCTCCACGCCACGAAACTCTACATTGCTGTCTGCCCAGCGAGTTCGGCCATGTGCGTATTCATATTCTGCCTTGAGCTTTGCATCTTCCGGGCTTGAAGCCTGCACCGTCACACTGCCATAACGGACTTCTTTCAAACGGACTTTGTATTTCATCGTGCATCACCGCGATCCTTTTGCTTGGGCTTGATGGCTCTGCCCTCGGCGTCATAGTTTTTCGGGTCTGCTGCGGGAGTGTCCCAGCCGAACATAGAGCCTGCGGACATAGCCGCCTCCTGCGCCTTGCTGACGCCCAGCTTGGCATTGAGCAGGTCTGCGGCCTTTCGCGCAACATCCGAGCTGCATTCTCTGTCTGTAACAAAATATCCGTCTTTGCCGCGCTCAATGGCAATGACTTGGCCTTTCGATTCCAGTACGGAGAAACAACGCTCCGGGAGGGAGGCACGGATCGGAATGACCTTGCTGCCGTTACGTTCCAGCATCTCCGCAAACTGACAAATGTGGTACAAGCTATCCCCGATACCGACGATTTCCATGTGATAATCGTCTATATAGCGACAAACTTGGTCGCGGCTCTCCTTGTCCTCCCGGATTACCCGGATGCTGTCGCCGTCCTCAATACGAAACTTCTCCGTATAGTCCGGAGTAATAAATCGGATGCCCTTGGCGGCGTGGGCAAGGTGGCGATCCAGCCAGTCCCGTTTGAAGCAGTAGCAGTATAGGTTATAGTCGCCCTTATTGGGATTGAGTCGCAGCATAAAGGTGTAGGACGGTGTATCCGCCCGGAAGCCAAATTCCCGATCATTTCCATAGCAGCTCTCCGGGTTGCTGTAACAGCGTTTTGCCAGACAATGGAGGTCTTTCAGCATTGGGCCATATTCTTTTTCAGAACGCAAGGCATTGATAACCTCATCAAACTCGTCCTTGAAGTCTTGTGTTTTCAAATCCCTGCGATGGTCTGTCCAAGAGGAAAAGAATTCCTCACCTGTGCCGCCAAAGTCTGCGCGCAGATGGCCGATGCACCCGGTTTGGCTCTCAATCTGGCTGCTCTGCGAATAGGCATACATCCGCTCCTGCGACGTCATAGGTCTAATGGTAAGTTCCATTACCGTTCACGCTCCTTGTTCGTTTTATTTCTCTCCCTGTTCTGGAGAGCTTTCAAAAGATGTGTTTTTCGGAATGTCCAGTATTCCGGGTGATTTCTCTGGATGCTTGCGTCGATCACACTTTCATACTTTCCGGGAGGGAAATGTTCATTGACCGGCGCTTGAAACAGCTTTCTATCCATCAGCTCACGGAGCGCCACCTGTTCGTCGCAATCTTCCTCAAAGCACAGATACCGCCCCTCCGTAAAGCCGCATTTCTGCGCAGCCACGGACAACACCTTATCCACAACCTCTTGATGCGCCATGATCCCGCCGTGACTGGCTGTGCGGACAGAATACACGCCGTCGCAAAGCTCCTTGCAGGTCTGTACCTTGCCCCACGGGGAATAGGAGGGCTTCATGGCATCTTTGGCGTCCAGACTGCGTTGAATCTCCGCCACCATTTCCGCCGCCCGTTCCACAAGGTCTTTCTGCGCCTTGAACAGATCGCTATGATAATGCCCCCAAAAGTAGCCGCCGTTGGCATATCTCCATGTGACAAAATCGTTGCCAATTTGAGAGTTGACGCCGAGGACAAATTCAACATCGCCCACGCGGATATTGTCCGTGATGATATATCCGGCGTTCATTCGCAGTTCCATTTCAGCGCGCCTCCTTGTCCGCCTCACGCAGCAGCGCTTCTACCAGCCGCCCTTTGCGGACGGTGTTCTTTTCGGACAGTACCTTGTTCTGCACACAGAGGACAGCGCGGATATTCGGCACCGTGATCCCCGGTATCTCCACCATTTCCTCCGGCGTCACCGTGAGTATCTGAATTGGGGAATACCCGGCCTCCGCAAAGATGCGAAAAAGCCGCTGTTCAAATCGTTCTCGCTTCATTTCTCATAGCTCCTTTCCATTTGAGATATGTAAAAGGGCGGCTCACAGGCCGCCCATAGGGATTATTTGCGCTTCGATCTGATATGCAGGAACACCAGACCGCCGAGAATGAAAACGGCAAGCGCGATGGAAACAGCGGTTTTCACATCCATTATTCAGCATCCTCCTTTTTCCGTTTTTTCTTAAATGCAAAGAAGCTGCAGACCGCAGCTCCGGCAAAGCCCACGCCCGTCAGCGAATACCAAAGGGCGGGGTTGCGGTCATCGCCGGTCTTGGGCGTGTCGCGCAGCTCGTTGTGCATTTCGATTTTGACCTCCGCGTCTGCGCTGATCGTGACGATCTTATCCACGGGCAGCACATAGGCGGCAGAGGCGTTGTCGGATACCTCGGACACACGGTAATCGCCACAACGCAGCCCCTCAATGAAGATTTCGCCGCGCTTGTCCGTGGTGAACACCTTTTCATAGCCATTCGGCCCGGAGACGCGGAAAGAAAAGCCCTCGATCTTGTTGTCCGAGGAAGTCTTGAAGATTTTGAGAGCGCCGGTCTGCGGGTCGTTGATAAAGCAGCCTTTCCCGGCCTCGTTCTCCACGATCACGGTCTTGCCATGCTCTACGATCTCAAAGTAGTAGGCGTTTTCATCCAGGACAAAGCCTGCCGGTGCTTTTGTCTCGCGTGTGAAGTAGCCGCCATAAGTGAGATCGCCCTGCTCATAGACGCCCACGCTCACCTCCGGCAGCGTTCCGAGCTTCTCATCGTCCTTGTCCAGTTCCTTGTTGCCGTTGCTGTCGCGGTAGAGTTCAAACACAGCCCCGGTCAGCTTGTTTTCGGGGTAGTCCCGATCCACCTTTGTAAGCTGCACCGTTCCTCGGATCAGCGTGTTTTCCAGCTCCAGCTCGATCACAGCGCCGTCCTTATCCACGTTGACCTCAAAGGTCTTGTCGGAGAGAACATAGCCGGTGGGCGCGGAGATTTCATGCACGATCCAGTTGCCATAAGGGACTTTGGCAAAAGAAAAGCCGCCGTCCTCGGCAGAGGTGGCGGTCAGAATGGCGGTGCCGGAGGTAAACTCCGTTGTTTCGGGCTTGAACAGTCCAATGACCGCCCCGACCAGCGGAGCGCCTGCATCGTCCTTTTTCAGCCCGTGGACTTCACCGTACATCAGACGGTTTTCCATGCGATTGCCCTCGTTGACCTTGATCTCCACAAGGGCGGTGTCCTGTCCGGCGTAATCAAAGGTGATGGGATACTTGGTGTCGGGCAGGATATAGTGTTCATCAGTGGACAGCTCTTTCAAATAGTAGCTGCCCAGCGGCAGGTCGGTCTTGATGGCGGCGTAACCGTTGCTGTCAACGGAAACGATCTCCATGATGCCGTCCACGGGGATGGTGCTGCCATCGGCGGCGGTCAGCTCCTGCGCGGCATAGAGGCCAAAGGTGACGGCGCTGATCTCGCCGCTCATACCGATGCCAAACTGCTCGTCGGCAATCAGCACCTTGTTCAGCGTGACGGCGGCTTTCTGGCGCTCATTGTTGAAGCTGGCTGCTGTCTCGGTGATCTCCACCTCCTGCCCGGCATAGACAAGCTCCACGGTGCGGACTTCGGTATTCAGCACCATGCCGTAGGGCGCGGTCACTTCGGAAATCTCGTATTTCCCCAAATAGAGCGCCTTGCTCTCGGCCTCGCCGGTGTCCCCGGTGGTGATGGTGTCCACCACATCCCCGGCAGAATATCGGAGTGTGCCGTCAAGCGTTACCACATCCTCGGCAGCGCGGATCTCATAGACTGCGCCGGGAAGCCCGCGCACTTCATAGATGGGCTGATACATTCCCTTGGCGGTTACGGTGGCGAACACCTCGCCGCTCTTGCTGAGCTTAATGATGCCTTTCTGAGCGGTGTCCTCCTTGGTGACTTCCACGACGGTGATCGCGTTTTCCTCGGTGGCATCATCGCCTGTCACATCGAAATACACGGGGTCGCTGTTCAGCACATAGCCATAGGGCGCGGATACCTCAACAAGAGAATAGCCCGTGCCGTACTCCAGCTTTTCGGGCGTAATGAGATAGCCCTGGTCGTTGGTGTAGAACGTGTCGATGGTCGTTACTTCGGGATAGGTGAAGGTCTGCGTAATGAGCGATCCGTCCGGGCGGAAAATCTGGAAGCCTGTGCCTGCATAGGGGATGGATTTACCAGTTTCGGCGTCCACCTTAATGACCTTGATATAGCTCTGGAACACGGCGTTGTTGATAAGATAGCGGTAGGTCTGGCCGTTCTTGGCGACATACACATCAAAGGGAGACATCAGCTCCCGGCCATCCCAGCCGGACACCTGCTCGACGGTGTAGATGCCATAGGGCAGGTCTTTACTCTGTGCAAAACCGTTCTCGTCGCAGGTGAGATAGTCTTTCTCGCTGTCCTTGGCGGAGCCGTAATCGCCAGCGGCTTTCAGATAGATGGCAAAGGTCGCGCCCACCTCCGGGGTTTCGATCTGCGTCTCGCCGTCGTCGCAATGCTTGATGATGGCGATGTTGCCCTTGATGATCTGCTCGGTCACATCCAGAGAGACGGGGTTATATTCCACGGTGAAGTGCTTGGCCTCCGCGCCGACATGATGGACGGTGTTATCCAGCAGATAGCCCTCGGACGGGGTGATTTCGCGGATCGACCAGTCATCGCCGCACACATAGTAGTCCGTCACAAACTGGCCTTTTCCATCGGTGGTGTAGGTGTCGATCAGCGTATCGCCCTGATACACGCCGTAGACCGCCCCGGCCAGCGTCGCGTCGCCCTGCGCCGTGCCGTTGCTGCTATCACTCTTGGTGACGGTGGCGTTCCACTTCTTCAGAATGTTGGAAAAGCTCTTTTCCGTGACCTTGTTCCATTCGATGGCGGCTTTCTGGCTGGCGGGGACAACATATTTCACCGAAACGTCCACTTCCTCCAGCGTATAGCCGGAGCCGATCAGAACGTCCTTGAAATACGCCTTGCCGGTGCTGTCCGTGACGGCGTACTCGTCCACGACCAGCCCGGAGAGGGACGTTCCGTACAGATGGAATTTGATGCCCTCCACCAGCTTGTCCTCGGAAGTCTTGGTCACGGTCAGATCGCCGCGTTTGAGGACATTGTTAAAGGTCACGGTGGTCGTGCGGCCACCAATGACGGTTACGCGCTGCACGTCCTGCGGCAGATAGCGGTCAAAACTCTGCTCGGTCACGGTGTAGACGCCGGGGATGAGGCCGTCCACAAAGATGGTGCCATCCTCTGCGGTGGTGACAGTGCGCTCCATCTTCTCGCCGGAGATGGTGAAGCGGATACCGGCCACCACGCCGTCCTCCGAGGTCTTTTTCAGATCAATGTTGCCGGTGGGCGTCTCCACATTCAGATAGGCGTACACGGGATCGGCGTTCTCCACGCCGGTCACAACATCCTGCAAGTTGGCGTCGCCATAAGCGATCAGCTTGGCGCTGGAGCTGACAGTGGGAATGTTGTTTCGGCTGGCCGTGATCTTTACCGTTCCATCAAAGGGATCGGCGGCGGTGACAGTCAGCGTGTTCCCGGACTTGGAAACGGACACCTTGCTGTTGGAGCTGGAGAAGTTGTACTCGGACAGGACGCCGTTGCTGTCGGTGAATGTGAGGATATATTTCCCGTCCTTATACTCCAGATCCTTTGAGGCCACGCCGGAGGAGGCGGACATGAAGCTGGGAATGACGCTGTAATTTTTCATCCAGGCGATGATCTTGTCATAGTTGGCCTTTACGCCGGTATTGGGCTGATTGCTGCCAAACTGGATGTTGTAAATGGCGGTGCTCACCTGCTTATACGGGGCGGTAGCCTCGCGGCATCCCGTGACAAACTCCCACACAAGCTCCTGCGTGGCTACCCATTTTTCATCATCGCTGCCGCTGAGATTGCTCCAGTTTCCCTGATACCCGTACAGCAGCGCAAGGCCAACAGCCTTTTTCTGACTGGCTGAAAGAGCATCCCATGCGGCGGAGGAGCTTTTATACAGAACATCGTTCACCAGCAGGTGACGCCCCGGCTGGATGCAGTAGGCGGTTTCTCCGTTGACGAACATACGGGGCTTGGGGTGGCCTGTGCCGCCTGCGGTATAGCCGTCCACATTGGTTTCCCCGTTGTAGAGGATCATGTTGCCGTTGGAGTCGTAGCAGTAGTCGAATGTGATAACTCCGGCCTCGCCTGCGGCAAAGGCATTGACCGGCACAATGGAAAATGCCATGAGCGCGACCAAAGCAAAGGCCGCGATCCGTTTGAAGATTTTGCTTTTCATCTTTGACCTCCTGTGATTGGGTTTTACCGGCTGAAAGAGAAGCGATCAGCCGGGGAAATGAAAAAAGCCCCTGCCGATGTTGCATCGGTAGAGGCGGTGAAACAGTTTCTCTTTTTCGGCTGGTACAGTTGGTTTGAGGGGGTGAGGTGTGGAGAGGGGGAACAGCCGATTTTCCCCGGCATAGCATAGGGACACACTACCCCCTTGGCGGCTATCTTTCCATGCTGCGCTGGCGCTTATAGTACATATCCAGCGCCTTGACGATGGTATCCTCGATCTTCTGCGCGGGCGTCCCCGTGGGAAAATACTTGCTGATACGCTCTCTCGGCATACGAAACTGCTCCTTTTGATTTGGTTTTTCCTCCTGCATGATGGACAAGATGACCTCCTCGGTCAGCTTGCCGCTCTCGGAGAATTGGCGCATTTTGATGGCTTGGGCGTGAGACGGTGTGCAATCCTCCAGCTCCATCATTTCATGGAGCGTGGTCTGCTCGTTTTCGGGCAGGTAGGACAGCTCCACGGCGGGACGCATGGCGATCTTGCCCTCGTCCACCATGTCCAGCAGCGGCGGGATAAGATAAGTGAGCCGGATATACCTCTGAATTTGGGTGTTGCTATCCGGGGAATTACCTGCAAGCACCTCTCTTGAGGTCTGCCCGAAATTCTGTCCCACTGGGACAGAATTATTTTTGCTGGGTCTGCCAGCCTGTCGCTTCATGGCTTCCAGCTTCATCTTGTAGGCAAAGGCTTTCTCCGAAGGGAGGATTTTGTCGCGCTGCAAGTTGCTGTCCACCATGATAATGATAGCTTCATCATCGGTCAGATCGCGCACAAGGCAAGGCATGGTGGGCTTCTGCGCCAGTTTGCTGCCTATCTTGCGGCGGTGGCCTGCTACCATCTCATAGCCGCCGCCCTCCTTGGGGCGTACCATGCCGGGGACAAGAACACCGTACTGCTTGATGCTGTCTGCCATCTCCATCATGGCCTCATCCATCTTCACCTTAAAGGGATGATCGGGAAAGTCGCTGATCTCGTCCAACGGGATGTCTACAACCGTTTCTCGCTTGGCTGCGTCCCGTTCCTCCTGCGTGGTAAACAGCTCATCTACCGAGGTCAAAAGACTTGCCACGTTGCTTTTCGCCAAAGCCTGTCACCTCCTTTACAAGTTTGCGGTAGGCATCCGCCGCGCGCCCCTTGGGGTCGTGCCGGAAGATGCTTTTGCCTGCGGTGCTGACTTCTGCCAGCCGCACCGTCGCGGGGATCACGGCCTCCATGACGGGCAGGCGCTTTCCATAGTTTTCTTTGACGGACTTCACAATATCCTTGCGGAAATTTGTCTCATTCGCCATCGTGAGAAATACGCCGCCGATCTTCAGCTTGGGGTTGATCTGCCGCTTGATGCTCTGCACCGTGCCGATCAGCTCCGCCATGTCCTCGGCGGCAAGATAGTCCGCCTGCACGGGAATGAGAACGTAGTCCGATGCGGACAGGGCGTTGATGACCAGCATACCGAGGGACGGTCGGCAATCCAGCAGCACATAATCATAGTCCTTTTTTACGCTGTCCAGATACCGCTTCAAGACCGTCTCGCGGCTCATGGTGTTGACCAGCCCGATCTCCACCGCCGAAAGAGTGCGGTTTGCCGGGATGAAATCAAAGCCCTCGTCATGGTGCATGATCTCCGGGTGTTCCGTGCTGTCCTGTCCCGCCACAATGTCATTCATAACATTGCTGAGGGTCAAGGGCAGCTCATGGGGCTTGCGCTCTCCCAGCATCTTTGTAAGATCGCCCTGCGGGTCAACATCCAAAAGCAAGACCTTATTTCCGTCTTGTGCCAGTCCTGCGCCGATGCAGTACACGCTGGTGCTTTTGCCGACGCCGCCCTTCTGGTTGGCGACGGCAATAACCTTTGTTTTCGCCATATTGGTTTCCTCCTTTACGCAGATTTAGCCACCTGCGGCGAATATGCAGATAGCTATGTACTGGCACTCCGGGCATGAAAAAAGCCGCCTACTCTGAAATACAGAATAGACGGCTTTCTGGATATGTAATTGTAGGATCATGCGGGGGCAATTTTGGCAATCAGTTCATCCACGCAATCGGTGTAACGGCCTTGTGCGATCAGCTTGTTCTTCATGCGAATGAGGCTCCGCAGCACAAGCCGCGTTTCCTCGATGTTGAGAGCAACATAGTATTTAGGTTTCCTCATGCGGTGATCCTCCTGTTTTGATTTCTCCAATCAAAGAATTTTTGTCTTATGTAGGCGGCGTCTTTCTCGGCATCTGTTGCTATAAATATGTGAACACTTTGAAACGCTCTCAAAACCCGGCACAGATATTCGGCTTCACGCTCATTTCTTTTGTGTGGGATTTCATTGTACTTGATCCCGCGCTGTTTACACAAGTGTACTTTCACACTCTCTATTGCGTCTGATCTCCGGTCAAGGCAGAGGGCAAGTTTTTCTTCCGGGATATATACATCAATCGGCACTCCAAGGATTTTATCAGAATTGAAAACCGCTGACAGTCCCCTCTTTTCAGCGTAATATTTTATAGCTAACTGCGGGAACACGCTTTGATACTCGCTCTCGCATACCCTACATCCTGCGCAGTCCACCGCTCTTTCCGAAATTCCAGCTTTCCACGAATGGCCAAAAGAGCATTTCCACCATACGCTTTTCATCGAATTTCGGGATATTCTGTCGGGCGCTATGTCCTTGTTCCGCTCAAAATCCCATTCGGGAAGAAGATGCGCGTCGGTTGTCGCCAGATCGTTATAGCCCGGAAGGACTGCGCGATCTGCACACACAGGGCATTTTGTTCCCTTTATCCGGGATTTCGGCAAAGACCGCCACTCATTTCCGCATATACCGCATTTCCACCACACATTTTCCCGGCATTTTTCATTTACCATATCTGGCGTCAGAGGTAAGTTCCGATCAGACCATTCGGCGGCAAGTTGAGGTTGACGGGTCACAAAATCATTGAAGCCCTTTAGAAGTGAAATACCGCTGCAATAGGGACACTTACTTCCGCCGGAGCGCGTGGAGATCAGGGTGTTCCACTCATGCCCCTCTCTGCATCGCCACCAAACCTTTCGATTGGCAAATGCCGTCACCATCGTCGGCTGAAGCGGTGCGTTTCTCTCTGACCACTCTGCGGCGATCTCTGGAAACTGCGAGGCAAGATCATTAAAACCGGCCAGCAAGATATTGTGAGAACAGTATGGACAGCCCGTTCCTTGGGTACGGCTCTTTACAGTAGCCGTCCATTCATGCCCACACTTTCCTTTCCAAAGGACTTTTTTGTGCGATCCAGCCGTCACCATTGTTGGCTTTAGCGTCCCGTTCTTATCTGACCACTCCGCCGCAATCTCCGACCTCACCGTCAGCAGATCATTGATACCCGCAATCACCCTTGCGCCGGAGCAGATGGGGCATTTCTCCCCCGCTGATCGTGCCTTAACGCTCGTCTGCCATTCATGGCCACATACGCCTCTCCACCATACAATTTTGTTAGAGCCGTATGTAACCGCGTCAGGCGTAAGCGGCAAATTTTTGTCTGACCATTCCCCTATCAACTCTGGATGCTTTACAGAAAAGGCATTTTCCATATCCGATCCCCCATTTCTATCTCTGACAAAAGTATAGGCGAAATGGGTGAAATCGTACAGTTTGCGAATGGGCAGATTTACCCTATAAATGCAAAAAGACCTCAAGAGTTTGCATCCTCTCAAGGTCTTTTAGGTATTCAAATGTGCGATTGAATTTCAGCTTATCACGTTTTTGCATCGTTTGATGTAAGCGTGATGTAACATGTGCGTTTTTGGCCTCTCGCAAATCGCTGAAACCCGCATGATTACAGGCTTTTTTGAGGGTCGGTCAATCAAGCGGCTTCATTGTCGGGAACAGGATCACATCGCGGATGGAGCTGCAGCCGGTGAGCAGCATGACACAGCGGTCGATGCCGATACCGAGGCCGCCCGTGGGAGGCATGCCATACTCCAGCGCGTTGATGAAATCGTCGTCCATCATACCGGCCTCATCGTCGCCCTTGGCGCGCAGCTCGACCTGCTTCTGGAAGCGCTGCTTCTGATCAATGGGATCGTTGAGCTCGGAGAAGGCATTGCCCATCTCGCTGGAGCAAATGAACAGCTCAAAGCGCTCGGTCAGGCGCGGGAACTTGGGACTGCGCTTGGCCAGCGGGGAAACATCCACCGGATGCATGGTGATAAAGGTGGGCTGGATGAGCTTCTCCTCGACCTTCTGATCAAAGCACTCATACAGAGCGTGGCCCCAGGTGGGCTCGACCTTCTCCATGTCGACACCGGCAGCCTTGGCCGCGGCGACGGCCTCGGCATCGTCCTCGATAGCCATGAAGTCCACGCCCACATATTCCTTGACCGCCTCGGCCATGGTCATGCGCTTAAAGCCGGGGGCCAGGGAAATCTGCCGGCCCTGCCACTCGACGTCATAGGTGCCGAGAATGTCGCGCGCAGCGCCGGAGAGCAGATCTTCAAACAGATCCATCATGTCGTTGAAATCGGCGTAGGACTCGTACAGCTCAACTGTGGTAAACTCCGGGTTATGCTTGGTGTCCATCCCCTCGTTGCGGAAGATGCGGCCGATCTCATACACGCGCTCGATACCGCCGACAATGAGCCGCTTGAGGTTCAGCTCGGTGGCAATGCGCAGATACATGTCAATATCCAGGGTGTTGTGGTGCGTGATGAAGGGGCGGGCCGTGGCGCCGCCGGAGATGGTGTTGAGCACAGGGGTCTCCACCTCCATGTAGCCGCGGCCATCCAGGAAGCGGCGGACATAGGAGATGAACTTGGAACGGATCTCGAAATTGCGGCGGCTCTCCTCGCTCATGATGAGGTCGACATAGCGCTGGCGGTACTTGAGCTCCGTATTGGTCATGCCGTGGAACTTCTCGGGCAGGGGTCGCAGGGACTTGGAAAGCAGCACGACGGACTGCACATGGACAGAGATCTCACCGGTCTTGGTCTTGAAGACATAGCCGGAGACGCCGACAATGTCGCCGATGTCGTACTTGCGGAAGTCCAGAAACTCCGTCTCGCTCACCGCGTCAGAGCGGATATAGAGCTGAATCTGACCCTTGTCATCCTTAATGTGGCAGAAAATCGCCTTTCCCATGCCGCGCTTGGACATCATACGGCCGGCAACGGAGACGGTCTTTTCCTCGAAGGAATCATAGTTGTCCTTGATCTCCTGCGACCAGGCGGTGCGGTTGAACTTGGTCTGCTGGAAGGGGTCCCTCCCCTCCTGCTGCAGTGCGCTCAGCTTGTCGCGGCGAATCTGCAGAATCTCAGAAAGCTCCTGCTCGGGAGCCTGCTGGTTGTTTCTCTCTTCACTCATACAGCTAACCCTCAGTTGTTCTCGACGGAGAGGATCTTGAGCTGCACATCACCCGCGGGAGCGGCGACCGTAACCGTGTCGCCGGCGCGGTGGCTGTGCAGGGCGCGGCCCACAGGAGAGTCGTCAGAGATGCGGCCGGCCTTGGGATTGGCTTCCTGAGAGCCGACGATCTCGTAGGTGTCCTCCTCGTCAAACTCGATATCGAGAACCTTGACAATGCTGCCCAGAGTAACGGTATCCTTGGGGGCGTCCACATCGGTCTTATCGACGATCTCGGCGTTTTCAATGAGGACCTTGAGCTCCGCAATCTTGGAATAGAGCTTCCCCTGCTCGGTCTTGGCCTCGTCGTACTCGCTGTTTTCGGACAGATCGCCGAAGCTTCTGGCTTCCTTGATCAGCTCCGAAACCTCTTTCTCGCGCACGGTTTCGAGGTAGTACAGCTCCTCCTTGATTGCGTCAAGACGCTCCTGACTCATTTTGAATCTGTTAGAATTGGCCATTGTCATGCTCTCCTTCTGCCGCGCAAGCTGCGCCGGTTATAATTTAAATGCGGTAATTCGTTTTTAAGCTTATATATTATAGTGATTTCCTTGCCCCGTGTCAACTCAAAAGCTTGAGCGCATGCATCAGCTGTTCGTCGTTGGAGGTGGCGCCGGTGCCGGTGCTCTCGCCGGTGGTGCCGGCGGTAGTGCCGGTGGCAGAAGCGTCGGAATTGTGGATGATGTACTCCGGGGCGACGCCACCGGTTGCGCTGATATCCACACGGTTACCGGTCAGGTAGGTGCCGGTGGAAAGGCGGATGGCACTGCCGTCGGACAGATCAATGGTCTCCTGGGTACGCGTCTTGCCGGTGGTCGGCTCCCCGATGACTGTGGCCCACTGGAACTCCTTGAGCGCTGCGGCGCAGACCTCGGCCTCGCCATAGGTTTCGCCGTTGATCAGCACAGCCATGGGCAGCTGAATGCACATGCCGTCAGACTCGGTGACCTTCTCATGGCCATTCTTATCGCGCTGGATGAACAGCACGCCGTTGGGCAGCAAATAGTCCAGGAGCTTGGCCACCTCCGTATCCAACCCGCCGGGGTTACCGCGCAGGTCGATACACAGGGCAATGGCGCCCTGATTGAGCAGATCCTCCACCGCGTTGATCGCGTCGTCGGCGGTTCCGGCCTCAAAGTTTGCGATTTGGATATAGCCGGCCAGCGTCTTTTCCAGGCGGTAGCTGACCGAACTCTGGTACACGCCGGTGCAGTCGACCTCGATCAGCTCCTTGCCGCCGCGGCCCACGCCGAGGGTGAACTTGCCGTTGAGCTTGGAACGGATCAGGGTGCGCGCCTCATCCAGAGTCAGTCCGGTCACGTCCGTGCCGTCGACCGATGTGATGACCATACCCGCGGTGAGCCCTGCCCAGGCAGCAGGCGAATCCATATTGACGCTCATCACTTCAAAGGCGCCGCTATCCTCCTTGAGTATAGCCATGCCGATGCCGCTGTATTCATTGGAGGAGCTGAGCTGATAAGCCTTATACTCGTTGGGCGACATGAAGTAACTCCACTTGTCACCAAGGCCGGAGATCATCGCGGCGGCGGCGCTGGCGCCCATGGCGTCGCGGTCGACCTCGTCGATAAACTCCTCGTCGACCACGTCTTTGATCTCGATATAGCGCATGGCCTCGTTATAGTCTTCCTTGCCGCCCACACTCTCCACGATGGTTTTGCGGGTGTAGAAGAAGGTCCCACCGCCCACCAGCAGCAGAGCAAGCAGCACGTACTTGAGCTTGATCGGAATGCTGAAAAGCGCATGGAAAAAGCGAAGAATACCGTATAGCAGTCTTTGTCCGAGTCTCATGAAAATCCTCCGGAAAAACGCGTATTCTGCCGGACAGTCGAAGCCGACCGTCCGGCAGTCAGATCACATTGCTTTATTCGCCGGCATCAGGAGAGATCACCAGGCCGGAATAAAACTGTTCGGGGTCAATGCGCGAGCCGTTGAGATACACCTCAAAATGCAGGTGCGGGCCGGTAGAGTTGCCGGTACTGCCCACCTGTCCGATCGTCTCTCCCTGCTTGACCGACTGGCCGTCGGACACGCCGATGTAAGACAGATGTCCGTACAGGGTCTTGTAGCCGTTGCCGTGGTCGATCATGATGCAATTGCCGTAGCCGCCGTACCACTCCGCCAGAACCACCGTGCCGCCGTCCGCGGCGTAGACCGTGGTGCCCATGTTGGAGGCAATGTCCATGCCGTTGTGGTTTTTCAGTTCCCCGGTGATGGGGTGAATGCGCGGGCCGAAGCGACTGGAGATATAGACATAGGAGGCAACGGGGAAGATAAAGTAACCGGTCGTGTTGGCATTCCCCGCCGAGCCGGACGTGCTGCCGCCCTCCGCCGCTCTCTCCGCGGCCAGTCGCGCAGCCTCCGCCGCGGCCGCAGCCGCGCGTTCCGCCTCCAGCTCAGCCACCAGCCGGTCGATGGCGGCCTCGGTCGCATCCTCCTCGGCCTGGATCGCGTCTACCTCCGCCTGTTTGCTGTCCAGATTATCCTTGATCTCCAGCAGCAGTTGGGAAGCCTCGTCCAGCTCCATCTGGAGCTTGGCCTGCTCCTCACGCAGGCCGTCCTGCTTGGCGTTGATATCCGCGCGGTACGCCTCATACTCAGCCTTGACTTCCTCGGTGTTCTCACGGGCTTCGATGTAATCGTCCTCCAGCTTCTTGTCGCTCAGCATGATCTCACCGATATCATCGATGGCAGTCAGAAGCTCCCCGAGGTTGTTGGATTTGAGGATCATGGCCAGGTAATTGATGGTGCCGTTCTCCTCCATGGCGCGCACGCGGGAGCGATAGCGGTCCAGCTGCTCCTGCTCCAGCGTCTGAGCGCCGAGGACCTCCTTCTGCTTTTCGACGATCATCTCGTCGTACAGGGCGATCTCCTCGTTGTTGAGCTGGATCTGCTGCAGGGTATATGTATTTCGCTCGTCCAGGGCGCGTTTTTGTTCCATGACGCCCGCCTGCTGCTCCTCCAGCTCGTCCACAACGGCCTGCTTTTCCTGCCGCCGGGCTTCGATGGCCTCGCGCTGTGCGCGCAGTGCGTTGATTTCATCCTGCTTATCGGCGTATGCGTTCACCGGAACGGAGAGGCAGAGCGCCGTCCCCATCATGGTCAGGCAAAGCGCCAGTGCCAGCAGGGATCTTATCTTTCTCTTCATAAGCCTTTCTCAATTGCCTCAGCAATTATAATACGTCATGCCTGAAAAGTACTGTGCGGGGTCGACGCGTCCATCGCCGACATAGACCTCAAAGTGTAGGTGCGTGCCGGTGGCGCGTCCTGTGGCGCCGACATACCCGATGGTCTGTCCCTGCGACACATAATCGCCATAGGATACGGCCAGAGCCTGCATATGCGCATAGACCGTGCTGGTATCGCCATGGTCGATGATCACATAATTCCCGTAAGCGCCGTCATAAGAGGCGGTGATGACCGTGCCGGAGGCGGCAGCCACAACGGGCGCGCCGTCGTTGCCAAAGCCGTCAATATCGATGCCGCTGTGATAGCGGGTCTGTCCGGTGAAGGGATCGGTACGGTTACCGAAGCGGCTGGTAATACGCGTGCTGCACGGCAGGGGCCAGATAAAGCCCTCACTTGAATTTCCGGCGACATAGCCGATGTTCGCGGCTTCGGCCACCGTCTGGATTTCCAGCTCCGTAAAGGGCGCGTTCTCCCCCGCTGCGGCGGCCTCGGCGTTGGCCTGGGTCATCTGGTCGACCAGCTGCTGCGCCTCCGCAGCGGCGGCGGCAGCGGCGGCCTGGGCCTCGGCCCGTTCCTGGGCCTTACGCGCATTGTTCGCGGCAATGACGTTGGCAATGGTCGCAGCAGCGGCCTGCTCGGCGGCCTCGGCAGCGGCATATTCCTGCTTCGCCTGCTCGATTTCCTCCTCCAGAGCCTCCAGGCGTTCCTCCGCCTCGGCAACCTGGTCCAAGATCTCCTGCTGCTCGGCGTAAAGCTCCGCCTGCTCGCCCTCGTATACGGCCTTTTCCGCCTCATACGCGGCCTTGATCTCCTCGGTTTCCTCGCGGGCGTCCTCATACTGGCGCTGCAGCTTCTTGTCGCTGTCCATGATCTCGCCCATGTCGTCGAGCGCCGTGAGAAGCTGTGCAAAATTTTCGGCCTCAAAGAGCACGGCAAGGATATTATAGCCGCCGTTTTCCTCCATGGCGCGGATCCGGGTACGGTACTTGCTCAGCTGAACCGCTTCCCTGTTTTTGGCCGCGTCCACTTCCTTGGCCTTGATTTCGATCAGTTCGTCATAATTGGCGATCTCGGCCGCGATGATTTCCAGCTGCTCGGCAGCGAGCCGGTTGCGCTCCTCCAGCGCGACCTTCTGCTCCAGAACATTGGCCTGCTGCTCTTCCAGCCCCTCGATGCGCTCCCCGATCTCCTTGACCTGACGGGTCAGCTCGTCCTTCTTAGCGCGCAGCTCGTCCAGCTCATCGGCATAAGCGAAGGTGGGAATCATGCCGGCCACCAGGGACACCAGCATCAAAACCGCCAGAATGATTGCAATGACCGATATTGCTTTTTTTCGTTTCATATGGTAGTTGCTCCTGTGTCGGCAAGCCGACCGTGTCTGCTTAGACCTTCAGATAATTCTTGATGGCGTTGACGCCGCCAAAGGCGCCAACCAACACGCCGACAGCCATGTAGATGATGAACACGTGGAGGGCGACGCTCTTAAAGGGCACCACGTTGAGAAGCGCCCCGGTCACCGAGCCGACGATGCGTCCCGTCACCAGATTGTACAGCCCCCACTCGGCCAGGAACGCAAGCCCACCGCCGAGAATGCCGAGCACCAGGCCCTCCACCACGAAGGGCAGGCGGATAAAGCCGTTGGCCGCGCCGACCATCTTCATGATGGCGATCTCTTCCCGCCGGCCGAAGGTGGCAAGCTTAATGGTGTTGGACATGATGAAGAAGGACACGAACACCAGGATCACGATCAGAACCAGAGACACAATGCTGACCACGTTGCGGATGGTCACAAAGCTCTGCGCGTAATCCAGATGCGCGTTGACCTTGGCCACGCCGCGCAGCGACTCCAGCTCCATCTTGGTCTGGGACATCAGCGCGATGTCAGTCAGATGGACAATGTAACGATGGCGGAACACCGTTTCGTCGATGCCTTCCATCAGCTCCTCGTCGTACTTGCTCATGAAGTTGTCCATGGCCTCGTCCCTTGAGACGAACTCGGCCGAGGAAATGTTCTCGATTGCCTCGATATTTTTTTGCAGCTCCCTGGCCGATTCCTCGTCGTTGAGAGACTCGTCCACGAAAACGACGATCTCGTTCTGGTCCTCCAGATCCTTGATCAGCGCGTCAATGTTCAGGGAGAGAAGCGACACGCTGCCCATGATAATCAGGCAGGCCATAATGATCGTGACCGAGGCGAAGGACATAAAGCCGTGGGTCGTTATACTGCGAAAGCCCTCGCGGATCAGGTATCCGTATCTACTCATAATAGCCATCCATTCCGTCACCGATCATCTTCCCGGAATCAATCTTGATGACCCGCTTGGAAAATGCGTTGACCAGTTCCTTTTCGTGGGTGACCACCACGACAGTGGTGCCCATCTCGTTGATCTTCTCCAGCAGCAGCATCAGCTCAAGGCTGCGCACGGGGTCGAGGTTGCCGGTCGGCTCGTCCGCCACGATCATGCGCGGGGAATTGACCAGCGCGCGGGCGATGGCCACACGCTGCTGCTCGCCGCCGGAAAGCTCCGTCGGCATCCGCTTTTCACGGCCTTCCAGCCCGACAAGCTCGAGCATGTAGGGCACGCGCTTTCTGATCTCGCTGTTGGGAGCGCCGACCACGCGCATGGCGAAGGCCACATTGTCGTACACGTTCATGTTCTCGATCAGGCGGTAGTCCTGAAACACAACGCCCAGTGTACGGCGCATCTTGGGGAGCTTGCGGCGCTTGATGGCGCCCATGTTGAAGTCGTTGACGATGACCGTGCCGGCAGTCGGCCGAACCTCGCCGGTGATGAGCTTCATCAGCGTCGTCTTGCCTGAGCCGGAGGGTCCGACCAGAAACACGAACTCCCCGTCGTTGATGGTAAAGCTTACGTTTTCAAGCGCAACGGTGTTGCTGCTCTCGTAAACCTTCCTCACGTTTTCCATTACAACCATGTGTTATCCTCCAAAAGGGACAGATTAACTTTACTGTTTCCAGCGCCGGCACAGTATACCATGCAGGGCTGAAAAGGGGCTTAATACTTGACGTTATTGAGCGAATCCAGATACATTTTGACCATCATGGCCACCTTGAAAACGATGGCGTGGTCGAACTCCCGCAGGTCAAGCCCGGTCATCTTCTTGATCTTCTCCAGGCGGTAGACCAGGGTATTGCGGTGGACATAGAGCTTACGCGAGGTCTCGGAGACGTTGAGGTTGTTTTCAAAGAACTTGTTGATGGTCTCCAGCGTATCCTCGTCCAGCGTCTCGATGGGGTTTTTCTTGAACACCTCGTTGAGGAACATCTCGCACAGGGTGGTGGGCAGCTGATAAATGATGCGGCCAAGGCCAAGACTCTCATAATTGATGATGGTCTTCTCGCTCTCGAACACGCGGCCCACATCGATGGCGACCTGCGCCTCCTTGTATTTGTCGGCCAGCTCCCGCAGATGCCGGGCATTGGTGCTCACGCCGATGACAGACTTGATGCCCAGCTCCTCCATAAGCGTGGTCTCAATGCTGTGGGCGACTTTGAAGACCTCCTCCGGGCAGTTGGCGCTGGGCAGCGCCTTGACCAGCACGATATCCGTCTCATTGATATTCAGGACAAAATCCTTCTGCTTATCGGGGAAGATGCGCTGAATCGTCTCGACCGCGGCGACGTCGGGGTTCTCCATCTGGCGGACCAGCAGCACGCACCTGGGTTCATCGGTGACAAAGTGCAGCTCCTTGGCGCGCACATACACGTCCCCGGGCAGGATGTTGTCGGAGATGATGTTCTTGATAAAGGCCGCCTTGTTGTGCTTCTCCTCGTAATTATTCTTGGCTTCGTTGAAGGCCACGGCGGAGATGGCGCAGATGGTACGGCTCATGGCATCGTTGCCCTCTGCAAAGGCAGCGTAATCGAACTTGGCGCCGGGCGAAAGCAGCGCGCTGTATGTACGAGTACCGGTCGTGACGGGGCGGTCCGTCCCATCGAATTCGTAAAGATGGAAATCATCCAGGCGCGAGCCGATCATGGCAAGCTCACTGCTGGCAACAACAAAGCCCTGTTCATCCACAACGCCGATGGTGCGGTCAACGGCGTCCTTCATCTGAATGATCACATTCTGGAAAATTCTGCTGGACATGAATATCTCTCTCCCATTCTGCCGCTCTCTAAGCCAACTGTACGTGCCGGAACACCGCGGCTGTATCCGTCCCGGCGGCTGGATTTCGGGGGGAAGCGCTTTGATTGAGCAAATTGTCAAATTCCACAAGGGGCTCCCTGCTTGTCTCAGGGAATTATCCAATACATCATACCGCTTATTTATGTAATTTTCAATAGAAATCGTGCGGATTTTTTGTTAATTTTTTTCAGATTGTGTTGCTTCCGCTCAAAAACCCTTTGATAAACCTTTGATTTTTTTGACTATTTGCCGATAGCGGAAGCACTCAACACCTTGCACAAATCCCCTTCGTCCAGTGCGCGGTAACCCCCGGGGCCAAGCGTTTCATCCAGGACAAGGCCGCCCACGGAGAGCCGCCGCAGTG
This sequence comes from Oscillospiraceae bacterium, assembly GCA_017458085.1. GTDB lineage: Bacteria > Bacillota > Clostridia > Oscillospirales > Oscillospiraceae > Limivicinus. The sequence continues at coordinate 21,075 of JAFTGE010000011.1, forward strand.
TCAGCACCGGCTTTCCCACCGCAGCAAGCATCCGCTTGACCTGGTGGTATTTTCCCTCCATGACCGTGACAAGGCAGCGCCCCTGCCCCAGCACTTCAAGCCCGGCCGGGAGGCATTGCGTCCCATCTCCCAGGACAAGGCCCGCGGCAAAGGCCCGCACATCCTGCTCGTCCGGCTCCCCGTCAACCGTGGCGAGATACTGTTTTTTGATCCCGGACTTCGGTGATATCACCCGATGGGCAAAGTCCCCGTCATTGGTGAGCAGCAGCAGGCCGCTGGTATCCTTGTCCAGCCGTCCCACCGGGAACAGCTCCAGACGGCGCAGCTCATCCGGCAGCAGATCCAGCACGGTTTTCTGCCGCCGATCCTCGGTCACGCTCAGCACACCCGCGGGCTTATCCATCATAAAATACCGATACCGCCGGTAACGCAGCGCCTTCCCGTCCAGGCAGAGGCTGCTCCCTTCCGCATCGATGCGGCGCTCCGGTTCTGTCACAACGACGCCGTCGACCGTGACGCGGCCGCCGCGAATGATCCCGCGCAGCTCACTGCGCGAGGCAACGCCCAACTCACTGAGAACCTTATCCAAGCGTTTCAGCGCCATAGTCCCGCTCCCTTTCGTAATCAATGCAGGTATATCATAATGCAAGTATATCATAATTGCGCCGTCTTTTGAATAGGCTTTAACAGTGACAGGCTCAGCCGCACGGAGGCTGTGTCGGAAGGGAGAAAACCATGGCTGTCAAAAATAAAGCGTTCACAAGGAAAAAGGCGCTGCTGATCCTGCTCGTCGGTGCGGTGATCGCGCTTTTGCTGATCACCGCGCGGTCCGTGTTTTCCAAAGATGAGGCCCCCGATCTGAGCACGGCGGAGGGCCGCGAAGCCTATCTCAACGCTCTCGGCTGGGAGATCGATCCGGACACCGAGAGCTTCCGCACCGTTCTGATCCCCGATCAGCTGGAGGGGATCATGGCACAGTATAATAAAATCCAAATCAAGCAGGGCTTTGACTTGAACCGTCACCTGGGCGAGAGCTGTATGCAGTACTGTTACGAGCTCACCAACTACCCGGGCGGCGAGGGAAAGGTGGTCGTCTCCCTCTATATTCAGGACGGGGAATTGATCGCCGCGGACATTCACTCCACCGCTGTCAACGGCTTCATGCAGGGATTGCTGGAAAACGCTTCGGAATGAGCACATAACAAATCCACGGATCACTCCGTGGATTTGTTATGTATTTTCAATTGTTACAGCAGCATAACGCCGGCTTTTTCGCAGGTGTCCACGGTATCCTGATCCCAGATGGACGCCTGCACTTCCCCAATGTGCGCCTTGCCCAGCAGCAGCATGGAGAGCCTGGACTGGCCGATGCCGCCGCCGATGGTGAGGGGAAGCTCACCCGCCAGCAGCGCCTTGTGATAGGGCAGCTCCCGGCGCTCGTCACAGCCGGCGAGGGTCAGCTGCCGGTCAAGGGATTCGGGGTCCACGCGGATGCCCATGGAGGAGATCTCCAGCGCGCAGTCCAGCAGGTCGTCCCAGAACATAATGTCGCCGTTGAGCTCCCAGTCGTCATAGTCGGGGGCACGTCCATCATGCTTGATGCCGGATCTGAGGGTTTTGCCGATCCCGATGATGAAGGCGGTCTTATGCTCTTTGAGCCAGGCGTTTTCGCGCTGCTTGGGCGTCAGCTCCGGGTACAGATCCTCCAGCTGCTGGGTGGTCACAAAGCTCACCCGGCGCTCCAGCCGTCCCAATGTCTCCAGCTGCGGATAGATGGCCTGCATGGTAGTCTGGGTGTCGCAGATGGCGGTGACGATATCCATAACCGTGAGCTTGAGATAATCCAGATTCCGGTTCTCCGGCAGGATGACCTTCTCCCAGTCCCACTGGTCCACATAGACCGAGTGGAGATTGTCCAGCTCGTCCTCGTCGCGGCGGATCGCGTTCATGTCGGTATAGATGCCCTTGCCGGGGTAAAAGCCGTAGCGCTTGAGGGCCAGGCGCTTCCACTTGGCCAAGGACTGCACCACCTCGGCCTTGGCATCGGCATGGAGAATGTCAAAGGAAACGGGCCGCTCATAGCCGTTGAGGTTATCGTTGAGGCCGGATTTTTCATCCACAAACAGCGGCGCGCTGACGCGGTGAAGATTCAGCTTCGCGCCGAGATTATCGGCAAACAGGCGCTTGAGAAGGCTGATGGCCTTCTGCGTGTCGTAAATAGACAGCAGGCTCCGGTAGCCCTCGGGAATGTAAGTGTTCATGGTTTTCTCCTTCCGGAATCAAAGTGCATAGAGCCGCTGTGCTGTCAGCTCAGCAGCTCCACGATTTTGTGATAATACCCCTCCGCACGCTTGCGGAAGTTTTTTTCCACGCGCCCTGCCTGCTCCTCGTCGGCCACCAGCAGCCGCAGGCGGATAATCTCCCCCGCGCCGTCGGACATCGCCAGCTCCACAAAGCAGCCGTCATCCTCCACGGTATGCCGCGCCACGATCATGGCGGCACGGCGCAGGCGCTCGGCCACAGGCTCCAGGAGCTTCTGCGCCCGGGTGCGCACGGAATAGGGCAAACTGGTTTCCACCGCGTCGGCGTTGCGCGCGCCCTTTTCGGTGATGGTGTAGCCGGTCTCGGTCTGCGTGATGTGGCCGGTCTCCACCAGCTCTGCCAGGCAGTCGGAATAGTCAAAATAGCCGATGCCGTCGTCGCACTGTCCGCACAGATCGCTCAGCGTGCTCGGCTCCACCTCGCCGGGAAGCCTGCGCAAAAGAAAGAGAATCAGGATCTTGATATCCAGCTTTTCATGAATAAAGCCCAGTCGTTCCATGCGCGGCACCTCCTTTTTGATCGTTTCATTATAACTTTTGTATCTTGCTTTTTCAAGCCTTTTTTGGCACGCGGCGGCCGCAGGCGCATAGACTGTAGCGAAGCAAAAAAACAACAGGAGGTATTGCCATGCCCGACAGAGTTGCTAACAACCAGGCTGACCGCCAGGCATCCATTCGGGAGGCCGTCAGCATCAATACCCGAAAGATATTCGACAGCTGCCGCGACAAGGACTGCATCGACGATCTGCGTGTTTATCCCACGGAGTCGTCCCAGACCTACATAGACAGCGCCCTCTCGATCCGGCCCCGGACGGCGGAGCTGCTTTATGTAGATGTGAACGTGGAGCCCGTGAGCTTTAACCGCGGCTATTACACCGTCGATTGCAGCTATTTCTATTCCATCACCGGCGAGACCTTCCCCGCCGGGCAGACCGTCACCGGTCTGGCCGTATTCGACAAACGCGTCATGCTGTTTGGTAGCGTCGGCAGCGTGAAATCCTATTACTCCGACAGCAGCGTCGTCGGACAGAGCGCCGACGAGCTGCCCATAGCCGCGGTCAGCGCGGTGGACCCCATCTGCCTGCACTGCAAGCTGGCCGACGCGGAGACCATCATCACCACCGAGCTGGAGCACCGGAGCATCCCCGAGGGAATCCGCGCGGTGTTCAGCGAAAAGCTGATTCTGGCCGATACGCCACGGCGGTGGCTTGCCACCATCGGGCAGTTCAGCATTGTCCGTCTGGAGCGCGACACGCAGATCATCGTACCCGCTTACGACTACGGCATGCCGGATAAAGAGTGCCCGGACATCATTTCCGACGATCCCTGCACGCTCTTCAGCCGCATCAACTTCCCGGTCGAGGAATTCTTCCCGCCCGACAGTATCAGTGAGACGGAAGATTATAACAGCCTGCGATAAAAATAAGCCTCCTGTCGGAGGCTTATTTTTATTCCACGCTCAGTACTTGAGCACGATGTCGACCTTATCCTTGTAGATGGAGTTGGCAGGGATGACGCCGCGCACACAGGAGGTGGGATAGATATTGGAGTTGCGGCCCACCACGGTGCCGGGATTCAGGACGCTGTTGCAGCCGACCTCAACGCCGTCGCCCAACATGGCGCCGAACTTCTTGCGTCCGGTCTCGATGTAGCCGTCGGGGTCCTTGACAACGACGAGGGTCTTGTCGCTCTTGACGTTGGAGGTGATGGAGCCGGCGCCCATATGTGCCTTGTAGCCCAGCACGGAGTCGCCCACATAGTTGTAGTGCGGGGTCTGCACGTTATCAAAGAGAACCACGTTTTTCAGCTCCACGGAGTTGCCGACGACGGCGTTCTTGCCGACGATGGCGCTGCCGCGGATAAAGGCGCAGTGCCGCACCTCCGCGCCGTGGTCGATGATGCAGGGTGCGCCCAGATAGGCCGAGGGGAACACCTTGGCGTCCTTGGCGATCCACACGCCCTCACAGGGATGGTCGAATTCCGCGGGATCGAGCTTCTCACCCAGCTCGAGGATAAAGCCCTTGATCTCATCCAAAACCTCCCAGGGATAGGTCTTGCCAGCAAACAGCTCCTTGGCAATGGTCTTATCCAGATCAAATAAATCCTTGATTTCTACCATACTTATCCTCCTTACTTGACGCGGATCAGCTTACCGGCTGCCTGCATGGCGGCAATGATGGCGTCCACCTTCTCCTCGCAGAGTTCATGGGTGGCTGCCTCGCTCATCACGCGCAGCAGAGGCTCGGTCCCGCTCTTGCGCAGGAGGACACGGCCGTTGTCGCCCAGCTCCTCCTCCGCCTTCTTCACCGCGGCCTTGACCTCGGGGCAGTTCAGGGTTTCGTCCTTATCGGTGACGACCACGTTCTTGAGCACCTGCGGATACATGGTCATTGGGGCGGCCAGCACGGACAAGGGTTCCTTGGTCTCGGTGATGGCTTCCATCACCTTGATCGCGGTCAACAGACCGTCGCCGGTATTGGCCAGGCGGCCGAAGATGATGTGGCCGGACTGCTCGCCGCCGAGGAGGTGACCGTTTGCGCGCATGTTCTCCGCCACGTACTTATCGCCGACGGCGGTCTTCTCATAGCCGATGCCGATGGCGTCCAGCGCCTTATACAGACCCATGTTGGACATGACCGTAGTGACGACCTTGGAGTCGCCGAAGCTGCCGCGCTCCTGCATGTACCTGGCACAGAGGTACATGATATGGTCGCCGTTGACCTCGTTGCCCTTTTCGTCCACGGCAAGGCAGCGGTCGGCGTCGCCGTCGAAGGCAAAGCCCACGTCCAGGCCGTTATCGACCACGAACTTTTTGAGCTGGCCCAGGTGGGTCGAGCCGCAGTCGACATTGATGTTCAGGCCGTCGGGCTTGTTGGAGAGGACATAGGTGTCGGCGCCCAGGGCGTCAAACACGCTCTTGGCCATCTGCCAGGTGCTGCCGTTGGCGCAGTCCAGGCCGACCTTGTAGCCCTTGTAGGAGCGGGTGGCCAGGGAGATGAGATAGCCTATGTAGCGGTTGCGGCCCGCGGCGTAGTCCACCGTGCAGCCGATGTTCTCCCGCGTGGCGTAGGGCAGCTGCTCATTGGAGTCGAGGTAGGCCTCGATGCCGTCGAGCATGGACTCCTCCATTTTCTCCCCCTCGCCGTTCAAGAGCTTGATGCCGTTGTCGTGGAAGGGATTGTGGCTGGCAGAGATCATGATCCCGCAGTCGAAGTCGTCGGCGCGGGCGATGAACGAAACGCTCGGCGTGCTCGTCACGTGCAGCAGATAGGCGTCGGCGCCGGAGGCGGTCAGTCCCGCGCACAGCGCGTCCTCAAACATATAGCTTGAGCGGCGGGTATCCTTGCCGATGACGACCTTGGCCTTGTGATCCTGTCCGTAGTACCAGCCGAGATAACGGCCGATGCGGAAGGCGTGATCCACGGTCAGGTCAACGTTTGCCTCACCGCGGAAGCCGTCTGTTCCAAAATATTTACCCATTTGTTTTCCTCCTTTTATCAGAGCCGGGAGCCGGCCGCAGTGTCAACCACCACGGTCACCTCCAGCGGAATCTGTAAAAATGCTGCGGGGATAAAGGGCATGGTCTTGGCGTAGAGCATCTCATAAACTGCGGCGGCTTTCTCCTCTCCGTAAGCCAGGAGCAGAATGTCCCGCGCGTCGGTCAGCGTTTTGATGCCCATGGTCACGGCGTAGTCCGGCATGTCGGCGTCGGTAAAGCCGCGCTGCAAAAGCTGCCGCTTGGTGCGGTCGGTAAGCTTCTGCACATGGCAGCTCGTGTCAAAAAGCGTGCCCGGCTCATTATAGCCGATATGACAATCAAAGCCGATCCCCAGCACCGCCAGGTCAATCCCGCCGAGCTGTTCGATCAGCGTATCATAGGCCGCGGGATCGTCCCCGTCCGGGAAAAAGCAGTTGCCGGGATCGACGTCAGTCTGTCGCAGCAGCCCGTTTTCCAGCGCGCAGCGGCAGTTCTTATCCTCCGCCACACCCAGCAGCTCACCCACCAGAAGAATCCGCGCCTGGCGAAAGCTGAGTTCCCCGGCGGCGTTCATTTCCCGCAGCCGCGCCCACAGCGGCGGCATCGTCTGCCCGGCGGCAAGCGCAAGAACCGCGTCGGGCTTCGCTGCCAAAATTTCTCTTATTTTTTCAGCCGCTTGTATGGCGACTTTGCCCGTTTCACAGATTATGGTTTTCATACTTCCCCCTGTTTATGACAAAATAAAGCCGAGGTGGAAACATGGCAATTATTATTTTACGCACAATGATCATTTATTTTGCTCTGCTTATCACCATGCGGCTGCTGGGGAAGCGCCAGCTTGGTGAAATGGAGCTTTCGGAATTCGTGGTGGCCTCGCTGATCGCGGATCTGGCATCGCACCCGCTGCAGGATGTGGGCATTCCGATGATCAACGGTTTGATCCCGATCTTCACGCTGTTCTGCTGCGAGGTGATCATCTCGGGTCTGACGCTCAAGAGCATCCGTCTGCGCACGCTGTTGTTCGGCAAGCCCAGCATGCTCATTATCCGCGGGCAGATCTGCCAGCGGGAGATGAAGGCCAACCGCTTTACGCTCGACGAGCTGATGCAGGAGCTGCGCACCCAGGGCATTACCGACATCAGCAAGGTGGAATATGCTATTCTGGAGACAGACGGCCAGCTCAACGTGATCCCCTTCCCCGCCTCGCAGCCTGCTACAGCGGCCCAGCTCGGCGTCACGGTCGAGGACGGCGGCTATCCCGGCATCGTCATCAACGATGGGCGCGTGCTGGAGGGGAATCTCAAGCAGCTGGGGCTGGACAAGGGCTGGCTCCGGGAAGAACTGGAGAAGGGCGGCCACGGGGAGCCGGAGGGCATCTATCTCATGACCGTCAACCACCATGGGCAAACCTACGTTGCCAGAAAGGAGATGGGCTGATGAAGCGGGAAACCGGGGCCGCGGCACTGCTGATTCTGCTGCTGGCGGTATCGCTGTGGAATATCCGCCGCGTCGACCAAACCGTGGACGAAATCGAAGAGCACCTTAAATACTCGGAGAAGGCGGCCCTCGGCGGGGACAGCGCCTTTGCCGAGGCGGAGCTGGAGGCAGCGCTGCGTCTGTGGCGCGCCGCGGACAACTACACCCATGTGTTCATCCGTCACCCGGAGATCGACACCGCCAACGACGCTTTCTATACGCTCATGCAGCTGCTGCGCGCCGGGGAGGGCCGCTCCCTGACCGCGGCCTATGACCAGCTGCGTTATCATCTGGAGGGCATTGCCTCCATGGAGCACATCCGCGTCGGCAGCGTATTTTAATGCTTTTACTTCTCGGTCAGGAGCTTGGTCAGCTCCTCCATGAAGGTGTTGATGTCCTTAAAGCTGCGGTAAACGGAGGCGAAGCGGACATAGGCCACCTCGTCCACATCCTTGAGCCGCGTCATGACCATCTCGCCGATATCGACAGTGCTGATCTCGCGCTCCAGATTGCTCTGCAGCTCCTGCTCAATATCGTCGGCAATGCCCTCCAGCGTGGCCAGGGCCACCGGGCGTTTCTCGCAGGCGCGCACCATGCCGTTGATGAGCTTGACCTTATCGAAGGACTGACGGCTGCCGTCGCGCTTGACGACAACAAGGGGCATACGCTCGACGATCTCATAGGTGGTAAAGCGCTTCTGGCAGGCCAGGCACTCCCGCCGGCGGCGGATGGTCGTGCTCTCCTCTGCCGGGCGCGAGTCGATGACCTTACTTTCGGTGTATCCGCAGAAGGGACATTTCATATCTCTATCTCTCCCATTACCTTTCAATAGATATAGTATTTCCAGCAGAGATTATATACAACCGCTATGCTTCTTGCAAGTATTTCTCTGAATAAAATACAAAAAAATGTTCTTTTTTGCACGTCAAAAGGAGAGGGTCTTCCCTCTCCTTTTTATGCCAAACGGATGATTTCGCCGGACAGCGGCTTTGCCTCACCCACATAGAGGCCGAGACCCGCCGCCGAGCAATCGGCCGTATACGGGCACAGCTCCCCGCCGCGGTGGATGACCGCGAGGTAGACGCCGTTTTCTGCACTCTCCCCGAAGACGTCTCTTCCGTCGGTGATATAGCGCAGCACCAGCAGCAGGTCCCGGTTGACCGCCACAAAGCCGACATAGCCGGTGGAGAGCGCCGGGGCAGCATTGCGCTGTGCGCAGAGCGCGGCATAGAAATCATGCAGCGCCGCGGTTTCCTCCCGGAAGGGCAGACGGTTGAAGGGATCGCCCACGCCGGCCATGCCCTGCTCGTCTCCGTAGTAAATACTGGGCACCCCTGGGAGAGCAAACTGCAGCACCGCGCACAGGCGCTCAAGCGTCAGGGCCTGCTCCATGGCTTCTTCCGGGAAGGGCATCGCCAGCTGCTCGTCACGGCTGAGCTCTCGCAGATCCACGTCGGTGGCAAGGCAGTTGCGCAGGCGGGCCACGTCGTGCGAGCCCAACAGATTCATCAGCGAATAATAGAGGGGCCGAGGGTAGTTCATCTGCTGACCCGTAAGGAAGTTTCGCAGATCATAGGCGTCCGTATAGCCGTGGGCAAAATCCAGCACCGCTGTGCGCAGCGGATAATTCATCACCGCGTCCAGCGAATGGCCCAGCGCATAGCTCCGCCGTTGTCCGTAGCTCTCCTTGACGACCGCATCCTCCCATACCTCACCGATGACAGGCGCATCGGGCGCAGTCTCCTTGGCAGTCCGGCGGATCATGGCCAGCACCGGATCGGGCAGCTCGTCGGCCACGTCCAGCCGCCAGCCGGACGCGCCGCGTTTGAGCCAGAGACGCACCACGCTGTCGGCGCCGGTAATGATCTCCCGCTGCCAGGCAGGGTTGGTCTCGTTTACCTCCGGCAGGTCGCGAAAGCCCCACCAGCAGCGGTATTCATCCGGAAAATGCTTAAAGTCATACCAACTGTAATAGGGCGAATCCGGTCCGCTGCACGCGCCGTTTCCGCCGTAGCTGCCGTAGAGGTCAAAGTAGCGGCTGTCGCTGCCCGTGTGGGAGAATACGCCGTCGAGGATGATGCGGATTCCCTGCTCACGCGCCGCGCTGCACAGATGCTCAAAATCCTCTGTCGTGCCGAGGATCGGATCGGGCCGGGTATAATCCGAGGTATCGTAACGGTGGTTGGAGCGCGCCTCCACAATGGGATTGAGATACAGGCACGACACGCCGAGCGCCTTCAGGTAGGACAGCTTCTGTTCAATGCCCTTGAAGGTGCCGCCGTAAAAATCGTCGGGACTGTACGCCTGCTCAAAGCTCCGCGGCAGATACCGCACCGGCTCATCCGGAGAGCGGTGCAGCTCGGGAACCTGACCGAGGCTCTCATGATAGGCGATGCCCCGCTCCGCGGTTCCGTCATCGGAAAAGGCAAAACGGTCGGGGAAAATCTGATACATGACGCTGCGCCGAAACCAGGCAGGCGTCTCGAAGTCCGGCCGGTAGACCGTGAGCCGGAAGCCTTCCTCCCGCCGGGGGAAGAGTTTCCCGTAAAAGCCGCTCCCGTCCGGGCAAAGCCAGTGGGCGCTGCTGACCGCCTCCACGTAGAAGGCATACCACAGCGCCTGCGGCTTGTCCGGCAGATTGAGGTTTACATAATACTCGTTCCCCTCGCACTCCATGGACTGGCTGTATTCAAAATTGTCGCCCCACAGCACCAGCTCCGCACGCTCGATTCGTCCGCCGCGGCGTTGGAAGGCCAGACGCAGGGTCTGCCCCGCCGTCACCGCGCCGAAGGGACTGCGGTATTCGGCACGGCGGCTGTCGTGGATCAGGGCAGGCACGGTTTCCGCCGTGCGCCGCAGAATGCTGACCACGTGGGCGGTACGCGGCTGCAGCGCGAGCAGATGCTGCGGCAGGATGCCGGTGCAGCTCAAATCGGCGCAGCAGTCCGCCGTCACGCGGTAGGCCTCCTCCAGCGGAAAGCCCAGATCATCCATCAGCAGGCGCATCAGCTCCGGCGCGGCCAGGGGGTCATCCCCCCCGCTCCAAAAGCATTCACGCAGACGCTCGGGACGCAGGCCGCGGGCCAGGCAGTCGTGGATGGCGGCATAGACCGTCGCCGCTGTTTGGAAGTACCGCTGCGTCAGCTCCGGGCACAGCGGCGAGCGCAGCAGCTCACGAAGTTCTTCATCGCCGTCCACCGGAATCCATCGCCCGCCGTCACGCCGTGCTTCCACCCAGCGCCGGTTTTCGTAGGCGATGGACAGCACATAGTCCTCCGACCACTGCTCCCGGTAGCTGCCGCCGAAGTATACGCGGTAGGTCCTGCCTCTTACAGCATCCATATGTAATGTCTTGCGTAATCCTCCGCCGAGCGGTCAAAGCCGAAATCAGCCTGCATCGCGCGGTCGATCAGCCCGTGCATGATCTCGTCGTTCCGGTAGCACTCCAACGCCAGGCGCATGGTGTCGCGCATCTCCCAGGCGTCAAAGTTGGCAAAGGAGAAGCCGTTGCCCTCCCCCGTGAAGCGGTTATAGGGCGTAACGGTGTCGCGCAGGCCGCCGGTCTCGCGCACGATGGGGATGGAGCCGTAGCGCATGGCGATCATCTGGCTCAGGCCGCAGGGCTCAAAGCGGGAGGGCATGAGGAAGAAATCGCTGCCGGCATAGACCAGGTGGGACAGCGTTTCGCTGTAGCCGATGTAGGCACAGAGACGGCCGGGATACCGGCGCTCGGCGGCGGCCATGAATTTCTCAAAGCGCTCGTCCCCGGTGCCGAGGAGCATGAACTGCATATCCTCGCGGCTCATGATATCATCCAGCACACAGGCGACGAGATCAAAGCCCTTCTGCTCGGTCATGCGGGTGACCATCGCAAACAGCGGCACGTCCGGCCGCTGCTCCAGGCCCATCTGCTCCTGGAGGGATTTCTTGCAGGCGGCCTTCCCCTTGAGGTGGCCGCGGTCAAAGCGGGCGGGCAGAGTCGGGTCGGCCTTGGGGTTGAAGGTGACCTTGTCGATGCCGTTGATGATGCCGGTGAGCACATCGTGCCGGGCGTTGAGAATGCCCTCCAGCCCCTCGGCGTAATAGGGCATCTTGATCTCGGAGGCGTAGCTGGGGCTGACGGTATTGATGCGGTCGGAAAACACGCAGCCGGCCTTGAGAAAGTCCGCGCAGCCGTTGAGTTCCATAAACTCCGGCGTGTAGTACTTCGCGTCCACGCCCAGCATATCCTGCACAAAGTCAAAACCGAACTTGCCCTGGAAGGCGATGTTATGGATCGTCAGCAGGTATTTGGCGCGGTCCTGGATCTGGCCGGGGTACTGGGTATGGCCCAGCATGGGCAGCATCGCCGTGTGCCAGTCGTTGCAGTGAATCACATCCGGCTCAAAGCCAAGGTTGGGGATGACGTCCATCACCGCGCGGCAGAAGAAGGAATACTGCTCCCCTTCCGGCATGCCGCCGCGATAGATCTTATCCCCGAAGTAGTCTTCGTTGTCCACTAGGTAGATGACCACCCCGTCCAGCTCCAGCCGCTCAAGGCCCACATAGACGTGCCGCCAGCCGAGGTTGGTGTAAAAATAGAACATGTGCTCCACCTGGGAGGCATACTTATCCTTGATGCAGCGGTGATACGGCGTGATGACCCGCGCGTCGATGCCGAGCTTTTTCAGCGCCTTGGGCAGCGTGCCCACCACGTCGGCCAGGCCCCCGGTCTTGGACAGGGGCGCACACTCGGCCGCGGCCAGCAGCACCCGCGGCAGCTCCGTACGGCCGCGCTCACGCAGCAGCTCGCGAAATTCTCTTTTCATATCGGTTCATTCCTCCTGAATCGTATTGAGGGATTATCTTTTCGGTTGATTTCGGCGGCCCTTTAACGGCCGCTCACGGCAGGATGCCGTTCCATCGCTATTATACATGTTCTGGCTGTCATTTCCAACAGAAAAATATTTTCCGCCGCGAGAAATTTGTCTTTTTGTGGATTGTGCCAACATGCCGCGCGCAGGAAAACAGAGCGTTCCCCCACGGGGAGCGCTCTGTTTTTTGCTTGTATTACTCGCCCTTATGCTTGGAGTCGGCACGCAGATAGATCACGACGCCAATCAGCGCAGCCAGTGCCAGCACACCGATGATGCTGAACAGCACCAGCTGGAAGTTGACATTTGAGCTGCTGCGGGAGGCGGTGATCTCCGCCGGAGGAGCAGTCGGCGTGACAACGGGCTCCTCGGAAGCGATGCTGACCTCTGCGCTGTCGGAGTAGACGGGGCTGCTCCGGCTGCCGTCCTTGGCGTTCCAGACGGCGACCCAATAGTACGCGGTGCCGTCGGTCTGGGTCAGGGTATAGGACGCTTCCGTTGCGCCGCTGATGGGCAGGGCCGCGTTGAGATTGTCTGCGCTGGCGCTGTACCACTGATAGCTCAGACTGCCGCCGTTGGGAGAAGAGGCAATAACGCTGAGGGTATAGCTCTCGCCGGGCTTGAGCTCGATACTCTCCGGCTGAACGCTGATAACCGCTTTCTCGGCGTTTTCATCCACCGGCAGGTCGGAGCCGCTGGCCGGAGGGGCCGCGGTCACTGTGGGCGTAGGCGTCGGCGCGGCGGTGGCGGTGGGCTTGGGCGTGGCGTTGACCGCGTTTCCGTTTTCATCCACAATGGTGATCTTGGCGCCGGAGGACTCCACATGATTGCTGCCGCTCCAGAACTGGGCTTCCACATACCAGCCGTTGAGCGAGGTGGGGATATGCGACAGAACCAGCGTTTCGGAGTTGAGGCCGCTGACCTCCAGGCCGGGGAAGAAATCCGCTGCCTCGCCGCCCTGCACGGTATTGCTGGCGTCGGGGCTGACGAGCCGCCATACCAGCTTATCCGCGTTATCGGCACGGGCGACAAACTTGGCCGTGCCGCCGGCCTCGACATATTCGCCGGTGGGGTGCTTGGTGATTTTCATGGCCGCGCGCGGTGTCGGCGTGGGTTCAGGCGTCGCCGTGGGCACAGGCGCCGCTTCCACATAAAAGCTGATGGGGACATCCATTGCGCCCTCGGACGTATACACCGTGTAGGTGGCCGAGTAGTTGCCCGACGTCTCCGGCGTGCCGGAAACATACACCCCCGCTGCGTCCCAGGTAGCGCTCATGCCGCGGGGCAGGCCGCCGGAGCTGAGCACGCAGTCCGTGACCTCCAGCGAGCTGTTATAAATCTGAATGGTGCCGATGCCTTCGCCGGCCGTAAAGCTCCCGATATTTTCCGCCGCCGCGCTCAGCCCGGGCAGGGCCATAGCAACGCAGAAGCACAACGTCAGAATGAGAAGGGTTTTGAATATCGTCTTTTTCATCTTTCTCCGTCTCCGTTTGGTTCTCTATTATGTCATAACGTGGAGTTTCGACATGTTATGTAAATTGTAACACAGGCGATTCCCACTTGCAAGCCCAATATCTGAGAAAGATTTCTTAAAAAATAGTTTTATACTAGTATTATATCTTTTAATTAACTGGACAAATTAGTTATTTCATGGTATAGTGTCTCCAGTAAAGAACTGGAGACTATAGCGATGGGAAGAAAGACAATAGCGCTGCAACTCTCTGGAGAAGATCGGGAATATCTAGAGACAATAGCACGCACTCGTACGCTCCAAGCGCAAACAGTGACACGCGCTCGGATTTTGCTTCTGAGAGCAGATGGAATGCCGATCAATGAAATTGCAGATAAGATTGATGTGAACCGAAAGAGTGTCATGCTCTGCATCAACAAATTCAACGAAGGCGGAATTGAGAATGCGCTCTCTGATGCTCCAGGTCGCGGTCGCAATGCCGAAATTACAGACAAAGAGAAGGCATGGATCATCAATATTGCGTGCCAAAAGCCGACCGAATATGGCTATGCAGCAGAAACATGGACATATGCAAAATTGACTGCGCATGTAAACAAAAATGCAGAAGCTGCCGGATTTACACGTCTATCAACGATTCATAAGAGTACAATCTACACAATCTTAGAAGCAGCAGAAATCAAGCCTTTTCGTATCAAATATTACTGCGAGAATCGGGATCCTCAGTTTGAGGAGAAGATGCACAATGTCCTTTTGGTGTATAAACAGCTATCTTTCCAATTCGATGAGAACGGCAACTTTATCCCGTGGGCGGAAGATGAAGAGGTAGTACACATTCTCTCGTATGACGAGAAACCGGGTATCCAAGCGATTGCAACAACCTCGGAAGACCTTCTTCCCGATCAGAATCACAGTACGATCAGCCGGGATTACGAGTACAAAAGACTGGGGACGCTCTCTCTTCTGGCTGCCATAGACTTGCAAACAGGGGAAGCAATTCCTCTCGTCAGCGAAACGCACAACAGCAAAGATTACATCGCTTTTCTCATAATATTGGATCAAAAGTATCCGAAAGGCGAAAAAATCCGAATCATTTTAGACAATCATGCGGTGCATTCCTCTGTAGCAACAAGAGAATATCTGGCAACAGTTCCCGGAAGATTTGAATTTGTCTTCACACCGAAGCATGGGTCTTGGCTAAACATGATAGAAAGTTTCTTCAGCAAGATGACAAAACAGATGCTGCGTGGAATTCGTGTGAAGTCAAAGCAGGAATTGTCTGACCGTGTCTATCGTTATTTTACTGAGATAAACGAGGAACCCATGGTATTTCGTTGGAAGTATAAACTTGAAGATTTGGATGTCTCCGATGATATTTCGGTTGAGTCACTACCGCTGAAAAAGTCCAGTTGATTTCAAACCGCTCTACTAGTTTCCTATGAAAAGTAGACAAAGTCTACTTTTCATAGGAAACTGTATGAGACGTCATCTGAGCTTTCGCGCAGATGGGCGGCGCATCAAGCGGCGCCTTTTTAATAAAAAGTGTCTACTTTTTATTAAAAAAGAGTATTATCCGACATTAAGAATCCACCGGCGAAGCCGGTGGATTTTCATATGCGGGCAAAGCCCTATGATACTAGCACGCGTGTCACGTCACGCAAGTACGATCCGCCAGCC
>JAFTGE010000077.1 GCA_017458085.1 Oscillospiraceae bacterium
ATTCGTCGGTTTTACAATAGTGACAGTCAATTTTGGTGAATACTCCTCCCCCAAAAATAAACGAATGACGATATCTTGCTACACCCGTGCGGACTTTTCTCCCTTTGTTTTCCCCTTTAGAAGATAACAAAGGCCGCTATTGGCTAACAGCAAATAATAGGTTTCAGGTCGTTTTATTGGCCGAAATAATAGGAAATGAGGACAAATAAGGCTAAACACCTGTCTGATTCGTCTCTTCAAGTCCCGCCTCGCGCACCAAAAAAGTTCCGAAATCGCTTAGAAATAAGCGTTTTCGGAATTTTTTCTTTATCTTCACTTTTGCCCTTTCCCTTGTTCTAATGGAGGTCTAATACAAACGCGTTTTTCGGGCTCTCACGGTTTGTTGCAATACGAAAGAGAAAAGAAAAATCCACTCTTTAGAATCAGGCTGGAAGAATGTACGACAACTTTCTTCCAGCCTGATTTCTTTACACCAATGACTTTTTTCAGTGTACTGTCATTTCATCTGCCCCTCGGCCCAGTGGTAGACCGACTCCAACGCCGGGATCAGGGTTTTACCGCGCTCGGCCAAGGAATACTCCACCGTGGGCGGGATGGTGTTGTACTGCGTGCGTGTGATGAATTGATCCGCTTCCAGCTCCCGCAGGCACTTGGTCAGCATGGTGGCGGTGATCCCGACGACCTTGCGCTCCAGCTCCCGATAGCGAAGGGTCTGGTTCTCTGCGTCCGCAATGTACCACAGGATCGGCAGCTTCCATTTCTGCCCGATCAGCTCCATAGCATACAGGATGGGGCATTCGGTCTCATAGATATTTTCATCCTTGGGTAAAGGCTTCTTGCTCATGGCGGCCTCCAACACTATATTTTCCGTAGTGGCAAAGAATATTCTGCCTTCTTGTTTTTCCGTTGTGGATCATTATAATGGCAGGCAGAAGAATTGTAAAGGAGTTTTTGTTGTGAAACAGCTTTTTGAGGAAGCAAAGCTCGGTAACCTGACCGTAAAGAATCGCCTGATCCGCTCCGCCACCTGGGAAGGCATCGCCGATCCTGACGGCGGGATCACGGAGGTGGCCTATGACATTTACGAGGAGCTGGCGAAGGGCGGCGCGGGTGCCATCATCACCGGCTTTACCAGCGTGGCGTTGAACGACTATTATTTTGAAGGCATGATGCGCCTGTGTGATGACAGGCTGATCCCGCAGTATCAAAAGCTGGTGGATATCATCCACGCCGAAAACTGCCCGGTTATTGCACAGCTGGCGTTAGGCGCTTATTATCGCCAACTCCCCAACGGCAGTTACCGTCAGGTGGAGCCGGACGATATGACGATGGATGAGATTCAAACCGTGATCGCTCAATTTAGCGAGGCGGCGCGCCGCGCCAAGGAGGCCGGCTTCGACGGCGTGCAGATCCACACGGCGCATTTCTTCTTTCTCTCCCGCTTTATCAGCCCCCGGGTCAATCACCGCACAGATGAATATGGCGGCAGCACCGAGGAACGAAGCCGCATCTTGATAGACATTCTCGCGGCTATCCGTGAAAAAGCCCCAGGCCTGCATGTCACTGTAAAAATCAACTGCAACGATTTCACTTTCGGCGGTCTCGAAGAAGACGAGAGCCTTGCAATCTGCAAGAGCCTGGCTGACGCCGGCATCGACTCCATCGAGGTCAGCGGCAACGGCACCTCGGTGGGCGGCATTCGTCCCCATGTAAATGAGGGCTACTTTGCTCCCTTCGCCGCACGGCTTGCGGAGGAAGTGAGTGTTCCTGTCATCGCCGTGGGTGGCTGGCGCAGTAAGGATACGATGGAAGCGGCCTTAAACGGGAGCAAGATCGAATTCCTCTCCCTGTCCCGCCCGCTGCTGCGGGAGCCGGACTTTCCCAACAAGCTGAAAAGCGGCGAGACTGAGGTCTCCCAGTGCGTCTCCTGCAACCGCTGCTATTCCTCGCCCTGCCACCGCTGCGTCTTCCGGGGGAGGGATCGGTCATGATGTTTCGCCTGAATGTACTGACGAAGCGCGGCGTGGTCTTAAACGGCGTGCTCTTTCGCCCGGAGGAAAAGAAAGCCGCCGACACGGTGATGATCGCCATCACCGGCATCCACGGCAATTTCTATTCCAATCCGTTCTATTACAACATCGGTGACACGCTGAACGCGGGCGGCATCGACTTCATCTACGCTCAGACCAACGACGCCTTTGGGCAGATACGAACGGTGAACGTCCACACCGGAAGGGAGGAGCTGATCGGCTCCTGGAATGAGCGCTTTTCCTATACCGACGAGGATATTGAGGCTTATCTGGACTGGGCGGAAGAAGCAGGCTACG
This sequence comes from Oscillospiraceae bacterium, assembly GCA_017458085.1. Taxonomy (GTDB): domain Bacteria; phylum Bacillota; class Clostridia; order Oscillospirales; family Oscillospiraceae; genus Limivicinus. The sequence goes on from JAFTGE010000077.1 coordinate 2,328, forward strand.
AGCATATGATCCTCGCCGGACACTCGCTGGGCGCGAACAAGGTCATCTACTATCTCTCCCGGCACCACGATCCGCGGGTAGAGCACTTTTTCCTGCTCTCTCCGGCGAACCTGACCCATATGATGTCCGGCGTGACCGAGAGGGAGAAACAGATGATCCGCGAGCAGGTGGAGCGCGGCGACGGGGACAAAATGCTGCCCTTTCCCTTTATGGGTTGGGTGGACTGTATCGCCAACACTGCCTGGGATTGGCAGTTTTCCGGGCTGCTTAATAATGTGCATACGGCAAAGGACGGCGACTTTTCGCAGGCATCTCAAATCACCCATACCGGCGCGCTGCTGGTGGGAACCTATGATAACTTCACCGATGGCGATCCGGCTGAGTTTCTGCGGAACCTGAACGATCATATGCCGACAGCGGAGAAGAACACACTGATATTCATTGAGAAAACCGGCCACACCTACCAAATGAAGCATCAGGAGGTAGCGGATCGGATCTTAAAGCAGCTGCAGGATTGGAGGGACTGACATGCCGTTTATTGTCTCCAAGGTCAATGTCCACGTCAGCGAAGAACAGGAGCTTGCCTTGAAAACTCGCCTCGGCAAGGCGATTGAGTTGGTACCCGGCAAGAGTGAAGAATACCTGCTGCTCAGCTTTGAAGATAACTGCCGCCTGTGGCTGCGTGGCGAGAACGACAGGCCGATGGCCTACCTCACAGTGAGCGTTTTCGGCAACGAGAGCCACGCGGGATATCGGGAGTTTACCGCTGCTGTGACAGACATCTACCACGATCTGTTGGAGGTGGCGCCGGAGGACTGTTACATCAAGATCGACGATATTTCCGCCTGGGGTGTGAGCGGCCAGTACATCGACCGCCGGATGTTCCGATGATAGGCATGGAAGATAAGATCATTCTCACGATCTTCACCGATCCGATGATGGGATTGAGCTATGAGAGCGAGCCCATCATGGAACGGCTGGCAGAAGACTACTCCGGAAGGATCGAATTTCGCTATGTGATGAGCGTGCTGGTGCGGGATGTGAGCGATTTCATGACGCCCGTGGAGCGGACGCTCCCGCCGGATGAAGGCATCCGTTGCTATTGCAAACGGCTTGCAAAGATTTACATTAGCGAGGAAAGCATCGGTGGACTGCCGATCCACATGGAGGGCTTTTGCCTTTTTGACGCGGAGCACCGCAGCTCAAGGCCGCTGTGCCTGGCCTACAAAGCCGCACAGCTGGCCGATTTGGAGAAGGCCGACGCCTTTCTCACGGCCCTGCGTCACGCCACGGTGCTGGACTGCCGCCCGACTACGCATCTTGAAGAAATCCTGCGGATCGTCCGAAACTGCAGCATCGACGAAGCGCTTTTTAAAAAGCACTACCACGACGGCAGCGCCGCGGCCGCGCTGGAGAGGGATCTGGCCTTGACCCAAAACCTCGGCATTCACTCTCTGCCCGCGTACCTGATTCAGAATAAAGAGAAAGCCCTGCTGTTGCAGAGCTTTGACTATAAGGAATTCGCTGTGGCAATTGACGCTCTTGTCTAGGCTTTCAGCGGTCGCTGTCCCGCAGCATCCAATCCTCAAAGGTACATATGTCCGAATTGCTGTCAATGTACGCCTCCAACTCCTGATGAAACAGGTCGATGGCCTTCTGCTGACCAAGAGTAGGATAGCGGTTTCGGATCTCATAACAGATTCGAGGAGGCGGCGGAGTCTGCAGCCGGTAGTAGGTCAGGCCGCTGTTGTGGCTGAGTTGGTGGATGATCGACATCGGCGCAATGGCCCAACGTTCCGGCGCATCCAAAAAACGCTGCAGGGTGGAGCCGGTATTGACCGTGATCGCAGGGTACAGTTCCGGACTCCAATGGCGGTCGTGCCACTGCTGATAGTCCTGACCCCAGCGGAGAAAAACCTCATTTTCCGTCGAAAGTTCCGTGCAGGCAATGCCCTCGTGATATGGCCCATCTTTTCGACAAATCAGATACATCAGCTCCCGATAGACCGGCCGGGAGATGATATTTGGATAATTCACGCGGCTGAACACAAAACCGATGTCAGCAACGCGGTTCTGCACAAGGCCGTGGATCTCGTTGGAGTGATGCGTGTGGATCCGCAGCTTGATGTTGGGATAGCGATGGATATGCTGATTAAACAGACGTACAAGGGTGTAGTTGTTCACGGAGTCAATGCTCGCAATGGTCAACACCTGCGTGTCCTCTGCAGTCTTGAGCTTTTGTGTGTGCTTCCAGAGCGAGGTCCATTGGCTGGCAATGGGGACAAAGGCTTGACCGTAGCTTGTCAACTCCACATTGCGGTGGCCCTTCGCACGAATCAACAGCGGAGCACCCAGCTCCGCTTCCAGGCCTTGAATACGGGAGCTCACCGTCGACTGTGTGACAAAGAGCTCATTGGCTGCAGCCGTTATGCTTCCGCAGGTAACGACGGTCAGAAAAGTCTCGATCTGCTCGTATGTCATCGTAGCATCTCCTGCCTTATAATATCGGTTTATTCGATATTATAAACAAAATTCATTCGTTTTACAAGTATATATTCCTGTGCTACTCTATCATCAGAAAACGCCTCACGGAGCAGGCGAATAATAGGAAAGAGGTATGAACAATGAGCGCACTGATCGAAGAAATCAAGAAGATGGACACCGCGAGCATCTCCGACGCTATGGACAAGCTTGGAATCCCCTGCGGTCTTCTGGGGATCCAGGCGGTCATTCCCGGCAGAAAGATCTGTGGCGAAGCTTTTACCGTACACTATGTCCCCTGTGGGATGGTCAAGGGAACCGTGGGCGATTTCCTGGATGAAGTTCAGCCCGGTCAGGTCGTGGTCATTGACAACGCCGGCCGCAACTACTGCACCGTATGGGGCGATATCATGACCTATACCGCCAAGACCAAGGGCGTGGAGGGCACACTGATCGACGGCGTCTGCCGCGACGTCAACGGCATCGAAGAGCTGGGCTACGGCATCTACACCAAGGGCAAATACATGGTCACCGGCAAGGAGCGCGTGGAAGTGGACGCAGTCAATGTGCCTGTTGCCATCTCCGGCGTACAGGTTCGCCCCGGCGACATTATCCTGGGCGACGACTCCGGCGCGCTCTGCATTCCGAAGGAAGTGGCCGAGCAGGTGCTGGAGATCGCCAAGGGCATCGAAGAGACCGAGCAGAAGATCATCGCCGAGGTCAAGAAGGGCAGCACTCTGAAAGAGGCCCGCGCCAAGCTCGGCTATCATCATCTGCAGTCCAAGGAATAAGGAGAGCAGACATGGATAACATCAAGAAAAAGTCCAGCTTTGCCGCCGTGTTCTCTATCTGCGCAGTCATGTACAGCGCCTATGTGGGCCCCGGCTTCGCCTCCGGCACACAGACGGTTTCCTACTTCCTCAATAAGGGCTGGATCGGCGTAATTGTCGGCCCGCTGGTGGCCGGTATCCTGTGCTTTATCTTCAATCTCCTCCTGTTTGAAATCAACCGCATCTACACCCCGCACACCTACCGGGAAGCCTACAATACCATCTACCGGGCCAAGGGACTGCAGCTGTTCTTCGGCACATTCAAAGAGATCCAGGTTATTGTGGTCGTGCTGATTGCTCTGTCCGCTCAAATCTCAACAACCGCAACGCTCCTGTTCCAGCTTTTTGGCTTGCCGAAGCTGATCGGGACGATCCTGTTCTGTCTCGCGGTGCTGCTGCTTGCTCTTTTCGGAGCAGACCTGCTTCGTAAGGTTGGCTCAGTCCTTGGCATCTGCATCCTTCTGATCTGCGGCTATGTTGCCGTGATCTGCCTGGGCAACGCCTGGGAGCCCGCCATGGACTTTCTTGCCCGCCGCGTATCCTACACTGAGTACGGGTTTACCGCTCCGAAGGCCTGGTTTTCCATGCTGATGATCGTCGTGTTCTTTATGAACGGCTATGAGGCCTGCGTGCCCGCATCCATCGGCATCATCAAAACCAGAAAAGACGTGTTTGTGGAATCTCTGGTCACCGCCCTGCTGTGCAGCGTCAGCACCATGATCTTCACCATCATCTTCGCCGCCGGCATGCCTGCGGTTTTGAAGGAAGAGATCCCCACGCTCTGGGCCATCAACGAGCTGTCCAACGCGGGCTGGATCTCCCGCATCCTGTATGTGGTCTTCGCCATCGCCGCTATGCTCTCCAGCAGCGTCGCCTTCATCTTCACGGTCTGCAACCGCTTTGAGCCGCTGATCCAGAAGGTCTGGATAAAGAGCACCGGCTTCAGCCGCAAGCTCGTGATCGCACTGGTGTTCATCCTGATCTGCACCTTCGGCAGCTCCTTCGGTCTGCTGAACATCATCAAGTACGGCTATGGCACCTTCACCACCATCGTCGGCCCGGTCATGCTGGTCCCGCTGATCATCAGTGTTCCCTATCGGCTGTGGAAGGACCGTAAGGATGGGATCCTGGCGGAAAACTACGAGCTGAAAGAGGCGAAGTGATATGGAGCTGACGAAAGAAAAACGCATGGAACTGCTGCAGCTCCCTACCGGGAATGTGGCAGACAATAACAACTCCATGCCGCGGCAGGGCGTGATGGATTCCGGCATCAAGCCCATCGATCCGAAGAGCCGTATGCTGGGCAGAGCGGTCACGGTAAAATGCCAGCCGGGGGATAACCTGGCGCTGCATCAGGGAATCTACGCTGCCCAGCCCGGTGATGTGCTGGTGTGCGATCTGCGCGGCTATGATCAGGGGGGTCATTTCGGAGACATCATGGCGCTGGCCTGCAAGGTTCGTGGCCTGGCCGGCGTAGTGCTGGATGGCAGCTGCCGGGACAGCGAGGACATCAAGGAACTCGGTTTTCCGGTGTTCTCCCGAGGTTTCAATCCCTCCGGCACCGTGAAGGCCAGTCTCGGCCAGATCAACATCCCGGTTACCTGCGGCGGGGTCGAGGTTCATCCCGGTGACATGATTCTGGGTGACTGTGACGGTGTCGTTGTTATCCCGCAGGCGCATGAGGACGAGGTGCTTGAGAAGGCGCAAGCCAAGTTTGAGAAGGAAAAGCACATCGTAGAAGAATTGCTCGCCGGAAAGACCACACTGGAAATCTATGGCTTTGATAAGCTGATCGAAAAGCTGGAAAACATATAATAGCGCAATCAGGCGGTCGGGGCTTATGTCCGACCGCCTTTTTATCTGTTTTGTAAAAACGAGTATTCGATGGTTGTCCCATCTGAGCGCTGAAAACAATTATCGCATCTTACCATTCGCATAGCTAGATAGCCGGACGATTTTGATGTCGTCCGGCTATCCATCTGGTATGATTTATTTGCCTTTTTCTGCTGTGTCTTCGAGCAGCGCAGTTACGATAGCGTTGAGTTGGGAAGCATTCTTTGCGGTGATGACCGGCTTGCCCGTCCGCTCTTCCAGCGCTTTTCTTGCGTTCCTGACCTACCTGTGCCAGCCAGAGTTTGAACGGCTCGGCCTTGGGAGAGGGGATCGACTGGATGATTCGCAGGAGCTGTTCGGTATCGGCCACATCGGTCATGCGTTTTCGGGCTTTCACGGTATGAAACCAACGATTACGCCCTTGTCATATGCATATCTTTTTTGCGACTGAGGAATCAATGTCCGTTTCCCACTGTTTCCAACGAGCCCTGCCAGTTAATACGCATTTCTTTCTTTGCGGTTTCCAAATCACCAACACGCAGCGCTTCGATGATGCGGCGGTGGCACTCAAAGCTCTCCTCCAGATGCTGATAATCGCGGAAAAAGCGATTCTCGTTGCGGCGCGCCTGCAGCGAGAGCTGATCGGAGAAGCTGCGCAGGTAGGGGTTGCCGGACAGCTCACAGATTTTACTGTGGAACGCATAGTCAGCCTCAACAGAGGCGGCAAGCCCCATTCCGGAGCAGCGCAGAAATTCCAGATTCAGTGCGTCTAACTCCTGCAGTGCGGCCTCGTCAAGCTGTCCGATACACAGTTCCAATGCCAGTGCGTGAAGGCCGCCCAACATTTCATAGACATATTGCAGATCCTCCACATCGATATCCGTAACAAACGTGCCCCGGGACGGTAAGACCTGCACAAGACGCTGCTCGCCAAGAAGCTGAAGCGCCTCTCTCACCGGTGTGCGGGAAACCGAAAAATACTCGGCCAGCTCCATGTCATTCAACCGCTCACCGGGTTCAAGCGTTCCGTCGATGATCCATTGCTGTACCGTCTGGTATACCCGGTCTTTGGCAGACAGAATTGTTTCGGCTTTTTTTTGCGGTACTGGCATGTGTAATACCTCCTGGCAGGAAAATGGCGCGCAATATATCGCATAACGCAAGTTTTCTCTTATTATAGCACGGCTTGATAATTTTGCAATATATCGAAATTTGTACAGATTGATCAAAGA
>JAFTGE010000078.1 GCA_017458085.1 Oscillospiraceae bacterium
AACGGCCTGGAACGCGATCCGCAAAAAGGCGAAGCTTGCCGCGCAGACTCCCGCTTCATCGGAGACGGCGGAGACGCGGTATGTGGCGCTGGAGATCGGGATCGAGGATCTGGACGCTGCGGACTATGCGGAGGACTTTTCTGTTTCGGTCACCCTGCCGAATGCGGTTCGGGGAAAGGATTTCCACCTGTACCATATCCACGACGGTGCGGTCACGGAGATTTCCGGGGAAGACCTGACGCTGGACATGACGGTGATCGACGAGGAAAACGGTACTCAGACGCTCAGCGGCTTCTCCTTCAAGACCGACAGCTTCAGCCCCTTTGTTCTCAGTTATACGGTGGATTTCTACTATGGCGAATACGAGTATCATCTGCCCGGCGAAGGGGAGATGATGCTCTCGGAACTGTTTGCTCTGCTCAACATAGAGGAGAGCGTTTCGGACGTTGTCTCCGTGGACTTTTCTGCGCCTGCGCTTCTTGCCGTGGAGCCCCTTGCTGACGACTGGAAGCTTGTCAGCCTCCAAGCCTTCGACACCGAGGAAACCCTGACGGTCACGCTGAGTAATGGGGACGCGATTACCGTTAAGGTAACAGATGCGGCACAGAAGAAGACGATTACTTTTTCTGTAAGTCCGAGTGGATGGGCTGCAGTACGTAGAGATAGTACTTATAACTCTACAAGTTCTTTTGAACTTACCAATACAAATACTTCAGTTATCATTATGAATCCAAGTATGGGTACTGCGTATAGATCGAGTTGGAATGTAAGCAATACTACAAGATTTGATTATTTGTTTGCCACATGGACGATAGATGGACATCTGTATAACAAATTGGTCACTGGTAACAGTAATTGTGATTTAGCAGTCAACCCCTACACGGATGATGATGTAGCAGACGGATCAACACTCACAGCTCATTTCTATCCTAAGAGTGCAACCGTAGTCCTTTTTGACACAGAAGATGGAACAAGTGCGCAGGGAACGGTTTCTTCAAATGTGTACTTCTTTGGTAGTTCCGAAGATGGAAACTCTGCAAATGTGCTCCCCACAGCGAATCCGACAGCAGGTTATCTGTTTGAGGGCTGGTATGATGGCGACACACTGGTGTCTAACAAGGCTTCAATTTCACAGGCTGAACTGAGCAATCTCGCAAGCGGAACAGTTCTCAAGGCAAGATTTTACAAGCCTGCAACAATTAGTTATGCTACGAAGGCATTTTCTGGTAATAATGGCTCTGGAAGCGTATCTTTAAATGGCCAGAATAAGTATGCAAGTTCCAAGAATGAAGTGGTTCCGTTATATACCGATGCCATTGGAGCAACTGCTAAAGCAAACAGTGGTTCACGTTTCCTGTATTGGGAAGATGCATCCGGGAATATTGTGAGCACTGATTCGGGCTTTACTCCGAAGGGAGATCAAATATACGATGGCGCGACGTATACAGCGGTGTTTACTAATCAGGCAGGTGTTATTCTTACAATAAATGATCACGCCATAGCTAAGGTGTCATCTTCAAATACTGGAAGTAATGACATTACTGGGGTAAGACAGAATCCTGGACGAGACGCTACATACTATCTGTATGACAATAACGGAAATAGAGTTTCTACTAGCCCTACTGTTGAATTTGTGCGATGGGAAATAAAGAATGATTCTTCGCCTGAAGTTGAAATATCAACAGAACCGAATTTTAGATATATTAATGGGACGGTTTATGGAAGCGTACATGCCGTTGTTAAACCCAAGAATACCTTTATCGTCAACTATGATTCCACTTCCGGTGGTTCTATCAATAACACCACCGATTACGCTGGCTCTACCACAGCCAAAGGTGCCACTGCCACGGCCAATACGGGCGACGGGTATTACTTCCTCGGCTGGTATATTGGCGACAGGCGTGTGTGGACAAATAAGACGATTACCGCACAGGATCTGATCGATTGGAAAAATGCAGGGTATATCTCTGAGGACTTCACCACAATTACGGCCCGTTTTGGACCAGGAGTTCTGATTAGATATGAAGAAGACATTGACGGCACAAAATCTGAGCTTGTTTCTGAGAGAGTAACCACAGAGCTTCCCGCTGGATATACGGCCCCGACAAAGGAAGGATATAACTTCGTTGGATGGTATAAAGGCAGCCAGCTTGTTTCTCAAGATGCAGAGTTGTCGTATGTCGAGATGGGGAATATCACCGAGGATGTAACCTTTACTGCAAAGTATGAGAAGGCTTATACTGCAACGTACACAGTTGAAAATGTTGACGGAATCGTAGAAAACGAGGAGGTGATTTCTCGCTACGGTGAGATTGCCCTTGGCAGCGTCAGAACCTATGACTCGACCGTCCAGACGACTGCTCCAGGTGGCGTGCTTACAAGATCAGCTACAGCGGTGCCTGTTCCTGGCTGTGCCTTCACGGGATGGACTGTCACAGATAAAGCGGGAAATCCGGTATCAATTCCGGGATTTGACTCGGACGCGGCGACCCTGCCTTCTAACTTGACGATATCGGAAGATGTTGTTTTTACCGCCCGATTTGAAAAGCTCGATTCATCGCTGGAGATTGTCTACAATATTCAGCAGGATGTTGACAAACAGGTATATGCGGCAAGTCTTACGGTTGACGGGAGGACGGTATACGGTACGGCCGATCAATCTGCATTCATTTCCGAAATTGTGCCGCAGAATGGATCGGCTAAAGGGTGCAGTGCGCAGGGAACCGTGATCAACGGGAATCAGTATGACATTACCGGTTGGGTGCTTGGCAAAAATAATGAACCAGATAAGGACAAACTTTTCACTCTTTATAGCACTTTTGTTCCATCGGGTGAATATCTACAAGATGTCAATGGAACGGGCGTAAGATATTTTCGTGTTGTTCCCAAATGGGAACAGAATGTTTATGTTCAGACTAAGGTAAGTGATCCAGAGGGAGGCGATTTCTATCTCGGATCGAATGAAATATACACCGAGAAACTTATATTTATTAATAACCGAACCAGAACGGAGGAAGATCTTAATAAAGGACTAGACGGCGGTCGAGCTGATAATTTCCGAACGGAAATGAGGCGTTATACCATTAAGGTGAATTCCGGCTATAAGCTCGTGGGTTTCAGCTTTAATAATAACGAGTTGATTTTGAAAACGCCGATTACAGACAATAACAATCACAACCTTAGTGCTGAAGACCTAAAGCTTAAAGAACCCATTACGCTTATTAGTAAGATAGAAAAAGATGATAATGGAGGACCCAAGACTGTTACGGTCGATAATTTGCTGGACTACGGCTATCACACGGCGATCTTTCGAGAAGTGGATGGTACGGTTGAACGTTCTCTGAACATTCTCGTGGCTAACTTTGAAAAGCTGGACAGCTTTAATATTCAGTATCATGTGTTATCTGGCAGTGGAGAAGTAAGCAACACATCGGATAACTTTACTGAAACTGATCGGACTGCTTGGGTTTCTGATAAAGAAACTGCTTATCCGATATCAGGCTCCACCGCTATTGCAGACGTAGACAATGATTATGTTTTCGATCATTGGGAATGGGATGATGAAACAGGAGCTAAGGATTCGGAAACCGGTGAAGCGCTTCGCCAAACCTCTACGAAAGCATATCTTATCCCTGATATCACAAAACTGACTGATCCGAACACAACCTATCATTACTATGCCGTTTTTGTTCAGAAGCCGAAGGTGAACATCATTTATGTCCCGGATGATCCAGACCATGGATTGACTTCTCCGGAGAAGGAGAGTGTATATCAAGGCGATTTGGCAACAGGGTCAACAGCGACACCTTTTGACGGATGGAAATTCTTATATTGGACACGTGAAGGATCAAATGAAATTCTGTCTACGGATCCTGGCTTTGTTCCGCAAGTTTACAATGGCGAAGAACGAAGCGGTGATCACATCCTTAGCACAGATTTCACAAGCCCGGCCAGCACGGTGACATTCATTGCACATTTTGCTGAGGATAATACGGGATCTATCACGGTTCATAAAACCGTTATCCCTCAGAATGGGCTGACTCTCTCTGATTTGGAGGACTTAACCATTTATTTCGCCCTTACCAAGGACGGAAAGCAGCAGGACTATCTGACGAAGGATAGAAGGGTTTGGACGGAGTCCATTACCTTAACAGCTGAAGATATTGACACTGAAGGTAACGTAAATGCCGTAGCCACATTCTCAAATCTGCCGGACGGAAATTATGAAGTGTGGGAGCTTGCTGAAATAAATGGAAATCTGGTCAAGCAATACATAGGCATGCTTGTAACGGATAACGTGCAGATTTCTAAGATCTCCGCTTCAAACGATTCCGACGCGGGCGGAAACAATGCGATCTTAAGCGGTGAGGACAACCAGAAAAACGTGTATTTCAAAAATACATATTCGCCTCCGAAAGATACTACAGTGTTTGAAGTCACAAAGGAGTGGCAGGATAGCGAGAAGACCCCGTTGACTGGTAGTTCCATCCCGACGGGTGCACAGGTTGAGATCACGGTATATCAGGAAATTGATGGTGAGACGAAAGCGTTCCGTTCGATCTTGTTAGATGGCATACCAGATGTAGACGGTGAAGATCGTCAATGGCATGCAAGATTTGAAAACCTGCCGAGAACAACGGAAGAGGGCAAAGAGATTAAGTACAAAGTTCGTGAAACGGTAGAGTGGCCGGGCTATGAACCGTATATCAACAGCGGAAGAACTTATCTGTATGAAAATCTCTATATGGAGAACAGCGGCGGAACAATCATCAACCGTGCCCTAGAGACGGATGAGGTGCTTGTCACGGTCCGAAAGGTGGATAAGACGGACGGAGTAACACCGCTGACCGGCACATCTTTCCGCCTGGAAAAGAAGAACGGGAGCGCGTGGACACCGTTCACCGACGATCAGGCCGACGGAGTCTATACGGTCAGTGCGGAGGACCTGGATAAGGGGACCTTTACCGCTTCTCTTTCGGATGGAGAGTATCGGCTGCTGGAAGTTGTAGCGCCGAGCGGGTATTATATGCTGACCGACGCGGTCAGCTTCCGTATTGAAAACGGCGAGCTGAAGGCTGACGGAGAAAATGCTGAGGACTATGTCGAGATTGATACTGACACGATGATCATCACCGTCAAGAATGCCCCTGGCGTAGAGCTGCCGATGACCGGCGGCATGGGCACGGCACTGTTCACCGGCGGCGGCGCGCTGCTGATCCTTGCGGCGGGTGCGCTGCTGTTCCTGCGGCGCAGAAAAAAAGCATAAACCCAAATCAACATGGCAAAGGGGCTGTCTCAAATACGCCCCTCCTGTCATTCCGAGCAAAAACGACCGCGAAAGCGGTCGTTTTTGCGTGGGAATCCGTCTCCTTTCGCGGAAAACGAATTGTACCCGCAGGGCATACATACCCGCAGGGCATACATTCCCGCAGGGCATACATACCCGCGGGGCATACATACCCGCAGGGCATACACACCCGGTGCGCTTTTCGGTTGAATTTTCCTGCGGCCCATGGTATGATGGCGGCACGAAGATCATCCGCCCAAAGCGGGGCACCCCGCAGAGAGACAAAGCTGTATGAAAAAGCGAACAGCCATTTTTATATTGATTCTGAGCTGGCTCCTGTCCGGCTGCGGAGGGAGCAAGCGGCCCGAAATGCCGGCGGCGGCGCCGACGCCGTCACCGACGGTGACCGAGAGCCCGACCTCGACGCCGCTGCCCACGCCGTCGCCCACGCCGGAACCGACACCCAAGCCCATTTCCGCGGCGGTGCAGGCTTTGCGCGGCCGGAATGAGGAGGTCGCGCGGGAGATACAAACGCGGGAGTGGATGGCCGGGCGGCTTGTGATCGCGTCGGCGGATATCGACGTGGGCCTGTTTGTCTGGGGCGAGGGGCCTGACGAGAATGCTGTTGGCCAGCGCGTCACGGATGACGAGGACAGTGCCCTGGTCTATTTTGACGGCATCGGCTATGTCGTGGCGGACCATAACAATCAGGACTTTGCTACCCTCAACCAGGTTAAGGTAGGGGACATGGCCTATATCCTCTCGGGGGATGCCATCTCCTCCTTGCGCTGCGACAAGGTAATCGACGGCATCAATACCGGCCATGGCATCACCGATGCCGAAGGCACCTGGGCCACCATCGGCGAGGATCTCATTTGCTACACCTGTAAAGAGAACTGGACCAATGTGCTCGTGGTGGGCTTTACTCAGGTCGACCTGGACTACTTTGGCGACGATCCCTATCTGAACTAAAAAGGAGAACCGCAAGTGCGGTTCTCCTTTTTCAGCATCCGAGGATTTCCAGCGTCCGATAATCGCGGCGGCCGCCGTAAAACTTGTCAAGCACCCGGCCGAAAACCGGCTGCTCCGGCGCGGCCAGCTCGAAAAGCGTCATACTCGAGCAGAGCTTGAGATCGTCGGGATAGCCCATGACGGCGGTGGGGTCGGAGCTGTCAAGGGCCAGCAGCGCCTCGGATATTTCCAGCAGCCGCGGTCCCAGAACGGGGTGTTCCATGTAATCCTTAGCCTGCTCCAGATCGCGGATGCCGTAGTACTGCGCCGTGGAGCTGAAGCCGAGGCCCTGGATCTGGGGGAAGATGTACCACATCCAGTGACTGCGCTTACGCCCGGCGCAAATCTCCCGCAGCGCGGTATCGTAATCCCGCACCTGCGCGGTGACAAATTTGTCCAGACCTGCCATATCGTAATACATGCTCAACCCTCCAGTCTGTATTCCTGATAGACCCGGCCGTCCATATCCAGCCAGCGGAAGACCTGCCCGTCAAAGCTCATGCAGCTGTGGGGCGTGTCCTCCTTGGGCAGGGAGACGGAGCCGGGATTGAGATAGAGGATACCGTTTCGTTCCTTGCAGACGGGGATATGGATATGCCCGGAGAGAAAGATATCGCCGGACCTCAGCGGGGGATGATCCTCCGGAGAATAGATGTGGCCGTGCGTGGCGAAGATGGTATGCCCCTCGGTCAGCAGCAGCGCGTAGTCCGACAGCAGGGGAAAGCCCAGTACCATCTGATCGATCTCCGCGTCGCAGTTGCCGCGCACGCCGAGGATCGGCGCGTCCAGCGCGCGCAGCTGCGCGGTGACCTCCTTGGGCGCGTAGTCCCGCGGCAGGTCGTTGCGCGGCCCGTGGTAGAGAATATCGCCCAGCAGCAGCAAGCGCTCCGCCTTCTCCTGTTGAAATATGTCCAGAAGTCGGCCGCAGTAATAGGCCGAGCCGTGAATATCCGATGCGATCAAAAGCTTCATATGTTGTCCTTTCATACCATCAGCGTTACAAGCAGTCCCGCCATGATGTTGGCGAGGAAAGTGTTGCTGGTAAAGCCCGCGATGACCATGCGGTTGCCGATCTGTTCCATAAGCCAGGCGCGCTTTTCCGCATCGTCGGTGAGGTAGCCGATTATTTCCTGAGAAATCATCATGTTCGGCGGGAAGCCGATCATGATGTTAAAGCCCAGCGCTACCGACATCCACGGCGAGAAGCCGAGAAAGCGCCCGAGGACAAGGGAGCAGAGCGTCAGTGACAGCGCGTCCAGCGCCAGCACACATACCAGCGGCCCGAGCATCCGCAGGAGCATCTGCGGCGTCGCGGCGGCAAAGCCGCTGAGCACGACGGACATCATGGCAAGGAAGAAAAAGCCGCTTGCCTGGGTCTGGTTCAGCTGGGACTTGCGATAAACGCCGAGTTCGACAAACACGACCCCCAACAGCAGACAGATTACATAGGGGGAAATCCCGGTCCAGCTTCCCAGGCGCTGCGCGATCCAGGCGCCGATGTATAGCTTGAAAAAGGCGAGGTAAGTAGATTCCGGGTGCTCTTCCCGGGTCCCACTCTTCAGCGGCACGGAGAGCATAACGGGCATGCCTGCCGCGTACAGACGGCTGGCCTCCCGCCGAACCAGCAGGGAGACAAGGGGGCAGCCAACGAGCCCCTGCATTGCCAGCAGCAGCACCGACAGCACGATGCAGTCGTCATAGCCGAGACTGCGCGCCCGCTCCTGCACCATGAAAGCAACGGGGCTTCCGCCGGGCATGGCGGCCACGGCGATGTTCCGACCGAAGATTCCCCCGATCACGAGGAAGACCATCGCCAGCTCGAAGAAATAGGCCACCGCCGCCAGGAGCACCACGCGCCAGCTGGACGCCAGCTCCTTGAAATTCGTGGTAGTGCCCATATTCAAGATGACAAACATGATGCCGATGGAGACAAGCGACTGAAAGCCGGAGCGCTCAACCAAATCGGCGGGCAGGATTCCGCCCCACAGCAGCGCCAGAAACAGCATGCCTGCGGCGAGAAAGCTGGGTACAACGGCCTTGAGTCTGTTCGACAGCCACTCGCCCGCGACGAAGAGCGCGGCGATGACGAGGCCGCTTTGCACCATGTCAAAGGCAAAGAGGTTCTGCATCATGTTAAAACGCGGCGGGCTCAAAGCCGTTTCCGTTGAACTCCCACAGCTCCGTAAAGCCGCAGTCCCGGGCCAGCGCCTCGCACCGGTCGAAGGCGCAGACCATGGCGGCGGTGCAGTGGGCGTCGGAGCTGATGCAGATGCGTCCGCCGATGGCGTGCAGATGGCGCAGCAGCTCGGCCGCGGGGTAAGGTTCGGTGCGGTAGCCGCGGAAGATGGCGCCGGAGTTGATCTCGAAGATTTTCCCGGCGGCGTTGAGCTTCTCCATGGCGGCGTAGGCGGCGTCACGGTAAGCTGCGGTCGAGGTGTCATAAAGCGGGAGCTTCTCGTTGTACTTGGTCAGCAGATCAAAGTGCCCCACAATGTCTGCCTCCGGGATGTCCGCGATGGAAGCCACGCGCTCGTAGTAGACCTGCGCGGCCTTTTGACCACCGCCGAAATGCTCCACCAGGCGCTGGGCCTCCTCCATGGTGTTGTCAAAGGAGAGCCCATCTGCGATGTGGCAGGAGGCAATGATATAATCATAGGGCGCGAAATTGCGCGGCCCGATGATGTCGTATTCCAGTCCGCACCAGACCTCGATCCGGCCTGCGTACTTGTCGCGAAGGCGGTGCATTTCCTCGGCGAAGACGGGTTCATTTTCCGGGTGAATGCACCAATCCTCCTCGCCCGGGATGAAGGCGTGGGCAGACACGCCGATCGAGCGCAGGCCCGCCGATTCTGCGGCCAGGACCATGGCCTCGGGGCTGTCGGCTCCGTCGTCAAAGGTGGTGTGGCAGTGAAGATTTTGCCGGATCATGCGGAGAGCACCTTGTCAAAGGCGGTCCGGATATGATCCTTGATCACGTCATAGCTGTGCGTAAAATGCGCCTCGTAGAGTTTTTCGTCCCCAAAGAAGATCGTAGGCACGCTGTAGTAATCGCGGGCCTCGGCCAGCGCTGGCTCCTGACTCTCCTCGATCCAGTGAATGTCGATGTCGGCATAGGCGGGTTTTTCCTCACACAGCTCGCCAATGGCTTTGCGGGCGTTCTTGCAATAGGGGCAGTTAGCAAGGTAGAACAGTTCGATTTCTTTCATGGGATGACACTCCTCTTTATCTGTTGTCGTTGATTTTATTATAGCAAAGCTTTACGCCCCTTGCAATAAAAAACAGGCGGCAAAGGCCGCCTGTTTACTGCCGGGACAGCGTATCAATAGTTTTCCGCGCTGACCTCAAAATAGGCCTGCGGGTGCGCGCAGACGGGACATACCTCAGGCGCGCTGGTGCCGACCACGATGTGGCCGCAGTTGCGGCATTCCCATACCTTGACTTCGCTCTTTTTGAAAACCTCCTGCATCTCTACGTTCTGCAGCAGGGCGCGGTAACGCTCCTCATGATGCTTTTCGATGGCGGCCACACCGCGGAACTTCTCTGCCAGCTCCGGGAAGCCCTCCTCCTCGGCGGTTTTGGCAAAGCCGTCGTACATGTCGGTCCACTCGTAGTTTTCACCGTTGGCTGCAGCGGCCAGATTCTCTGCCGTTGTGCCGATGCCGCCCAGCTCCTTGAACCACATCTTGGCGTGTTCCTTCTCATTGTCCGCTGTTTTGAGGAAGATGGCAGCGATCTGCTCAAAGCCCTCTTTCTTGGCTTTGGAGGCAAAGTAGGTGTACTTGTTGCGGGCCTCGGATTCCCCGGCAAAAGCGGTCATCAGATTCTTCTCGGTCTGTGTTCCGGCGTAGGGGTTTTTGTTGTTGGCCATGTTCATGTCCTCCTTTATCGTTGTTTTGCACAGGCAGGATCGATCGTTGTTCTATCAATCAGCTTGCCCGATTTTACAAAGATTATCAACCGAATCAAGCACGCAGCAGCGCCTCGATCTGCTCACGCTCCGGCATGGAGCGGATAGCGCCCTTCTTCGTGGTGACGATATAGGCCGCTGTGTTGGCAAAGCGCAGCATCTGATGCAGTGCCGCGCTGTCCAGCGCGTCCAGTCCGTGTTCCAATACGAAATGGATCACGCACGCGCAGAAGGTGTCTCCGGCGCCGGTGGTCTCGATCACACCGCCCAGCTTGCAGGCCGGCTCAAAGACCTGCAAACCGCCGTAGTAGGCGTGGCTGCCGTCGCCGCCGGCGGTGACGTTGAGCAATCGGATATTGGGAAAGCGCTCCTGCAATAAGGCGGCGCCCCGGTCGAAATCCTCCGTACCCGTCATAAACAAAAGCTCGTTGTCCGCGATTTTTAAAATGTCGCACTGTTTAAGCCCCCAGGCAATGGCCTGGCGTGCGTCCTCCCGACTTCTCCAGAGCGGGGGACGCAGGTTGGGATCAAAGGAGATCAGCGCGCCGCCAGCCTTCGCCAGCTCCAGCGCACGCTCGGTGGCGGAGCGGCAGGGCTCATCCGTCAGCGAGAGCGTGCCAAAGTGAAATACCTTGCAGCTTTTCAGCAGCGCTTCGTCTAAGTCTTCCGGTCGTAGACAAATATCGGCGCCGGGGCTGCGATAAAAGCTGAAATCCCGGTCCCCGCCGGGCAGCGTGTGCACAACAGCCAGCGTCGTGGGAACCTCCTCGTCAAAGGAGAGGCCGCGCACGTCGACACCGGCCTGCTCCACCGTCTGGGCCAGCATACTGCCGAAGCTGTCCCGGCCAACCTTGCCGATGAAGGCGCAGCGCCTGTCCAGCTTGCGAAGCATGGCCAGGACGTTTGCGGGTGCGCCGCCGGGGTTTGCCTCAAAGAGGGGATTGCCCTGTGCGCTGACACCGTTTTGCGTGAAATCCACCAACAGCTCGCCCAGAGCGACAACATCAAATGCTTCCATATCCTTAAACTCCCGTATTTGAAAAAGCTTTCTATTTATTCTAGCGTTTAGGCCGGAACCTGTCAACATGAGAAAAAGTGAAAAAACCGCATGAAATTGATTAAATAATTTGTTGTTCTTCTGTTTTGCATAGTTTTTGATCACATTTTTCTGACATTATTCCAAATTGAACAGCGTGCACATCTGTGTTACAATGTTCACAATAAAACGGAGCGCGCTTGAAATCCGTGCGGGGGGAGGGAACAGCGACAGCGCGGAAGCCGGCTCCCAATCGAACAACGATACGATGGAGGTTCGTATGGATCGTCGCGAAGTCATCCGCAATCTGGAGCGTGACTTGGAAACGCTGGCCAGACTGCATGTCCAGCACGGTCTACACCATACCGAGGGCTTTCAAAACCAAATGGAGCGTATTGCCAGCAGCGTCCGCGAGCATGAGATCGACACCAGGAAGGAACTGGACCCGCTGGCGCGAAGCCTCTACCGCCGCTACTTCGGTTAGACCGGGCGAAAAGAACGACCGCTTGACAGCGGTTGTTCTTTTTTATCAGAACAGCAAACAGCCTCTTTTCCGCAATGGAAAAGAGGCTGTTTGGAAATCGGTTAGTCCGTCTAAATAGATACCGGGTTGCCCGCACAACATTTCGGCTACGATGCCGCCGAAGGGCCCACAAGTAAACTTTGCTTGCTCTAACGGGTTATGGTGCCGATTACACCGATGGGTGACGCCCATCTCCTGATTTATGTATACCACACTTGTCGCACGTTGTCAAGAAAAAATTGTTAAAATGCACATTTTATTTTTTGAGCCGATTCTCGCAACTGTACAAAACGACAAATTAACAATTATTTCACACTTTTATTCCGGGCGCTCCGCTTGATTTCTGCGCTGAATCTGCTTCTCTCCGTTCCTGCCGCCGGTGATCAGGGGCACATGCTCCGTGATCAGGGAGGAGGTGTCCAGACCGTACCATCTGACCTTGGAGCCCGCGATCTTACGGATGGAGTATTTGGCGTGAAGGATCAGCTCGTCCATGCTGCTCAGCTCTGTTTTCGCCGGGACGGATTTATGAATGACGCAGAATTTGAAGGTGCCCACAGAGGAGGGGCCATAGATCGAATATTTTTTCTCCTGCCGGGGCAGGGTGCCGTCGGCCTGCAGATCGTGCACGATCTGCCGCAGGTAGACGTTGACCCGCGGACTGCACTTGAAGCCGAGAAACAGACGGATGCGGAAAATGAAATCCGTGCCGTAGGTTTCAACCTCGTAGTACATGGTGTCCGGCTCGTTGAGCACCTGAACGCTGACGAACCAATAGGCCTGGGCCCGCTTGAGATCCTTGTCCAGAATCGAATAAAGAATGTCGCGGTCCATTTCTCCGTCGGGGGAATCCCCTTCCAGATACACCAGGTTATGCGCCAGCAGAGGCTCGCTTGTGTCCGCGTGCAGGCAGCTGAGATTGGCGATATAATCTGTGAAGGGCAGGCGTGTGCTGTACTTGCGCTCCAGCCAGGTGCCCCTGTACCAGATGACCATGATGGCCAGCAGCAGGAGCGTCAGGATCACGGTCACGTAGCCGCCGTGCATGAACTTTCCAAGGCTGGAGATGAAGAAGACGGCTTCGATGGTGCCGAAGACCAGCAATACCAGAACCGACAGGACGCGGTGCTTTCGGATTCTGCCCATGTACACGCTGATCAGCAGCGTGGTCATCAGCATGGTCACCGTAATGGCAAGGCCGTAGGCCGATTCCATCCTTGCGCCCGAACGGAAGTAAAGCACCACCAGGCTGCAGCCGATCCACAGGATGCCGTTGACCGCGCCGATATACAGCTGGCCCTTTGTTTCGGAGGGGTAGCGAATCTCAAGATGGGGAAGCAGGTCCAGCAGGATCGCCTCTGACACAAGCGTGTAGGAGCCGGTGATCAGTGCCTGGGAAGCGATGACGGCCGCCGCCGCGCCGAGGATGACCGCAAAGGGACGCAGCGTAGCCGGGAGCATCAGGAAGAAGGGGTTCATATCCTCAATGCCGAAGAGCGCAGAATTGGCCTGGTTCTGAATGATCCAGGCGCCCTGACCCAGATAGTTGAGGATCAGGCAGAGCTTGACAAGCGGCCAGCTGGCATAGATGTTGCTTTTGCCCACGTGACCCATGTCGGAATACAGTGCCTCCGCGCCGGTCGTGGCCAGGAAAACGCTGCCCAGGATCATGAAGCCCGCTTTGTTGGCCGGGCTGAACAGCACGCGCACCGCGTACACGGGGTTGAAGGCCCGCAGCACCACCGGCAGCTGCGCAATATGAAGCAGGCCTGTGATACCGAGGAAGCCAAACCAACAGAGCATCACCGGACCAAAAGCCTTGCCGATGCGGCTGGTGCCGGAGTGCTGCACAGAAAAAAGCGCCGTGATAATCAGCAGCGTAATCAGTACGACCTTGACCTGCGTTTCACCCAAAAAGCGATCCATGGCGGGAATGCTGCGCAGACCCTCCACTGCGGTCGTGACGGTGACGGCAGGGGTGAGCACGCCGTCGGCCAGCAGCGCCGCGCCGCCCAGCATCGCCGGGAAAATCAGCCATTTGCCGCAGCTTTTCACCAGCGCGTACAGGGAGAAAATGCCGCCCTCCCCGTGGTTGTCGGCTTTCATGGCGATCAGCACATATTTGATGGTGGTCAAGAGCGTGATCGTCCAGATGACGAGGGACAGTGAACCGATCAGGAACACCTCATCCACCTGCCGGATGCCGCCGTTTCCTTCCAGAATCGACTTCATCACGTACATGGGGGAGGTGCCGATGTCGCCATAAACGATGCCGATCGTCACCAAAAACATCCCAAAGCTCAGCTTGTTTTTCTTCTCCATCGTTTTCTCCTTGCGCGATTCTTCAATAGTATTATGCGGAACCGTCCTGCTCCAGCTTCACCATCCGGTATCCCACGCCGATATGGGTTTGGATATACTGCGGAGCGCCTTCGCCGGACTCCAGCTTCTTGCGTAACGTCGCCATGAACACCCGCAGAGAACCAATGTTGTTCTCCCAACTCCCGCCCCAGATGTTCTGGGTGATGTATTTGTGGGTCAGCACCTTTCCCACGTTTCGGCTCAACAGGCACAGCAGCTTGTACTCGATCGGGGTCAGCCGCAGCTCCTCGCCGGCCAGATAAGCGCAGCCGGAAGCGTAATCGATCGCCAGATCTCCGTTGTGAAAAACGGAGAGGCTTGAGGTTTCGCTGCTCCTGTGGGCGATGCGCCGCTGGGTCACCCGCAGACGGGCCAGCAGCTCGGCCACGGAAAAGGGCTTGGTCAGATAGTCGTCCGCTCCGGCATCCAAAGCCGTGATCTTATCGTCGTCATCGCTGCGGGCGCTGATGACAATGATGGGGGTCTCGGACCAGGAGCGAATACGCCGGATGACCTCCACGCCGTCCATGTCTGGCAGACCCAGGTCCAGCAGAATGATATCCGGGTTGTGGCAGGCTGCCTCCATGACCGCGGACTGGCCGTTGACGGCGGTAATGTACTTATAGCCGTTGGCCTTTAAGGTTACGGTGATCAGCGTGCGGACGGAAGCATCGTCCTCCGCGACTTCAATAAAGTATTTATCCATTCTGTGCCACCTCCTCGGCAGGCAATGTAAAGGTAAACACCGCGCCGTGCGGCCGGTTGTCGGAGACCGAAATCTCCCCGCCGTGGGCGTGGATGATCGTCCGGCAGAGACTGAGTCCGAGACCCAGGCCCCGCCGTCCGTCGGAACGTTTTCCCTCGCCCACATAAAAAGAATCAAACAATTTCTCCCGATCCTGCGCCGCGATCCCGGGACCGTTGTCGGCGACAGAGATGAAAACCGTATCGCCGTTTTGCCAGGCGCGAATGCGGACAAGCGTATCGGGGGGCGTATACTGGACGGCGTTGTTGATCAGATTGGTGATCACCTGCACGATCAGCCGTGCGTCGGCCTTTACCAGCAGCATCTCCATAGGCTCGATCTCGATGCGCTGCGTATGCTCTGCCGGACGGACATGCTGTACCGCCTCCGTCACGATCTCCTCCACCAGCTCCGCGTAGACGTTCAGTGCTGCGCCGTTTTCCAGCTTTGTACTGGCCAGCAGATTCTCTACCAGGTCAATCAGCCAGAGGGAGTCGGCGTAGATGTCCGCATAGAGCTGCCGGCGGGTGTCGGCGTCGAAGGTCTCCTCGTTAGCGAGCAGATTGCTCGCGTTGCCGGAGATGGAGGTCAGCGGCGTGCGCAGATCGTGGGATACCGTGCGCAAAATGGCCGAGCGCAGCCGCTCGTTTTCGATCAGAACAGCGGCCTCCTCCCGCTCTTTCGCGCTGCTCTTGAGCTGGATGGCCAGAGAGCTCGAAATAAACGCGGTGAGGAACATGACGATAAATGTCACGGGATAGCCTGCTTCATAGGCGTTGAGCGTAAACTTCGGCTGTACAAAGAAAAAATTAAAGAGAAAAACCGTTGCGATGGCCGAGATCAGGCTGTAGCCTCTGTGTGAGGTGAGAATGGCAATCAGCAGTACGCCCGACTGATAGAGCAGCATGATATTGGAGTTGGTAAAGCCCAGGTGATCAAACAGAAAGCCCAGCGCCGTGGCGCAGGACAGCACAAAAAGACTGATCCCCACGTCCAACAGCACACGCTTCAAACTGGATTTATCCGACATAACGGTAACCTCTCTATTCAAATCTATTCTGGCACGAATCATCTTAAAGCGGGATTAAGAGATTATTCCGGAGATTAAGATGGCATTAAGATAAAATGAAACCGACATGAGGAAACATGTCGGTTTATATCTGGATATCAGTCGCCGGGCACAGGGAGCCCGGCAAGTTCAAAGTAGTGCTCGCCCCATTTACAAAGCAAGTCGACGATAGGCACCAGCGTGCCGCCAAACTCCGTCAACGAATACTCTGTCCGGGGCGGCACGACAGGATACAGCACGCGATTGATTACGCCGTCCTCTTCCAGCTCCTTGAGCTGTTTGGACAGCATGCGGGGCGTCGCCTGCGGGATCGCCTTCTGGATCTCGTTGTAGCGCTTTGTGCCGCCGATCAGTTCATAGACGATCTGCGCCTTGTATTTTCCCCCGACCACATCCATGGCCGCTTCCACGGGACAGGTATAGGCTTTTATTTTCTCTATGTTCACCTTGATCTTCTCCCACTATACATTTTGATAGTATATCACAAAAAAGTGCGTTCTTGTATAATTTATTGTTCTGGCTATAATTATAGATGTGAAAGGCAAAGAAGTCAATCACAAATTGAAAAGCTATGAAGGAGACACGATCATGGAAAAGATTAAGGTTGCGGATTATGAAGCGGTTCTGGCGACGGTTGCCAAGTACACGGACGACTGCAAAGAGGGCAAGAGCGAGATCATGAAGCCCGCCTTTACCGACAATGCGCTGATGTACGGTTATCT
>JAFTGE010000040.1 GCA_017458085.1 Oscillospiraceae bacterium
CCAAGGTCAGCAGCAGCAGAGCGATCAGCAGACCGAGCATGATTCTTTTAAAAACCAGCGAGACTTTCTCCATGGTGAAACCGTCCGTACACAGTCGTATTATTTATTATATGCCGCGGCGCCTTTTCCGTCAAGCGAGACGCATGCCTCCAGAAAGGCGGCCAGCTCCGGCACGGTCTTGTAATAATAATCAGAGTTTTGGCGCATGAAGGACTCGATGGACGCGATGTCGTTGGCCCAGCCGACGGCGGCAAAGTCCACCCCGCAGGACAGGGCCATATCATAGCCGGGCTTGAGATCGTCGATCATCAGAAGGTCCCGCGGCTCAAGGCCGAAGCGGGCCATGATATCCTCCAGCGGGAAGGGGTGCGGCTTGCGCCGATCCTCCGGCTGCTCCCAGCCGTAGACGGCGTCCGGCTCCGGCAGGCCGTTTGCCGCGTAGTCCCGCCGGATGTTGAAATCAAAGGAGTGGGAGACCACGGCAATCAGACCGCCCGCGGCCCGCTGCCGCTCCATGATCTCCCGGATGCCGGGATAGGCCAGAGGAATATGCGTCTTGACATAGCTTTTCCAGAACTCCGCTTCATAGGCCAGATCCTCGTCGCTCATGCCGTACTCCGCGCGGCACATGGGCACAAAGCCGGGGTCGAAGTTCTTCTCAAAATACTCCTCCAGCGTGCAGAAGCGCCCAGGGTAAAACCGACGCAGATATTCCTGAAAACAGGGATGGTGGATGGTGGCGGTGGAGTTGACGACGGTATCGTCATGGTCAAAGACAAGACATTTGTATTTCATCGGTCGCTCCCGTGAGAGGAAAAAATAACTGCGCACATGCTGTGCGCAGTTATTGTATCACAAACTTTTCTGCTTGAAAACAGGGCGTGGGAGAAAAGCGCGCAAAATGCGGCGGAGCCGGTCTGTGTCCAGACTGACGAGAAGATTGACGATCAAGGAGCTGATGCAGATGACCGCCACGCCGCAGAGTGTGGATTTCAGCGGCTGCCCCACGGCTTGCAGAGCAATGACGGCGACATCGCAGAGGTTCATGACCAGGGCAACGGGCACGCCCAGCCGCCGGTTGAGAACCACGGCCACAATGTCGAAGCCACCGGAGGAGGCCCCGCTGCGCAGGACAAGACCGGCCCCGCAGCCCAGCAGCAGACCGCCCAGCAGCACCGACAGAATGGCCGACTGCCCCGGAACGGCCGCCGCCCGGCGGGAGAAAACGGCCAGCAACGAGGGGAACAGCAGGCTGACCGCCACGGTCCTGACCGCGAAGGCCGGGCCGACCAGCACCAGCGCCGTGAGCAGCAGCAGAAGGTTCAGCCCCAGCACCAGCGCCGACAGCGGCACCGGGATCACCTGAACCAGCTTGCAGGCCAGACCCGTCACACCGCCGGCCGCGAAGCCCTGCGGAACGACGACAAGCCCAAAGGCGGCGGCGATAAGCGCCGTGCCGCCGAGCATCTCAAAAAAGGAGGCGGCACGCTGTAGCTTTGTCTTCTTGGTGTTGTTCATAATGAATGCCTCCTCATAAGATTTTCTACAGTATAGTTCGGAATGTTTCGCGTGACAACTGCAATTTCTCCATGTTATAATAAGAAAAACTGATACTATAGGCAAAGAAGGGGCAAGAGGCATGCATATCAACCAGTTACGCTATTTCGTGTCCGTGGCCGAGTACCGCAGTTTCACCCGCGCCGCGGCCAGCCACTACCTGACGCAGACGGCCATCACCCAGCAGATCCGCGCCCTGGAGGACAGCCTGGGCCTGCAGCTGGTCAACCGGCAGAAGCGGCCCATTGAGCTGACTCCGGCAGGCCAGGTTTTTTACCGCGAGGCCAAAAGCCTGCTCTCCCGGCTGGACGAGGCGGTCGCCATGGCGCAGGAGGCCTCGGCAGGGATGGAGGGCACCATCCGCATCGGCTATGAAAAGGGCTACGAGCGCAGTACGCTGTCCGACCGGCTCTGCGCCTTCCACCGCAGCTATCCGAATATTCTTTTCACCTGCATTCGCGCTGACAGTGACCAGCTGGCCAAGGGCCTGATGAGCGGGGAGCTGGACGTGATCTTCTCCTGGGACAGCACGAATCTGCGCGCGATGGACGATATCGAAAGCCGCCTTGATCTGCGCTCTCCGCTGGCGGTGGCGCTGTACAACAACCACCCGCTTGCCGGACGCAGCGCCATCCGCCGGGAGGAGCTGCGCGGCGAGACCATTTTGTACATGACCCCCTCCGCCACCGGCGACTCCTACGGCGACGACAAGTTCATGCGCCTGTATGAGCGGGCGGGCTATGAGCCGCGCATCCTGCTCAAGAGCAGCGATACGGAAAGCCTGCTGATGATGGTGGCGGCCGAGGAGGGGATCAGCATCCTGCCGTCCCATATCGTGGCCAAGATCACCAATGCCTCAAACCTCCGCTTTGTGCTTCTGGAAGGGGAAGAGGAGCACGAGGACGTGTTCATGCTCTGGCGCAAATCGCGGGATAACGCGGCGCTGCAATGTCTGCTGCGCTTCTTTGAGGGGATGGAGGAATAAAGGGGCTGTGGCAAAATACACTCCCTCCTGTCATTCCGAGCAAAAAACGACCGCTTTCGCGGTCGTTTTTGCGTGGGAATCCGTCTCTTACAAAGGGAAAACGGATTGCCACAGCCCCTTGCGGGGCTTCGCAATGACGGGATCGGACGTTTTGAGACAGCCCTATAATATATAGATAGGGGATCATTCCTTCGGCGTCTTGGCGGCCTTGGCCTCGCGCCTGGCGGCGCGGCGGGCCTTGCCCTTCGCGTGCAGCTTCCTGATCAGCGGACGGAACACGAAGAACAGCACTGCCAAAATCACCAGCGTCGGCAGCGCCGACACCAGGAACACCAGCAGATCCTTGAAGAACTCGCCCGTACCCTTGAGCGCGCCGGTAAAGGCGTTCCACAGGCGCTGACCGTAGGAGACCTTCGTGACAGTTTCGGGGGTGTAGACCTGCACCTCCTGCACGGTGAGGTTGAGGGTGGAGTAGTCGACGCGGCGGTCCCAGTTGTTCAGGCTCGATTGCAGGGAGTCGATGCGGTAGCGCACGTCGGTGAGCTTGTCCTCGATGGTGATGATGTCCTCGACGGTTTCGGCCAGCTCCATCATCTCCAGCAGGCGGGTCTCCTGGGCCTGATAAGCGGTCAGGCGGGCCTGCACATCGTAGTACTGGGTGGTGACGTTCTCGGTGTAGGTGTAGGTATAGGGCACGTTGCCGAGGGTGGAGAGGCTGGTCATGAGGGCGGAGAACTTATCGCTGGGGATGCGCAGGGTGTAGGTGGCGCTGCGGCGGGAAACCCGGCCCCGGGCGGAGTCATAGTAGTTGGAGCCGTTGACGGAGCTGGACTCAATAAAGCCGCCGTTGGAGGCGATCAGCTCCTGCAGGGCCGCGATGCTTTCGTCAAAGGCGGTGGTCTCCACGGTGGCGTCGGCGGAGTAGATGATCTTCTCGGGGTTTTCCTCGGGCACGTCGCTGCCGTTGTCGGCTTTCCGGGCATCCATCTCCGCGGGGGCCATGGATGCAAAGCCGGCACCTTCCTCATAGTAGACGTCCATGGCGGACTCGGCGGCATAGCCGTTATAGGCCGCGGACACGGTGTCCGCAGCCTGGGAAGACGCGGAACTGCCGCAGGCGCAGAGAGACAGCGCCATCAGCAGGGCAAGTACAAGCGCGGTGATCTTTTTCATGGTTGTTTCCTTCCTTTCAAAAGTCTTGTCCTCGATCGTCTTGACGGGGCACGAAAAGAAAAGTTTCCTTAAACGCAGGACTTTTTGTTAATAAACGGTAAATTGTGAAAGGCGGTCCGGAATATGGGCGCTTTGGGCCCGGTTTGGTCATTGACAAGGGTGTTATAATCATGGATGGAAAAAATACATGGAGGGAATTACCATGACCAGAATAGACATATTCTCCGGCTTCCTCGGCGCCGGTAAGACCACCTTGATCCGCAAGCTGATCGCCGAGGGCTACAAAAACGAAAAGCTCGTGCTGATCGAAAACGAGTTCGGCGAGATCGCCATCGACGGCGGCTTTTTGCAGGACGCCGGCGTGCAGATCACCGAGATGAACTCCGGCTGCATCTGCTGCACCCTGGTGGGCGACTTCACCAAGGCCCTCAAGCAGGTGATGGACGATTACGCGCCCGACCGCATCATCATCGAGCCCTCCGGCGTCGGTAAGCTGTCCGACGTGGCCGCCGCCGTCGCCCGGGTCGAGGGCGCCGAGATCGGCTCCAAGGTCACCGTCGTCGACGCGGGCAAGGCCAAGATGTACATGCGCAACTTCGGCGAGTTCTTCAACGACCAGGTGCAGAGCGCCGACCTCATCGTCATGAGCCGCACCGATACCGCCAAGAGCGAGAAGATCCTCGAGGCCACCGAGCTTTTGAAGGGCCTCAACGACAAGGCCGGCCTCATCACCACCCCCTGGGAACAGCTCAGCGGCGCGCAGATCGTGGAGGCTATGGAGGCCAACGGTCTGAAGGTCACGCTGGAGGAGCTGGAGCATGAGCACCATCATCACCATCACGGCGACGAGGAGTGCGACGACCCTGAATGTGAGTGCCACCATCATCACCACCATCATGATGACGATGAGGATGAGGAGCACGAGCATCACCATCACCATCATCACCATGACGATGACGACGACGAGGAGCACGAGCATCACCACCATCATCACCATGACGATGATGACGACGAGCACGAACACCACCATCATCACCATGACGATGATGACGACGAGGACGAGGAGCACGAACACCACCATCACCATCATCATGATGATGACGAGGAGTGCGACGATCCCGAATGCGAGTGCCACCATCACCACGACCACGACGGACACCATCATCACCATCACCACGCCGACGAGATCTTTGCCAGCTGGGGCATGGAGACACCGCGCAAGTTTAGCGAGGAGCAGTTGCGCGCGATCCTCGGGCAGCTGGACGACGCGGAGAAGTTCGGCGCCGTGCTGAGAGCCAAGGGCATCGTCGACGCCTCCGACGGCCAGTGGCTGTACTTTGACTACGTTCCCGGCGAGGTGGACATCCGCCGCGGCGCCGCCGCCGTCACGGGGCGCTTCTGCGTCATCGGCTCGAAGATCAACGAGCAGGCATTGAAGGAGCTGTTCAGCGTTGAATAATCAGCCCAAGGATATGCCGGTATATCTGTTCACCGGCTTTCTCGAGAGCGGCAAGACCAAATTCATCCAGGAGACCCTGGAGGACAAGCGCTTCTGCAACGGGGAAAAGACCCTGCTGCTGGTGTGCGAGGAGGGCGAGGAGGAATACGCTCCCGAGCAGTTTGCCTCCGACACGGTGAAGATCCGCGTCGTGCAGGATCAGAGCGAGTTGACGGTCGATAACCTCAGCCGCTACGCCGCCGAGACCCGCGCCGAGCGCGTCGTCATCGAGTATAACGGCATGTGGATGCTGGACACGCTCTACTCCGCGCTGCCGGAGGGCTGGATGGTGTATCAGGAGTTCATGTTTGCCGACTCCAACACCTTCCTGACCTACAATAACAACATGCGTCAGCTCATGTACGACAAGCTCAAGAGCTGTGAGCTGGTGGTCTTCAACCGCTTCACCGCGGACATGGACAAGATGGCCTTCCACAAGATCGTGCGCGCGGCCTCCCGCCGGGCGGACATCGCTTACGAGGACCCGGCCGGCAACGTGGTCTATGACGATATCGTCGACCCCCTGCCCTTCGACCTGAACGCCCCCATCGTGGAGATCAAGGACGAGGACTATGCCGAGTGGTACCGCGATCTGAGCGAGGACCCCAAGAAGTACGAGGGCAAGACCGTGCGCTTCAAGGCGCAGACCCTGGTGCGCAAGCGCCTGCCGCCCAACACCTTCGTCGTCGGCCGGCATGTGATGACCTGCTGCGTGGAGGACATGCAGTTTGCCGCGCTGGTCTGCAATTGGGATCAGGCCGACAAGGTCAAGGATGAGGGCTGGGTCATCCTCACCGCCAAGATCAGCTACCGCTTCAGCAAGGCATACGGCCGCAAGGGGCCGGTGCTGACCTACGTGGCGCATGAGGAATCCGAGCCGCCCGAGCAGGTTGTCGCCACCTTCTATTGATATTGCTTCGCGGAGAGTCCCGCGCGGCATATACCGCTGACCAAAAACCAGGCAAGAGGTTCTTGCCTGGTTTTTTCGCGCATATATTGGGTTATTGGTGCGGCAGCTCGCCGCGTTGGTAGGCGTCAAAGAAGTCGCGGATGGAGTTGAACAGCTCCAGCGTCTGCCCGTGCAGACCGGTCTCGCGGCTGTAGTAGGCGCAGACGTCGTCTGTGTCCGGCAGGTAGGGCAGGGGGAAGATGTCCACGTTCTTGCGGTAATCCTCCTGCATCTCGGGGGAGAGCATGTCCCAGAAGACCCTGGCGTATATGAACACGCCGAGGCCGGAATTTGCCAGCTGGAAGGCGTTTTCGATGTTGGTCAGCTCGCAGACGAAGCGGGGGTTGATGTCGTAGTACTTGAGATAGCTGGCCAGCGCGCGGCCGCCGGAGGACTGCCGCGGAATGCGGATAAAGGGGGCGCTCTCAAAGAAGCTCAGGTCCGCGCCCTCGGTAAAGCGGGCGCGCAGCTCCGCCGCGTGCTCCCCGGCCAGCGCGTCCATGATGGCCTTGGGCACCACCAGCAGCTGCTCCTTGCGGCACAGAGGCACGGACACAAAACGGTCGGGCGTGTTGCCCAAAGAGCCGATCACCAGATCGACCCCGTCGTAGGAAATGGACTTCTGCATCACGTCGGGCGAATCCTCGCTGAGCTTGACGTAGGTGTCCGGGTGCATTTTCAAAAACCGGGGCAGAACGTGGGGCAAGATCGCGCGGGCAATGGTGTGCTCCATGCCCAGGTGAATATAGCTTGAGCCGCTGAAGCTCTTGCTGGAGCTCTCCTCATACTGCTGCTTGAGCTGGAGGATCTGCTTGGCGGTCTGCAAAAACTGGCGGCCGTCGGGCGTGAGCGTCAGCGGCCGGGAGCGGAGAAACAGCGCCGTGTCCAGCTCCTCCTCCAGCTTGGCGATCTGTTTGGACAGCGTCTGCTGGGAGATGAACAGATTCTTTGCCGCGGAAGAAAAGCTCTTTTCCTCCGCCACGGCGACAAAGCTTTTTAATAAGGTAAAGTCCATGGTGTCAGGTCTCCTTTGGAGAAAGTAATACGCCAAAATGGGAATCGTATTACTCCGATGGAGAGTATAACACCCAAAAACTGCCCTGTCAAACCCAATTATTTGGAATAATCTGGAAAATACGAGGAAAATGTTTATGGCATTTCCATAAAAATCACGGGAAAAGAAAGAGCCTTTCCGTCAAAACGGCAAAGTTCAAAAAAGCCCTTGCAAAAAACAACTTTTGGTTGTACTATAACACCACAAAGGGCGTAAAACAAAAATTCACCCAACCCTTTCGCTTCTGAAAAGAAGAGGAAACAACATACGGAGGTAACCGAAATGAAAAAGATTCTTGCACTTCTGCTCGCTGCAGTCATGGTATTTGCCCTGTGCGCCTGCGGCAGCTCTTCCGCCCCCGCTGCAACCGCGGCACCTGCCGCTCCCGCCGCTGACGCCGGCTTCGGCCCCAAGGACGGCGGCTCCAAGCTGACCTTCACCACCGGCGGTGAGGCCGGCACCTACTTCGCCTTCGGCGGCGTCATGAGCCAGAAGGTGAGCGAGGTCACCAGCACCAGCGTGACCGCCATCACCTCCGGCGGCTCCAAGGCCAACATCGAGGCCCTGGAGATGGGCGACGCCCAGCTCGGCTTCACCCAGTCCGACGTTATGTCCTACGGCTACACCGGCGCCCGCCTCTTTGCCGAGACCGGCGCGGTCACGACCTTCTCCACCGTCGCTTCCCTGTACATGGAGCAGGTGCAGATCGTCACCCTGAACCCCGACATCAAGAGCGTTGCCGACCTGGCCGGTAAGGCCGTCTCCATCGGCGCCGCCGGCTCCGGCGTGTACTTCAACGCCATCGACATTCTCGGCGTCTACGGCCTGACCGAGGATGACATCAAGCCCACTTACCAGAGCTTCGGTGACAGCGCAGAGGCCCTGCAGGACGGCCAGATCGACGCCGCCTTCATCGTTGCCGGCGCTCCCACCAACGCCGTCACCTCCCTGGCCACCACCAAGGATGTGTACCTGGTCAGCCTGGACGATGAGCACATCGACGCCCTGATCGCTTCTTCCCCCTACTACTCCAAGAACATCATTCCCGCCGCTGCCTACGGCCTTGACGACGATGTGACCACCGTCGCGGTCGGCGCGGTCGTGATCGCGGCCGACGACGTTTCCGACGCCGATGTCTACAACTTCCTGTACGGCGTGTTCGAGAACCTCGACAATCTGGCCCACGACAAGGCCAACGAGCTGAGCCTCGAGTTTGCCAGCTCCGTCACCGATGTCCCCTACCACCCCGGCGCCGCTGCCTACTTCGCTGACAAGGGCATCACCGTTCCCACCAAGTAAGCACCTGTTCGTAATCTGATGCTGACCCGCATCTCTATGGATGCGGGTCAGCCTGCCTGATCGGCATTTTTATTTTTTCGTGAGGAGAGAGCGCAATGGCATCAAAAGACAAGAAGCTGCACACCGGCCACAGTAAGGGTGACAGCATGAAGGACGTTCAAGACGTCATGAAAAAATACGACAGGGAGTCCAATGTGCGCATTTGGGAGGGAACGCCCAAGCAGGTGATCCGCTATATCTGCGCGGCCTTCTCTGTCTACTGCATTTGGGTGACGCTGTTCAGTACCATGATGCCGGAAGAAAAGCTCAATCTCTTTCTGGGCCTGATGCTGATCATGGGCTATCTCAACTATCCCGTCAGCAAGCACCATGTCCGCCCTAACTTCTTCCCCTGGTATGATGTTGTCCTCATGGTGCTCGGCGCAATCCCGTTTTTCTACTGCGCCATCCACGCCCACAGCATCATCGCGCTGGCGACCCGCGTTACCCGTGATCCGAAGATGGTCGCCATGGCCATCGTGGGCATCCTCGCCTATATGGAGCTCTGCCGCCGCTGCGTGGGCATTCCGATCCTGTGCGTGGTGGGGGCGCTGCTGGTCTATGCCTTCGCCAATGTGCGCTTCGGCAAGGTGATCTATGATCTGTTCTACACTACCACCGGCATGATGAGCACACCCATCAACGTCTGCTCCAAGTACATCGTGGTGTTCATCATCTTCGGCGCGTTTCTGGAACGGACGGGCATCTCCAACTTCTTCATCAATCTGGCAAACTCCATCGCCGGGGCATCCTCCGGCGGCCCCGCCAAGGTCGCGGTCATCTCCTCGGCCCTGTGCGGCATGGTGTCCGGCTCCTCCGTCGGCAACACCGTGACCACCGGCTCGGTGACCATCCCGATGATGAAGCGCACCGGCTACAAGCCGGAATTTGCCGGCGCGGTCGAGGCGGCCGCCTCCACCGGCGGGCAGATCATGCCGCCCATCATGGGCGCCGCGGCCTTCCTGATGGCCGAGTACATGGGTATCCCCTACGGACAGGTGGCCCTCAAGGCGATCCTGCCGGCGGTGCTTTACTTTACGGGCATCTATATCGCGGTGCATCTTGAGGCCAAAAAGCTGGGACTCAAGGGCATCCCCAAGGAGGAGCTGCCCCGTCTGCGTACGCTGCTGCCCCGGGTGTACCTGCTGCTGCCGCTGATCGTGCTGGTGTGGCTGGTCGCCACCAACCGGCATACCATGCAGTTCTCCGCCGCCGTCGCTATCGGGATCACGATCCTCGTCGGCCTGTACAATAACCTTGTCACCATTGCCACCAAGAGCGAGGATAAGAGCGACAACCTGACCGTCGGCAAGTTTATCGACGCGCTCGAGGCCGGCGCCAAGAGTACCATCACCGTCGCCGTGGCCTGCGCTATGGCCGGTCTGGTCGCCGGCTCCATTACCTCCACGGGCCTGGCCTCCAAGCTCATTACCGCTGTGGTCACCGTCTCCGGCGGCCGCATCATGATCGCGCTGCTGCTGACCATGCTGTGCTGCATCGTGCTGGGTATGGGCGTGCCCACCACCGCCAACTACTGCATCATGGCCTCCACCTGCGCGCCCATCCTCATCACCATCGGCGTGCCCCAGGTGGCCGCCCACTTCTTCGTGTTCTACTTCGGCATCGTGGCGGACATCACCCCGCCCGTGGCGCTGGCCGCCTATGCCGGCTCCGCCATCGCCAAGGCCCCGCCCATGAAGACTGCCTTCAACGCCTCCAAGCTGGCCATCGGCGCCTTCATCGTACCCTACATCTTCGCGATGAATCCCGCCATGCTGCTGGTGGACACCTCCGCGTTGCAGGTGGTGATGGTCGTGATCACCTCGCTGTTCGGTATGTTCGGCGTAGCTGCCGGTCTCAACGGCTATCTGTTCCGCCCGATCCACCCGATCCTCCGCGCGGTGATCTGCGCGGGCGGCATCCTGATGATGGTGCCCGGCAGCTTTACCGACCTGATCGGCATTGTGATCATGGCCGCCGTGCTGACCATCCAGCGCTTTGGCGCGAAGAAAGCCGCCGTTTAATACGATTTTCTGATTAAATCCTTTAATCAGAAAAGCCGCAGTTCCTGCGGCGCTATAAAAACCTTTAAGGAAGTAAAGGTTTTTATGAGGTTCTAGTATAAAGGGAATATCCAACGGAAAACGAGAAAACGATCCCAGGCCCTTCGGCCTGGGATCGTTTTTCAGCTTACCAGCTTTTTCAATAGCGGGATCCTTCGCAGCAGCCAGGCCGCCGCCAGCGGCAGCAGCAGGAAGCTCAGGTAGCACAGCGGAAGAAACAGAAGGGTGTTGTACTGCGTGAAGTCCAGATGCAGGCTGCGCAGCGCGTCGATGAAAACGGGGTGGGTCAGATACACGCCGAATGTACAGTCGGAGAGGGTTTTCAAAACGCCGCCGAGCCGCGGCGGGATGCGCTCGGCACGCAGACAAAGGCAAAACACCAGCGCGGCCGACAGCGCCGCCGAAGGGGTGAGGTAGCCGTAGTAGAGGTCGGAGGCCCGGCCGGTGCCGATGGAATAGCGCCGGTTGAGATGGGCAAGGACCAACACCGCGGCCAGCGCCGCCAGGCCCAGAAGCCAGAGCGCCCGTTTGGGGAGTCTCACCCGGCTGAGCAGCCAGCCGAGCAGGAAGTAGACCAGGTAGGTAAAATCGGAAAGCTTCCAGGACGCCAGCAGCGCGGAAAGCCAGGCGGATTTGCCCGGGATCAGCGCCAGCGTCAGCCGGACGGCGACCACACCCGCGAGCAGCAGCGCGCCCTTTTTGGTGTTTTCGGCCTCGCCGTGGATCAGCCCGTGCAGCAGCGGCAGCGCGCTGTAGCACAGCGCCAGCGCCGGCAGATACCACAGGTGGTAATAGCCGGAAAGCAGCGCAATGAGAAAGTCTCCCTCATTCCAGACGTGGAGCAGCAGCCGGTCGATTCCATGGCAGATCAGGGACCACAGGTAAAACAGCAGCACGAAGTGCAGTAAGCGCCGCAGATGCCGGTTGAAATCCAGCCGTTCCCGGCCCAGCAGCAGTGCCCCGCTGATCATGAAGAACAGCGGCACGCTTAGGCGCATCGCCAGCGCCGCAAGATTGTAGAAGATCCAGGTGGGGGAGGCCGGGTCAAAGTCCCAGAACAGCATGAGGGTGTGGATCAGCACCACGCCCATGCAGGCGATCACCCGGCACAGGTCGAGGCCCGGCTTACGCATCGCCCGCACCTCCGAATTTGACCACGATCACATCACCGAATTTCTGCACCGAGCCGTCATAGGGGTAGACCGGCATGGCGGCAAATTCCGCGCTCTGCCCGATGGCCGCAGCGGTCTGCTCATCGGTAAAGGAAAGGTCGAAGCCCAGGTACTCCCGGATGACGTTCTCGGCCTGCCGCGTGTCCGTGATGTTCACGCCGGGCAGCTGGAAGCGGTCAAAGTCAAATTCCCCACCCACATCGCAGCGCAGCGCGGGGCGCTCGCCCAGAATGGCGAGGGACGTGTTCCCGTCAAAATCCGCCCGGCTTGTGACGCGCGCCAGCATGCCGGTATAGAGGGCGTAGGTGTTCTCGTATTGGAGCTTGGCGTAGAGGCTGTAGCTGTTGGCAAAATACACGTTCCCCGCCACAATCAGCGCCAGCGCCAGCGCCGCCGCGTGCCGCAGGGAGGGCAGCTCCGCCCCGTCCAGCAGCACCGCGCACAGCACATACAGCGAGGCGAAGGGGTAGAGCGCCAGCGAGTGGATATAGCCGTTGTCAGCCAGCAGGTACAGGCAGTAGCAGCTTAAAGGAAACAGAAACAGGCACAGGCACAGCAGCAGCCAGCGCCCGCGTGTCCACCGGGAAATGACACGCAGCGTCAGCGCCGCCGCAGTGATGAGCAACAGCAGGCCGTGCAGCACGCGCGCCGCGGCGGTGTTGACATAGGCAAAATAACCGCGCGTCAGCGTCTTGAACCACGCGCTGTAGGCCACGGCCACGCGCAGCGGCAGGCTCTGCTTTTCGTTGATGGCCTCGCTTAAAAGCGGCAGACCCAGCGCTTTGGACGCCACAAGGATCGCAAGGCCGTACACCGCCAGGGCGCAGAGCAGCAGGCCCAGCAGCTTGAGCCCATAGACCAGCACGGAAAGGGCACTCTCGTCGGTCTTTACCAGCCGCCGGATCATCAAAATCACGCAGAAGCTGGCGGCGAAGGCGAAGTAGCCCTGATACACGCTGCACGAAAAAGCGATCAGCAGCACCGCCGCAAGCCGCCTCCCGCGGCCGCCGCGGTCAAAGAGGGCCACGCCCTCCACCGTCAGCAGCAGGGCCAGCGCGTAGGGCGCGGCGGTGAACATGTAGGCCATGGTCCCCGTCTCGGCCGGGAAGGTGACGAACACCGCCGGGAGCAGGATTTGCAGCGCGCGGCTGCGGATGTCGAACAGGCGCACGATCACGCATGTCGCCGCGGCCAGAAACGCCAGGCTCATCAGCCCGTAGATCCAGGGCATGGACCAGTCCGGCATTACCAGACGCAGCAGCTCCAGCCCGTAGCGGCCGGAGACAGTTGTGGCGCCCTTGTTAAACATGTTCGGCAGATCGTCGTCCACCGGGATTTTGTTCAGCATCATAAAGGCGTGCGCCAAGAGACCGAACACCAGCGCCGACAGAGCCGGTACGCGATTATCCCGCCACCAGCCTTCCAGCCGGGCGGTCAGCTTTTGTTCCATTGCGCACACCTCCTTTTGCGGGATGAATAGGATTAATTCTTCAAGCTGTGCAGCGGCGCGGGAATGCGTCCGCCGCGGTCAATGAATTCCCTGGCGCTGCCCTTGTGCAGCGGCATGATCGGTGCCGAGCCGAGCAGTCCGCCAAAGTCGATGCTGTCGCCCACATCCTTGCCCTTGGCGGGGATGATGCGCACGGCGGTGGTCTTGTTGTTGACCATGCCGATGGCGGCTTCGTCGGCAATGATGGCGGCGATGGTGTCACTGGCCGTGTCGCCGGGCACGGCGATCATGTCCAGGCCCACCGAGCAGACACAGGTCATGGCCTCAAGCTTGTCGATGCTGAGGGCCCCGGCCTTGGCCGCGGCGATCATGCCCGCGTCCTCGGACACGGGGATAAACGCGCCGGACAGGCCGCCCACGTGGGAGGAGGCCATGACGCCGCCCTTCTTGACCGCGTCATTGAGCAGGGCCAGCGCCGCGGTGGTGCCGTGCCCGCCGCAGGTTTCCAGACCCATGATCTCCAGAATCTCGGCCACGCTGTCGCCAATGGCCGGGGTGGGGGCCAGGGACAGATCCACCACGCCGAAGGGCACGTCCAGCCGGCGGGAGGCCTCCTGCGCCACCAGCTCGCCCATGCGGGTGATCTTGAAGGCGGTGCGCTTGATGGTCTCGGCTACCACGTCGAAGCTCTCGCCCTTGCATTCCTTCAGCGCGTGGGCCACGACGCCCGGGCCGGACACGCCCACGTTGATGACGGTCTCCGGCTCGCCCACGCCGTGGAAGGCCCCGGCCATGAAGGGGTTGTCCTCCACGGCGTTGCAGAAGACCACAAGCTTGGCGCAGCCCATGGGATCAATGTCGGCCGTCTCACGGACGATGCGGCCCATGAGGGCCACGGCGTCCATGTTGATGCCCGCCCTGGTGGAGCCGACGTTCACGCTGGCGCAGACGAGCTCCGTCTGGGTCAGGGCGGTGGGGATGGAGGCGATGAGCCGCCGGTCGCTCTCGGTAAAGCCCTTCTGGGCCAGGGCGGAAAAGCCGCCGATGAAGTTGACGCCGGTCTCCTTGGCCGCCCGGTCGAGCGTGAGGGCGATGGGGGTGTAGTCGGCCGCTTCGCAGGCCGCCGCCACCAGGGAGATGGGGCTGACGGAGATGCGCTTGTTGACGATGGGGATGCCAAATTCGGCCTCGATGTCACAGCCGGTCTGCACCAGGCTTCCGGCCCGGCGGCAGATTTTGTCGTAGATTTTCCGGCAGCAGGCGTCCAGATCCGTATCGGCGCAGTCTAAAAGACTGATGCCCATGGTGATCGTGCGCACGTCCAGATGCTGCTGGTTGATCATGTCGATGGTCTGCAGGATCTCGCTGCTGTTCATTAAGTAGCTCATGGCAGGCCCTCAAATGCGGTGCATGGCTTCAAAGATGTCCTGCCGCTGGATGTGGATGTCGAGGGCACGCTCAAGCCCCTTGTCCACCAGATACCGGCTCAGCTCCACAAAGGGCATGGTGCAGTCGGTCAGGTCGACCAGCATGATCATCGCAAAGTACTCCTGCATCAGGGTCTGGCTGATGTCGAGGATGTTGATTTCCTTCTCGGCCAGCAGAGCCGTCACATAGGCGGTGATGCCCTTGCTGTCCTTGGCAAATACGCTGACAATGGCTTTCATATCGAATCTCCTTCCATGGAAGTTAGGAGTTTGGAGTTAGGAGTTTGGAGTTGAGGTATCCGCTTCCGCGGATGATTATAATCGCGCCGAAGGCGCTCCATAACTCCACACTCCACACTTCACACTCATCCCTGCTTTTAGCCCGAAAAGTGCTGGCACAAATGCCGGACGCAGCATCTTTCACACGCCGGCTTGCGCGCGTCGCACACGGCCCGGCCGTGCAGCACGATGCAATGGCAGAAGTCGGAGCTGGACTCCGGCGGTAAAATCCTGCGCAGCGCCATCTCGATCTTCACCGGCTCCTTGATGTTGTCCACCAGGCCGAGGCGGTTGGAGATGCGGATGCAGTGCGTGTCCACCACCGTCGAGCCGGGAACCTTGAACACGTCGCCCAGGATGAGGTTTGCCGTCTTGCGGCCCACGCCGGGCAGGGCGGTCAGTTCCTCCATTGTGCGGGGAAGCTCACCGTGATACTTTTCCAGCA
The DNA here is from genome assembly GCA_017458085.1 of Oscillospiraceae bacterium. Lineage (GTDB taxonomy): Bacteria > Bacillota > Clostridia > Oscillospirales > Oscillospiraceae > Limivicinus. The sequence goes on from JAFTGE010000040.1 coordinate 15,391, forward strand.
GCACCTGGGCGCAGGCGACAATGTCGCGGGCTTTGGCGTGGTAAAAGCCGCAGGAGTGCACGTATTCCTCCACCTCGGCCACGTCTGCCTCGGCAAAGCTCTCCAGCGTGGGAAAGCGGGCAAAGAGCGCCGGGGTGATCTTGTTGACGCGCTCGTCCGTGCACTGGGCGGCGAGCCGCACGGAAAACAGCAGCTCGTAATCCTTGCCCCAGTCCAGCGTACAGTCGGCCATGGGGTATTCCGCCAGCAGCAGCCGCACGATCTCGCTGACCTGTTCAGGTGTTCTCATCTCTAATCACCTTTCTTTATGTTCACCGGCTCAGCTGGATGCTGCCGCCGCACTCGATGACGGGCAGCTCCTTCTTCTGGTATTCGCCGCCGAACTGGTACTCCACCTGCAGCGGGAAGGACTTCACCTGCCCGTCGGCCAGGGAGAGAGTATGCTCCGTGGTGGCCAGCAGGGTTTCCAGCTTGACGTTCTGGTCCCAGTCCACCGCCGGAGCGTTGGCGGAGACATAGCTGTCGCCCACGCTGACGTTGACGCAGTTGTTGACGGCGACGATGTGCAGGGAGTAGGAGTCCAGAAACACCTGTACCGTGACCGTCACGCGCTCACTGTCGAGGGTGCGGGCGGTCCAGACCGCGCGCACGTTCATGGCAACACCTGTCTCGGAGCTGAAGGTGCCGGAGCCGATCACCTCGCCCGCGGGGACGGGGACGACGGTGGGCAGCGGCTCGGGCGTCGCGGCCAGATACGGGTCGACCGTGGGGACCGGCGTGGGTGCGGGTGTCGGCGCGGGTGTGACCACCGGAGTGGGCGCAGGCGTGGCCACGGGCGCGGGTGTCTGCACGGGCATGGGCATGGGGGTGTTCTGCGCCGGGGCCTGAGTCGCCTCCGACGGCAGATAAACGACCGCGTCACGCTCCTGATCCAGCTCCAGCAGGAGATGGATGCACACGGCCATTACCAGCAGAAACACAACGATAAATAAGATGGCTTTGATTCTTCCCTTGTTCATTCAATGAATCCTCCTGTATGCACCGGAGATCCAAGCTTATCTCATTTATTATAACGCAGAGAGCTAAACTTGTCTACGGACCCCGGTTGAATTTTCCTGCTTCTTGAGACGAAGAAACCACGCAAAAAGTTCACGCCGAACACCCGGCGCACAGATAAGAACCCTTTTACAAAACCCCTTGTGAGTGGTATAATCCTTTCATTAAGGACAGAAAGGGGCGACGCGCCCATGTATCAACCCCTGGCGGATGAAATTCGCCCCACCTCGCTGGAGGATGTGGTCGGCCAGCGGCATATTCTCGGCCCGGACGGTATGCTCCGCCGCATTGTGGAGGGCGGCCAGATCCCGAACATGATCTTCTACGGACCCTCCGGCACGGGCAAGACCACCGTGGCCCGCATCATTGCCCAGCGCACCAACCGCTCCCTGCGCAAGCTCAACGCCACCACCGCCGGTATCGCCGACATCAAGCGCATCATCGACGAGCTGGATACCTTCCTCACCCCCGGTGGCGTGCTGTTATACCTGGATGAGATCCAGTATTTCAACAAAAAGCAGCAGCAGTCCCTGCTGGAATTTATCGAGGACGGGCGCATCACGCTCATCGCCTCCACCACGGAAAACCCCTATTTCTGCGTCTTCAACGCGATTTTGAGCCGCTCGACCGTGTTCGAGTTCAAGCCCGTGCCCGCCGCGGAGGTGGAGCGGGCGGTCATCCGCGCCGCCGACATCCTCAACGCCCGGCGCGAGAGCCCGCTGCGCTTTGCGTCCGGGGTAACCGGGCGCATTGCCTCCGCCTGCGGAGGCGATGTGCGCAAGGCCATCAACGCCGTGGAGCTGCTCTTTTCCGCCGGACGGGACGGGGTCGTTACCCTTGACGACGCCGCGGCCATCACCCAGCGCAGCGCCATGCGCTATGACCGGGACGGGGACGATCACTATGACATCCTCTCGGCCCTGATGAAGTCCATGCGCGGCTCCGACCCGGATGCGGCCCTGCATTACCTGGCCCGGCTGCTGGAAGCCGGGGACCTTATCGGCGCTGCCCGCCGCATCCTCTGCTCGGCCAGCGAGGATATCGGCCTGGCCTATCCCATGGCGGTGCCCATCGTCAAGGCCTGTGTGGACTCCGCGCTGCAGCTGGGCCTGCCGGAGGCAAAGCTGCCCCTGGCGGAGGCGGTCATCCTGCTGGCCACCGCGCCCAAGTCCAACACCGCCTGCATGGGCATCGACGCAGCCCTGGCGGATATCCGCGCCGGACGCACCGGCTCCATCCCGCGTGAGCTGCAAAACGTCCACGCCGACGGCACCGGCTTTGAGCGGGAGCAGGGTTATAAGTACCCTCACAACTACCCCCACCGCTGGGTCAAGCAGCAGTACCTGCCGGATGAGCTGAAAAACGCCCGCTACTACGAGTACGGCGATAACAAGACCGAGCAGGCCGCCAAACGCTATTGGGATGAGATTAAAACGTAATGGATATTCAGGTCGGTGACATTCTCACCATGAAAAAGACGCACCCCTGCGGCGGCAAGCAGTGGGAGGTGCTGCGCACGGGCGCGGATTTCAAGCTCCGCTGCACCACCTGCGGCCGGGAGGTCATGGGTGCGCGGGCAAAATTTGAAAAGAATATCAAGCAGGTGCAGCGATGAATGTCGTCTATATGCTCCGCTGCGGCGACGGCACGCTCTACACCGGCTGGACCAATGACCTGGCCCGCCGGGTGAAGAACCACCAGGCGGGGAAGGGCGGCAGGTATACGCGCTCACATCTGCCGGTGGAGCTGGTGTATGCCGAAGCGTGCGCCACGCCGCATGAGGCCCGGAGCCGTGAGTGGCACATCAAGCGTCTGAGCCGGGCGGAAAAGCTGGCCCTCATCCGGGAAAAGGGCCTTGACTCCCTGCCGTAACTGGGGTATGCTGTTTATCGCAGCCGTGTTTAAAACTTGCTACGAGTTATTGTACATAAAGGGTTTGGAGAAAGATGAAAAATTTCCTGAAAGTATTGTGCCTTGTGCTATTGTGCCTGGAGCTGGCGTTCACCGTCAAGCTCCGCATGGAGACGCCTGCCCTGACCGAGGAGGAGTACCGCGCCGCGCAGAGCACCCCGGCCCCGGCGGAAACCGCCGTTCCCGCGGTCTCGGTGGCAACGCCCGCCCCCACGCCGGAGTCCACCCCGGAACCGACGCCGGAGCCCACGCCCGAGCCGCAGACGGAATTTGTCATCTCCCTGATCGGGGACTGCACCCTCTGGTCAAACCCCAACTACGCCGAGCACCCGGCGGGCTTCAAGGGCGTCATGAACGGCGACTATTCCTATCCCTTCTCCAATACTGTGCAGTTTTTTGAAAATGACGAGTTTACCATCTCCAACTGCGAATGCACCCTCTCGGACACGAGCCTGCCCTACGACTACACCCAGGTCTATTTCCCCTTCCTGGCCCCCACGGAGTATGCCGAGATCTTCAACGAGGGCGGCGTGGACTTTGTCACCACCGCCAACAACCATATGCTCGACTGCTACCAGGCCGGCGCGGACAGCACCTATGCCGCGCTGGAGGCCCACGGCGTCCCCTTTGGCAAGGAGGGGGAGGCCCAGATCGTCACCACCCCTAACGGCCTGAAGATCGGCGTGTACTGCTCGGGTACGGACCTGGCCCCGAACAAGAACAAGGCTCTGGCCGCGGTGGAGCAGCTGCGTGAAGACGGCGCCGAGTATATCATTTGTGCCTTCCACTGGGGGCAGGAGCTGTACTATTCGCCCAATAAGGCGCAGATCGACCTGGCCCACGCCTGCATTGACGCGGGCGCCGATCTGATCTACGGCAGCCATTCCCACTGCCTGCAGCCCATCGAGGAATACGGCGACGGCCTGATCCTCTACAGCTGCGGCAACTGGACCTTCGGCGGCAGCACCATGCCCACCGACCCGGACACCGCCATCTTCCAGGTCACCGTGGAGTACGGCGAGGACGGCGATCTCTATCGCACGGATCTGGACGTCATTCCCTGCTGCGTCAGCAGCAATTTTGAGGGCGCGAAAACCAAGGCCCAGAACTACAACGACTACTGCCCGACTCCCTACGAGGACGATTCCGAGGAATATGCCCGCGTCTTTTCCAAGCTCACCGGCGAGTATGAACCCAGCTCCCAGGGCGCGGATTATACGGAGTGGCTCCTGAGCCGCGGCTGATTTTTCTTCGATCAAATGCAAGCATTTGATCGAGATCGGCAGCCCTCTGCGCGCACTCGCTTTGCTCGCACACTTGAGGGCTGCGAAGTGTTTTTTGCGAGGTACACGCCCCTGCAAAAAACGGATTAAAATCAAAAAGCACCCGCTTCCATCGGAAGCGGGTGCTTTGCTGTATTTTGGCTTATGCTAATACTATTTTTCAATAAAAAGTAGACACTTTTTATTGAAAAGGCGCCGCTTGATGCGTCGCCCATCTGCGCGAAAGCG
>JAFTGE010000079.1 GCA_017458085.1 Oscillospiraceae bacterium
AGTCTGGGCGATGTGTCGCTCTACAGCACCTTCAGCTATCTGCGGCCGCTGGTTCAGGCGGCGGGCTTTCCCTGCGCGGCGATTCCCGGCGTCACCAGCTTTTGTGCTGCGGCGGCCGCTTTGGGGCGCCCGCTCTGCGGACTGGACGAGCCGCTCACCATTCTCCCCGGCGCGGCTGTGAACGATGCGGCGCTGGATCTTCCCGGCGGCCAGGAGATCATGAAATCCGGCCGTGGGCAGGGTGTCCTGCGCCAAACGCTGGAGGCCAAGGGACTGTCCGAGCGCGCGGCTCTGGCCATCCGCGTCGGCATGGAGGGCCAGCAGCTCTACCCCACGCTCTCCGCCGCCCCGGACACCGACGACTACTTCACCGCCATTTTGATTGATTAAAACAGCACCGCCGTCCGGCGGTGCTGTTCATTTTTTCATATGGATCAGATACGGCAGCGTGATGCTGCCCAGGATCAGTGCCAGGCCGACAATGCTCAGCGGCGTGAAGCGCTCATGCAGCACCAGCACGCCCAGCAGCGACGCGATCGCCGGGCTTACCGCGCAGAACAGTCCCGCCCGCGCCGCCGACACATGGCTCTGCGCCACCGGCTGCAGCGTGAAGCCAAAGCCGGTACACACCGCCGACAGCCCCAGCAGCATCAGCCACTCCTGCCGGCTCCCAGGCAGGTGCGGGGCCGGCACAAACAGCAGCGTCGCAAACAGCGCAAGCAGCCCGATCGTACCCACCTGCACGATACCCACGCACAGCGTATCGCCGCTGTGCTCGGTCAGCTTCGCCGTGGCGAGGATGGCCAGCGCGTAGCACGCACCGGACAAGAGTCCATAGGCAAACCCGCCACGCAAAGAACCGTGCGCCAAGGCCAGGCACCCCACCCCCAGCATGGCCGTCACCGCTGACAGGGCAGTCAGTCGGTCCGGCAGCTTACGCGTAAAAGCGATGCCAAACAGCGGCACAAAGATGATCGAGCAGTTTTCCAGCAGGGACACCAGCGACGAATCTGCCTCTGTCAGCGCCCGCAGCTCAAAGCTCATGGTCATGAAGAACAGCGTCCCGATGATCATGCCCGACAGCAGATCGCGTCTCGTAATTTGACGCAGCTGCCGGAAAAACAGCAGGCCCAGCAGCAGAAACGCCAGCAGGAAGCGTACGGCCAGCAGGTTGAAGCTTGCCATACTGCGCAGGATCATCTTGCTGAGGATGAAGGAGCTGGCCCGCGCGGCAATCACCGTCACCAGCAGCAGTTCATATTTTCTCGTTGTGTTTTTTGTCCGCAAAGCGCAAGCACCTCAGTTGGGGATCAGCATATTGATCAGCATTAGCACCGGCTGATGCAGCAGGTACACCCAGATGGTCTTCCGCCCCACGGCGGAGAGCACCGGGATCTTCACCCGCGCCGCCCTTTGCAGCGTAGGGCTACCCTGCACCAGTGAGCAGAGAAAGTAGCCCGCCGTAAACAGGAAGAACCACGGCAGCAGCGGGAAGTAGTCGCTGGACCGAAAAGCCGGATAGGGAAAGCCCAGCGGCGTCAGGATTTTGGTGGTGTACAGCGCCTGCGGCAGCGTCACGCGCCACAGAGTGCCAAGCCCGAGATAGCCGCTGTTAACATAGCGAAACACCGCAAACAGCAAAAAGCTCGCCGCAAGTCCCGGCACCGGGCTCCATTTTTTCAGCACCTTCTCCAGCGGGATCATCAGCCAAATGGCGCAGCCGAAGAAATTGAGGATGCCGAACCACACGGTCTCTTCCGGCACCGCGATCCGTGTGACCGCGGTGATTCCCAGCCCGCAGAGATTGATCAGCAGGCCGCGTTTGAAATTTTTCTCCCGTCCGAAACGGAACACAAAGCCAGAGGCCAGGATGAACGACCAGCAGATATACTGCTGCCAGACATGTACCGCCGGGTGCAGATGCCACTGGGGATCGCGCCCGAAGACCACAAAGTAGTCGTAGCCGAAGTGCATCGCCAGCATGTTCAGCAGCGCAAGACCGCGCAGCGCGTCGACGAGATGATAGCGTTTATCCTCCGCCGCCATGGGCGCTCACCGTCCCTTCCAGACGCTGGGGGACAGCAGGAACATCACAGGGAAGATCTCCAAACGGCCCATGAGCATTTCCAGGCTCATCACCAGCTTGGACAGATCCGAGTAAAACCCGAAATTGCAGCTTGGGCCAACAGCGCCCAGGCCGGGCCCAATGTTGGACATGCAGGCGATGGAGGCCGTGATATTGGTCAGCAGATCCGTCCCGTCGAAGGAGAGGATCAGCACCACCAGCCCCGCGATGGCCATATACGCGAAGAAGAACACCTGCACGCTTTTGACCGTCTGGTCGCTGACGGGCTTGGACTCAAACCAGATGCGCTTGACACGGGAGGGCATGATCTGCTGCCGCAGCTCGTGGAAGAAGGACTTGACCAGGATGATGACGCGCGAGAGCTTCATGCCGCCGGCGGTCGACCCGGCACAGCCGCCGCCGAACATCAGCAGCACAAGGACCCAGCGCGAGAGCGCGGGCCAGGTGTCGAAATCCGCCGTGGCAAAGCCGCAGGTGGACATGACGGTCATCACCTGAAAATACGCGTAGCGCAGGCCCCGACCGAAGCCGCCGACCGCGGCGGCGATATTGCCCGCGATAAGCAGCACCGAGGCCAGAACGATGCCGAGGTAAATTCGCAGCTCCTCGCTTTTGAACACCGCGGCGAACTGCCCCAGCAGCAGGAAATAGAAGATGTTGAAGTTGCAGCCGAACAGCAGCATGAAGGTCGCGATGACCATCTCGATATACACGCTGTCATAGGCCGCGATGCTGGCCGCCCGGGTGGAAAAGCCGCCTGTCCCGGCGGTGGCGAAGGCGTGGAGGATGGCGTCGTAAAAGCTCATTCCGCCGCAGAGCAGGAAGATGAACTCCAGCACCGTCAGCCCCAGATAGATCAGGTACAGAATGCGCGCGGTTTTGCGCACTCGGGGCACGAGCTTGCTGACCGTGGGTCCGGGAACCTCGGCCCTCATGATCTGCATATAGTGATCCCCGGACACGGGCAGCACGGCCGCGATAAACACCAGCACGCCCATGCCGCCGATCCAGTGGCTGAACAGCCGCCAGAACATTCCGCCGCGGCTGAGCGATTCGGGGTTATCGAGAATGCTGGCCCCTGTCGTGGTGAGTCCGGAGACGATCTCGAACAGCGCGTCCACATAGCGCGGGATATCCCCTGCCAGCACGAAGGGCAGCGCCCCGAACAGGGACATCAGGATCCAGGCAAGTCCCACGCAGATAAAGCCCTCCCGGGCGAAGAGCTCTGTGTTCTTCGGCTTGAGCAGGCTTAATCCCCCGCCGAGCAGCAGCAGCGGCAGGATCGTGTATACGAAGGGCAGCGCGCTCTCGTGATAAACCAATGCCGCGGCCATCGGAGCCAGCAGCAGCGCCGCCTCCGCCAGCAGGACCTTGCCCTGGATGTTGAAAACGAAACGGTAATTCATAGCCTTTTACCTGAGAATGTCATCCAGGCGCACCACCGTGACACCGGCGGTCACCACCACGGCCTTATCGCCGGGCTGCAAAACGGTTTTGCCGTCGGGCAGATGGCTCTTGCCCGCGCGGGTTACGGCCGCCAGCAGCACGCCGGGCTTGAGCTGCAGCTCGGCAAGGCTCCTGCCGACACAGGCCGAGCCCGCGCCAACCAAGAATTCCGTAGCGGTCACATTCTGATCGCCGAGATAGTACAGCGCCTCGATGGTGCTCTTGTCGGAGGCGTAGTCCAGGCTGCGGACATAGCCCTCGATCTGTTCGGCCACCAGGTTTTTGGGGGAGAGCGTCGTGTCCGGGAACATGCTGTGCAGCAGCTCGGTGAACTTATCGTTATTGACCTTGGACACCACTTTCTCCACCCCTTCCCTGTGCGCATAGAGACTGAGAATGATGTTGTCCTCGTCGTAGCCGGTCAGGGCGACGAAGCCGTCGGCCTCGTTCAGTCCGCTTTCCTTGAGGATGCCGGTATCGGCGCCGTCGGCGCAGACGATATCCGCCGTTTTGAGCGTCTCGGCCAGCTGCTGGCAGCGGTCGTAGTTTTCCTCAATGATCGTCACCGCCACCCCCGTGCTCTCCAGCAGCCCCGTCAGATATTCTGCGATGCGGCTGCCGCCGAGGATGATCACGCGGCGCACCGGCTTCTGATAAGCGCCGGTGGAGATGAAGAACTTACGCAGGGCCTTGGGCGCGGCGGTGACTGAGATGTTGTCCCCCGCCTGAATGACATAGTTGCCGTCGGGGATCAGGAAGCGGCCGTCCCGTTCGGCGGCGCAGAGCAGTACCTTCTGCCCGAAGCGCTTGCCGAGCTCTGTCAGCCGCACCCCGTTCAGGCAGCTGCTTTCCGCCACGCGGAAGGTGACGATCTCCATCCCGCAGTCGGGGAAGGCGTCCACCTGCATGGCGGCGGGAAACTGCAGCACCCGGGAGATCTCCACTGCGGTGACATGGTCGGGATTGATGACCAGGTTCAGATCCATGATACTCTTGAGCGTCTCTGCGCTCTCAAGGTATTCGGGGTTGTGGAGCCTTGCGATGGTGTGCCCCGCACCCATCTGGCGTGCAAACTGGCAAGCCACGAGGTTTGCCTCGTCGTTGCCGGTGGCCGCGATGAACACATCCGCCGCCCCGGCCTCAGCCTCCTTCAGCACGCTGGGCGCGGCGCAGCTGCCGCAGCAGCCCATCACATCCATGGCATTAGCCGCGCTGTCCAGTCGCGAGCGCCTCACATCGATCAACGTGATATCATGCCCCTCGCGGCACAGGCAGCTTGCGATGGTGAAACCGACCTTTCCCGCTCCTGCTATGACAATCTTCATGGCAGCCTCCCGGTAAGTTTTTCTATAGTATAGCACAGAAGCCCCCGCCATGCAATTGATACTCATATCTGATTCAATTCTTTCCTCTGCACGGCATAAGCTCGTGTTAGCCAAACTTATCATGCAGAACCTCTACGCGCCTTGCGGCGGGAAAGTTTCTGTGCTAAGATAACAACAGTTATCGTTTAGGAGGCCGCATTATGAACGAGAGCATTACTCGCGAAAAGCAAATCACCCGTACCAGTGTAGTCGGCATTGTCGCCAACCTGTTTCTTGCCGGCTTCAAGGCCGCGGTCGGCCTGCTGGCCGGGTCGATTGCCATTGTGCTGGACGCGGTCAACAACCTCACCGACGCCTTGAGCTCGGTCATCACCATTCTCGGTGTGAAGCTGGCCCGGCGCAGGCCGGACGAAAAGCACCCCTTCGGCTATGGGCGTATTGAGTATTTCAGCGCCGTCATCATCGCGGCCATTGTCATCGGTGCCGGCGCGACCTCACTCATTGAGTCGCTTCAGAAGATTTTCTCTCCCGATGTGCCGGACTACACCGTCGTGACGCTGGTCATCGTGGCGGTGGCTGTGGTGGTCAAGCTCCTGCTGGGGCGCTATGTCAAGGCCCAGGGCGAAAAGTTCAATTCCGATGCACTCATTGCCTCCGGCTCCGACGCAAGCTTTGACGCCATTCTCTCCGCCTCGACCCTTGTCGGCGCTCTCATCACGCTGATCTTCCATATCAGTCTCGACGGCATCATCGGCACCGTCATTGCCGTCTTCATCATCAAGGCGGGCCTTGAAATGCTCATGGAATCCGTGGACAGCATCATGGGCGCCCGGCCTGACAGTGCCATCACGAAGGAAATCAAGGCCGCCGTCAACCGTGTTCCGGGCGTGCTGGGGGCCTATGACCTGATCCTGCATAACTACGGCCCCGACTCGGCCATTGGCTCGGTGCATGTGGAGGTCTCCTCGGACACGGACGCCGCGGCACTGCACCGCATGACGCGGGAGATTCAGACCGCAATACTGGACCGGTTTCATGTCTTCCTCACGGTCGGCATGTACGCGGTGGACGCCGCGCATGAGTCCGATCGCCTGCACATTAACGACCTTGTCACCAGGCACCCCGGCGTGCTGGGCTCCCACGGCATATACTTTGACGAGGAAAATCATCTGCTAAGCTTTGACATTCTTGTTGATTTTACCGTCAAGGATAAGGGTGCCCTGTGCCGCTCGATCCAGGCCGAGCTCCAGCCCGCCTTCCCCGACTACACCATCGCCATCAACTGCGACGCGGATTACAGCGATTAGAGTGCGCTTTCCCGTATTGAGGCCGCCCCTTTCCGTTCACAGCACCACGATCAGGAATATGATTCCGATCAAAAGCCCCACGATCAAAAGCGCGGCCATGCCGCAGTTGCTTCCCATGATGATTTGCTCATTGTTTTCCATTTTTCTGTCCTCCCCCAAGTGTGTTCGGGCTGTTATACTATCCACCGATAAAACGCTTTTATAGCGTTTTATGCGTGTCTAGTACGGCTTTCCCTTACAGCTGTTATGTTAACACATCCCCTGTCCCATAATCCTCCCAGGTCAAAAAATATAGGTTACTCGCCAACCAGTTCACCTGTTCGCCGCGATGGAAGCTGCGCGTATCAAGACCCATTTCTCTTTTCTTATCTTGCGAGAAAAGAGAAACGGTTCTTGAACTCCAAAGAGAAAAGCGCGCTGAACGCGGGTATCGTTTACAAAGACAATCCATATCGCCCGCGGATACCAAGCAGGGCATGTGTCTGGTACAGCTCTATACCGGATCGCCCTTCTTTCCGCGCAAGGGCTTCGCGGGCAGGTATAGATACGGACCAGACCGGCACAATGTACGACGATCGCGATGACCAGCCTATATCCTGCAACCACGTTCAGCGCGTTTGGCGCCCTTTTCTTTCTTACACCGGGCGCGGCGCTGTCTTTCTTTTCGTGCAAGAACGAAAAGAAAGATAGGGGGGCGCATTGCGCAGGGAATGTCATGCGAACAGGAAAAAGTTGCGGGAATAAACCCATAGCTTTCTCCCC
>JAFTGE010000080.1 GCA_017458085.1 Oscillospiraceae bacterium
CATCGTAGGCAGCGAGTATCAGGAGGAATTCCTCTCCGAGCAGCAGGAGCTGGCCATGCAGGTGGTGGACAGCCTGCCACCCGTCGGCAAGGTGACCAGCGAGAAGATCCGCGAGGAGATCCGTACCAATACGGAGATCACAGAAGCGCTGGATCGTTCGCTGGAAAAGGCCACGACCAAGGTCAAGAAAACCGAGACCCGCAACCGTCCCATTCAGCTGGCTGAAAAAGCTTCCAATTTTCTGGACGAGATCGACGCCAACATCCTGCTCAAGATGAACGACAGCGAGCTGCGGCGCTTTGAGCGGCAGCTTGACCGCCTGGAGGCCCTGATCGCCGAGCTGCGGGAGAATCTCTGATGTGGCTGCTGGACTATGACGGCGCGCTGCTGATGCGCCTTGCGCCGGAGGAGACGGACGCCTTTCTCGCAAGCGGGTTTTACAAGCTCTTTCTGCGCCGCTATGTGAAGGAGGCGCTACCCGGCTTTCTGCGCTTCAAGCCGGCCCTGACCTATCTGGATTATAAAAAGGTCATAGAGCTTGTCTCCCATGAGGCCGAAAAGCGGCAGCAGCCCTTTACCGTGTCCAACGCCTTGCGGGATTACATCGATGCGCGGGAGATGCACATCGAGATCCGCTCCCGCCTGGGCGCCGAGCTGAAAGCCCACGATGCCAAGCTGGCCGAGCGCTATGAGAAATACAAAACCGTCGTGGACAGCCGCATGGTGCGTCCTCTGCGGGAGCGACAGATGTGGGACTCGTTCTTTATGTGCTCCATGCAGAAGTCGGCCAACTTCTCCGTGCCCGGCTCCGGCAAGACGGCCTCTGTGCTGGGCATGTACGCCTATCTCGCGGCCAAGGGGCTCTGCAAGCGCATTCTGGTCATCTGCCCGAAGAATGCCTTCGGCTCCTGGATGGACGAGTTTACGGCCTGCTTCGGCGTCAAGGAGCCGTTGGAGGTGCTGAACATCCACGACGCGGCCTATAAAGGCACACGCGACCGCCGCACCGTGCTGGAATACGAATCCGGCAACTGCAACCTGATCCTGGTGAATTACGAGTCTGTCGGTCAGCTGGACGATATCCTCAAAACGCTGGCCGAGGACAAGACCCTGCTGGTCTTCGATGAGGTGCACAAGGTCAAGCGCATCGGCGGGGAGTATGCCTCTCACGCGCTGGCGGTCGCGCAGGACGCGGCCTATGTGGTCGCCCTCACCGGAACGCCGTTGCCCAACGCCTATACGGATATCTACAATCTGCTGCATATTCTCTTCCCCTATGAGTACGAGGAGTTCTTCGGCTTTACGCCTGCTCAGCTGCGCAAGCCAGCCGCACAGGATGTGCAGGCCGTCAACGACAAGCTGCAGCCCTTTTTCTGCCGCACCACCAAGGATCAGCTGGGCGTGCCACGTGCCAATCCCGACACGATGGTGCCGACAAATGCCGGAGAAGACGAAAACAGGATCCTGAAGATCCTGTCCATGAAGTATAAGAAGAACAAGCTGGCGCTGCTGATCCGTATTTTGCAGCTGGAATCCAATCCCCGTGCGCTGCTGGAAAGCCTGAGTCTCAAGGACTTTGAATACCTGCTGGACGACAGCGTGGAGGCAGACGAGATCGACTATGCCGATTACAGCGGAGAGATCCGGGCCTTGGTCGAGGGCTGCGGCACGCCGTCCAAGTTCCGCAAGTGTGTGGAGTTGACGGAAAAGCTGACGTCCGAAGGCAAGCCGGTGATCCTCTGGTGCATTTTCATCGACAGCATTCACCGCCTGTCCGCAGAGCTGGAAAAGCGCGGTGTCCGCTGCCGCTGCGTCTACGGCGAGGTGCCGCTGGAGGAACGCCAGCAGATTTTGGCAGATTTCCGAAGCGGCGAGATCCAGGTGCTGCTGACCAATCCCCACACTCTGGCGGAGTCTGTGTCCCTGCACAGCGTCTGCCATGACGCGGTGTACTTCGAGTACAGCTACAACCTGGTGCATCTGCTCCAATCTAAGGACCGTATTCATCGTCTGGGTCTCCCGGAGGGGCAGTACACGCAATACTACTATCTCGGAACGGAGTATCAGACCGACGACGGCCTCTGGTCCATGGATTGGGCCATTTATGATCGGCTCAAAGAAAAAGAGCAGATCATGCTCGACGCCATCGACAGCCATGTGCTGGAGACTATGCCCACCAGCGAGGAGGATTTGGAGATCATTTTTTCAAAACTATAAATCTGACATTTTAGTTGTATAGGGTGGTAGAATGAAAGTTGCAGAAAAAGAATTTCACATCTACGCCAATGAACGCCCGAAAGTATTATTGTTAGGAAACGGCCTTTATCGGGCCTTTGGGGGCATGTCATGGAATGGTTTGTTAGACGAAATAAAAGATCAGGAAGAATTTCCGCTACCGGCGGAGAGATACTATATGCCCATGCCGTTAAAGGCAGCAATGTTAACTAATAACACGCTTGCATCAAAAATGCGAGAAATTGTCAAAGAAGGGGGCGCGACTAGCAATTATCATAATACTCGCAAAACTAACTGGAATGACTTCACAAAAACGTCTTACGAGATGAGAGAGTATATCAATCAGCTTGTAAGGAACGACTTTGACTATGTATTGACAACAAACTACAGCTATGAGATTGAGGCTGCTCTGCTGAATGAAAACTCTCTTTCACCAAACCAGATAGCTAAATTGATGAATTTTCACGAGGTTGATCATCCACAACTCCAGTTTTTGATAAACACCTTTAATTATGTTGAAAAGTGTTCCGTGTGGCATATACACGGCGAAGCCAGAAAGCCGGACAGCATGATTATCGGTAGCTATTATTATGGAAAGATTCTAAAGCGATGTATTGAACGTTTGGACGGGGGAGGTCAAAGTACCGATGGCGATTATTCTGGTCAGGTAAGATCAAGTGGAAAAACGTCCGAGTTCAAAAGAAACATAAAGCAAAAGAAGCCTCAAAAGATTGGGAGTTGGGTTGACGCATTTGTTTTGGGCGATGTTTACATTCTTGGCCTAGGGATGGATTTCTCAGAGGCCGATTTATGGTGGCTTTTAGAATACAAACAAAACAATAGCGATTTTTGTGGCAAAACGGAGTTATTAGAAGCGCAGAAAAGAAGTAGGCAGGCATGCTTGATTGATGAAAAAGAAGACTGTGAGTATTATGGCAAATATGTTGATGGCAGACAATGTCGAAATTTATTAATGAAGACATACCATGTTGATATTACCGACTTGGGTGTGACTATAAATAGCAGCGAAGACTATAAGTATTTTTATACACGAGTTGCAGACTATTTTACTAATCCCTATGTTGTGAACAGAGTGAAATAGTAATTGGATAGAACTCGGCCGGATTTTCTTGCTTTCGGGAGAATCCGGCAGATATATTTGCCGAGAGGAAACTATTGAAAAGTAGATTAATATCTTTGGCCAGTTTTCAATGGCTGTGTTGACAGGGGAAAAGAAAGGGTGTATGCTATCGGTTGAGAAGTTGCATAATAATATAGCTAAATTCTCAACGGAGGGCGTTATGGATATTAAACGCGACATCTATCTAAACCGTCTTATCTCCTATATGTGGGATGGACAGGTCAAGGTTATCACTGGCATCCGGCGCTGCGGCAAGTCCTATCTTCTGCGCACGATCTTCAACCGGCATCTGCTGGAGCAAGGCGTTGCCGAGGATCACATCCTCAGCTATGAGCTCGATCTGGCCAAGGATATCCGCTATCGTAACCCGCTGGAGTTGGCAAAGGCTGTTCGTGAACGGGTTGAGGGACAGTCGGATCGCTATTATCTTTTCGTGGACGAGATCCAGATGTCCGATGAGGTGCCGAATCCATACAACCCGAACGGGAAAAAGATCACCTTCTACGACGCGCTTAACGACCTAAAATCGCTTCCTAATCTGGATATCTACGTCACCGGCAGCAATTCCCGCATGCTGTCCAGCGATATCCTGACGGAGTTTCGCGGCCGCAGCGACGAGATCCGCGTTCACCCGCTCCGCTTCGCGGAGTATTATACGGCAGTGGGCGGCGACAAGGCCGAGGCTTTTGAGGATTACGCATTTTTCGGCGGCATGCCGCTGATCCTCTCGCGGCCGGACGACACGGCGAAAATGAATTACCTGAAATCGCTCTTTTCCGAGGTCTATTTGAAAGATATCGTGGAGCGCAAAAAGATCAAGCGAGAGGATGTGCTGGCTGCGACGCTGGATCTGCTCTGTTCCTCGGTCGGGTCACTGACCAATCCGAACAACATCGCAAACGCCCTGAACTCCCGGCAGAAGCGCGCCGGGGAGAACACCGTCGCGCCTAACACGGTCACGGCCTACATCGGCCATCTGGCGGACGCCTATCTCTTTGAGGAATGCCGCCGCTATGACGTGAAGGGCAAAGATTATTTCGACTACCCCAACAAGTATTACTGCGATGATCTCGGCCTGCGCAACGCCCGAATCGGCTTCCGGCAGCAGGAGATGACGCACATCATGGAGAATATCCTGTACAATGAACTGCGCGTCCGCGGCTGTGAAGTAGATATTGGTGTTGTTTAC